>JAFMDO010000002.1 GCA_017857245.1 Pontimonas sp.
TGGCGTCTTCGACCACGCAGATATTGATCTGATTCGGAAGAGTGCTGGCGAGATTGGGCCGTTCGTGGAGGCCGGTCTTAGCCTGTGTGAGAATTTCCAGTCTTCTAAGCCCATCGACGGGGAAGGACGCACCCGAGGGTCCGATGACGAATCGGCAATGGATTAGGACGACCCGTGCTTGTTTGACTCCACAGGCTGGTTCCTTGATGAGAAAGACGGTTGTATCGATCCGTGGCCATTCATCTCAACGAGTGGATCACTTCAATGCCTCGAATCGGCAGGGATCCCAGGAGCTCGTGAGATTGTTTGGTCCACCTACTCCGACGCTGAGGGGCGCAAATGGTACGCGCTGAATGACACTGCAATCGCCGAGGCTCCGTTTTACGACTACTTGGACGTCGATGACATTCGGAAGGACGATCCTGATGGTAGTAATGGATCAAAGCTCGACTTGGAGCCGCTCTTGGAGCTCGGTCTGAGCCTGTGTGAGTACATCCCACAGTAGCCACAGTGGGACTCCTTTCTGGGACTCCTTTATCTCAATTCCGCCAACGTTCGCCTGTGTCCAGGGGAGGCAAAAAAGAGGAAGTTACGGGGTTTTCCGACAGAGGCGAACATCAGTGGACCCCATGCTTATAACTGACACGGAAGAGGTCACTGGTTCGATCCCAGTATCGCCCACCATTCTTTGGCCAAGGGCGCCACTAGGCTAGGTGGGCACCTGACAGCAATCGAAAGTGTTTTTTGTGACGATGGATAACTCCCCTCAAGCCGGCGTAATCGCCCCCGGTGGGCTCTCCGGAGCGGAACTTTTCGATACCCCGGGTGTTGTGGCGGTGGAGTACGACGGCGCCTTGCATGATCTGTTCCTTCCGGTGCCAAAGGGTCTGGAAGTTAAGCCCGTGATGATCACCTCTGAAGAGGGCCTTGAGATACTTCGACACTCGGCAGCCCACGTCGCAGCGCAGGCTGTTCAGGCAATCAATCCCGAGGCGAAACTGGGCATCGGCCCACCGGTCACGGATGGTTTCTACTACGACTTCGATGTGGCCGAGCCCTTCAGCCCCGAAGACCTCTCCACAATTGAAAAGGAAATGCAGCGCATTGTGAAGGCGGGTCAACGCTTTCAGCGCCGCGTGGTCACTGCTGAAGAAGCCCGTGCTGAGCTTGCTCACGAGCCTTACAAACTTGAACTAGTGGGTCTGAAAGATGTGGCCGGCCAGTCAGACTCCGGCGAAAGCGTTGAGGTCGGCGCTGGCGAATTGACCATCTACGACAACGTCGATTCGAAGACGGGGGAGACGGTCTGGAAGGACCTTTGTCGAGGCCCCCATGTTCCCTCGACTCGGATGTTGGGAAACGGCTGGAAACTCACACGACTGGCTGCCGCCTACTGGCGCGGCAATGATGCGAATCCCCAGCTGCAGAGGATTTATGGGACTGCGTGGGCGACCAAGGATGACCTTCGGGCTCACCTAGAGCGCCTCGAGGAAGCAGCAAAACGCGATCACCGGAAGCTCGGTCAAGAGCTGGATCTGTTTTCTTTCCCCGATGACATTGGGTCGGGTCTTGCCGTGTTCCATCCCAAGGGTGGGGTTATTCGCAAGGTGATGGAAGATTATTCTCGCAAGCGCCATGAAGAAGCCGGGTATGAGTTCGTGTACACCCCGCACATCACAAAATCTGATCTTTTTGAAACTTCTGGCCATCTCTCCTGGTACAAAGACGGCATGTTTCCTCCCATGCGGATGGACGAGGTTCGCAATGAAGCGGGAGAAATCACGAAACCGGGCGTGGACTACTACCTGAAACCGATGAACTGCCCCTTCCACATTCTTATCTACCGCTCCCGCCAGCGTTCTTACCGTGAGCTTCCGCTTCGGATGTTTGAATTCGGCGCGGTGTATCGGTATGAAAAATCCGGCGTCGTCCACGGCTTGACCCGGGTGCGAGGGCTCACGATGGATGACGCCCACATTTTTGTGACGGAAAAGGACTTGGAGCAGGAGCTCAAGGACCTGCTGGACTTCGTGTTGGGCTTGTTGGGCGATTTTGGACTGACAGATTTTTACCTCGAGCTTTCCACCAGAGATCCCGGCAGCGACAAGTTTGTGGGGGATGACGCGCTGTGGGAATCAGCCACCAAGACGCTCGCAGGCGTTGCGGAGTCCTCCGGGTTGACTCTGGTGCCCGACCCTGGCGGGGCCGCGTTTTATGGGCCAAAGATTTCGGTGCAGGCGAGGGACGCGATTGGCCGAAGCTGGCAAATGTCGACCATCCAGCTCGATTTCAACCTGCCCGAGCGTTTCGGCCTCGAGTACCAGGCCGATGATGGGTCTCGTCAAGCACCCATCATGATCCACCGGGCCTTATTCGGTTCGATTGAGCGATTCTTTGGTGTCTTGACCGAGCACTACGCCGGTGCATTTCCCGCATGGTTGTCTCCGGTTCAGGTGATGGGTATTCCGGTGGCAGAAGAGTTCGCCGACTACCTGGGTGAGTTTGTGAACACCCTCAAAAAGAGCGGGGTTCGTGCCCAGCTGGATGACTCTGATGAACGGATGCAGAAAAAGATTCGCACCCACACCAGGGGAAAGATTCCTTTTCTCCTGATTGCCGGGGAGGATGACCGCCAGGCAGGCGCCGTCAGTTTCCGATTCCGCGATGGGACGCAGCAGAACCAGGTCCCCCTGGCAGAAGCCACCGCCATGATTCTCGAGGCCATGAGGACCCCCCATGCCGGATGACGCACCGGGTGTGCAGCCGATAGACCCCTCCGGGCTGCCAGGAGTCCCTGACGCTTTCCAGCGACTGTGGACACCACACCGGATGGCCTACCTCACGGGCGAAGATCGCGCTCCCGATGCTGGGTGTGTTTTTTGTGTCGCGCCGGGCATGGCTGAAGATGACTCACTGGTTGTTGCCAGGGGAGAGCTGGCCTATGTGGTCCTCAATCTCTATCCCTACAACGCCGGGCACCTTCTGATCTCGCCGTATCGTCATGTTGCGAATTATGACGACCTCACACCGGAGGAAATGGCGGAGATTTCGAGGTTGATGCAGGACGCGATTCGAGCACTTCGCGCGGTGTCTGGTGCCCAAGGTTTCAACATGGGAATTAACCAGGGCAGTATTGCTGGCGCGGGAATAGAGGCCCACCTTCACCAGCATGTGGTTCCCCGGTGGGGCCAAGATTCCAACTTCTTCCCCATCATCGCCCGCACTAAAGCCATTCCCCAAATTCTGGGGGAGATGCGAAACCAGCTGCGCGCCGGATGGCCTTCAGGTTCCACCCGTTAGACTTTTCACGCTCCTAGAGAGCATCTTTTTACTAGCGTTATCGAGAGGAACACATCGCCCATGAGCGAGAAGAACAGCGCACCAAAGGCCGGGACTGCTCGAGTTAAGAGAGGCCTTGCGGAGATGCTGAAAGGCGGCGTCATCATGGATGTCGTCACTCCAGAACAGGCCAGGATTGCCGAAGACGCCGGAGCCGTCGCTGTCATGGCATTGGAGCGGGTTCCCGCGGATATTCGAGCCGAAGGCGGAGTCGCTCGGATGAGTGACCCGGATTTGATTCAGGGCATCATCGACACGGTGTCGATTCCCGTAATGGCAAAAGCTCGTATCGGTCACTTCGTGGAAGCCCAGATTTTGGAATCGCTCAAAGTCGATTACATCGACGAATCCGAAGTTCTTAGCCCTGCGGACTACGTCAACCACATCGAAAAGTGGGGCTTCACCGTTCCGTTCGTGTGTGGGGCGACGAACCTGGGCGAAGCGCTCCGTCGCGTCAACGAGGGCGCGGCAATGGTGCGTTCCAAAGGTGAAGCGGGAACTGGTGACGTCTCTGAAGCGACCAAGCACCTGCGCACAATCTTCGGAGAAATTCGCCAGCTTCAGGCCATGAGCCCTGATGAGCTTTATGTTGCCGCTAAAAATCACCAGGCACCGTATGACCTGATTGTGGAGGTTGCGCAGACCGGAAAGCTTCCCGTGGTGATGTTCACCGCCGGCGGGATCGCGACGCCTGCGGATGCGGCGATGATGATGCAGCTCGGTGCTGATGGCGTCTTCGTGGGATCAGGAATCTTCAAATCCGGTAACCCTGCAGAGCGCGCCGCTGCGATCGTGAAAGCAACGGCGCAGTTCCGCGACGCATCCGTTGTCGCCGACGCTTCACGCGGTTTGGGTGAGGCAATGGTGGGGATTAACGTCTCCGACCTGCCCGCACCGCACCGCCTCGCCGAGCGTGGCTGGTAATACGCCAACGATTGGGGTTCTCGCCCTCCAGGGCGATGTGGCCGAACACGAAGCAGTGCTTCGCGAATTGGGCGCCACCACCATCCAGGTAAGAAACGCGTCTGACCTGGATGGTCTAGACGGTCTCGTGTTGCCTGGTGGCGAATCCAGTGTGATGGACAAGCTCCTTCGGATATGTGGTCTTCGGGACCCGCTAAGAGAGGGTATTCGTGCTGGTTTGCCGGTACTGGGGACCTGCGCGGGATTGATCTTGCTGGCCGAAAACATCGAGGGTGCCATTTCTGGGCAAGAGACACTGGGCGGTCTCGATGTGACCGTTGCGAGGAATGCCTTTGGCTCTCAGGTGGTGTCCCACGAGGCCACGATCGCTGTGGAGGGAATTGAGGGGCCACCGTTGGACGTGCTCTTTATCCGCGCCCCAGTGGTGACGCGAGTTGGACCGGGAGTCCGGGTGATTGCCACCTTGGAGGATGGCAGCGTGGTGGGTGTGGCGACAGAAACTCTTCTGGGCGTGGCTTTCCACCCCGAAGTTTCCGGGGATAACCGCCTCCACAAGATGTTTCTCCACGACATGGTGCGCTCCCGTGTCTCACCACCCGCCCGGCGTTAAGATGGGTGTGCGATCAAGGGAGCATAATGTCAGGTCACTCTAAGTGGGCAACAACGAAACACAAGAAGGCGATCATCGATTCTCGGCGTGCAAAATCTTTCGCCAAGTTGATAAAAAACATTGAGGTGGCCGCGAAAATTGGCGGCCCCGATATCGCCGGTAATCCCACCCTCGCTGACGCTATCCAGAAGGCTAAGAAGACTTCTGTTCCCAATGACAACATCGACCGCGCCGTTAAGCGCGGCGGTGGCCTGTCGGGAGAAACCATTGACTACCAGACGATTATGTATGAAGGGTATGGCCCCGGTGGTGTCGCACTCCTCATTGAGTGTCTGACCGACAACCGCAACAGAGCGGCCGCTGAGGTTCGCACGATCATGTCGCGTAACGGCGGACAGATGGCCGACCCGGGCAGTGTCGCATACAACTTTTCCCGCAAGGGAGTTGTGTCCGTCTCGAAGGCCGACGGGCTGACCGAAGACGATGTTTTGCTCGCCGTCCTGGAAGCGGGCGCCGAGGAAGTCATTGACCGTGGTGGGGGATTCGAGGTCATCACCGATCCTTCACAGCTGGTTGAAGCGAGAAAAGCCATTCAAGAAGCGGGTATCGACTATGACGCAGCGGAAGCAGAGTTTCTCGCGACCGTCAGCGTGGAGCCAGATCTCGACGGCGCAAAAAAGGTAATGGCTCTCGTGGAAGCTCTTGAAGACTGTGACGATGTGCAGAGTGTCTTTACCAACATGGATCTCCCCCCGGAACTCTCTGCAGCGCTCGAAGAGTCTGACTAGGACCCACCGATGACCACCATCCTCGGTGTTGACCCTGGCCTCACCAGGCTCGGTGTGGGGATTATCACCAAGGGCGCGGGTCGTTCGGTGTCGCTCGTGCACGTCGATGTTTATCGCACCGCCATCACGGACCGCACCGAAGAGCGCCTGGGTGCGCTCTCACGAGCATTGGGGGAGTTGATGGACCAATACACCCCAGACCTGGTTGCTGTGGAAAGGGTTTTTGCCCAACACAATCTGCGCACGGTCATGGGGACAGCGCAGGTGAGCGGGGTGGTGCTGGCCCTCGCGAACGCGCGCGGTATTGCCGTGTCGATGAGGACCCCGAGCGAGGTTAAAGCAGCGGTGACGGGGCAGGGTCGCGCCACGAAAAACCAAGTAGGGACGATGGTGCAGCGCATTCTCGGTCTGGATTCCATACCTCAGCCCGCAGATGCAGCAGATGCCCTAGCCCTCGCGATTACCGAGGCCTGGCGTGGCGTCGCCCCCGCTGCAAGCCCCACGGCTGGAGAGACACCCGCGCAGCAGGCGTGGCGAGAGGCAGAAGCACGAGCGAAGCGACCTAAGCTGGCACCGTGATTGCAACGCTGAGGGGAACCATTGCGTCCCGGGCGGGTGCAGAGCTCGTCATCGAGGTTTCGGGTATTGGATACCTGGTCTTGGTGCCGGAGCGGACAGCAGCCACCCTTGCGCTGGGCGAAACACTTCTCGTCCACACCGCCATGATTGTCCGCGACGACCACGTAGCACTGTTTGGTTTTGACACTTCGGAGGAACTCGGGATTTTCGGTCTACTCCGAGGAGTGGGCGGCGTGGGGCCGAAGTCTGCCATGGCGATTTTGAGTCAGATGAGTATCGATGACATTAGCGACGCGGTGGTGTCTGAAAATGACGGCGCGTTCCGGGCAGTGAGCGGAATTGGTCCAAAGACCGCAAAACTCATCGTGTTGTCCCTCCAGGGATCCTTCGACGAGAGGGCACCTCGAGCGACACCCACCACGGCCTATTCGATTGAAGAAGCCGTGCGTCACAGCGTGGTGGGCGCACTGACCGGTCTCGGATGGCCAGAGAAGGTGGCGAAAGACGGTGTTGCTGGCGCCCTTGCCGACCTCGGCGGAGCACCTGTGGATGCAGCAGACCTGCTGCGCAGCGCCCTCACTATTCTGGGACCCCCAACTAATCGGGAGGTCAGATCGTGAGCGATGAACCGGCGCGAGAAGAAGTCGAATCTGTGGGTGAAATTCAGTTTGAGGGTGCACTTCGCCCGAAAAATCTTGGTGAATTTGTAGGTCAAGAGAAGGCCCGGAAGCAGCTTGTGCTCTTGCTTGAGGCTGCCGCCCAACAGGCCCGAACTCCCGATCACATCCTGCTTTCCGGCCCGCCGGGCCTCGGGAAAACAACGCTTGCAATGATCGTGGCCGAAGAAACCGGACAGGCCCTCCGGATCACCAGCGGTCCTGCCATCAACCACGCGGGTGACCTTGCCGCGGTTCTCTCCTCCCTGATGCCGGGTGAAATTCTCTTTATCGATGAAATTCACCGAATGGCGCGTCCCGCTGAAGAGATGTTGTATCTCGCTATGGAGGACTTTCGGATCGACATCATGGTGGGAAAGGGTGCCGGGGCGACCACGCTCCCTCTGGATATCGCGCCGTTCACTCTGGTGGGCGCCACCACCAGGTCGGGCTTGCTGCCAGGCCCCCTAAGAGACCGGTTTGGCTTTACGGCACACTTGGAGTTTTATTCCCACGAGGAGCTCACCGAGGTGGTGACGCGGTCGGCAGCGGTCTTGGGGATTGCGTGGCCGCGGGAGGCCCTCTCAGAAATCGCTTTGCGATCCCGGGGCACACCGCGCATTGCGAACCGCCTGCTGCGCCGCGTGCGGGACTTCGTGCTTGTCAGGGAGCGCGCACCGGACGTTTCCTCGGTGCAAGATGCCTTAGAGCTCTACGACGTGGATGAGTTGGGCCTGGACCGGCTCGACCGTGTGGTTCTTGAAGCATTGATTGTTCGCTTTGGTGGTGGACCGGTGGGCTTGGGGACGTTATCGGTGTCGGTGGGGGAAGAGCCAGAGACCATCGAATCGGTAGTGGAGCCTTTCCTCGTTCGCCAGGGGTTTATTCAACGAACCCCCCGGGGTCGGATGGCCACCCCTGGCGCGTACGCACACCTCGGCCACAAAGCACCGGTCAGGAATGACCTATAGTTGGGGGGGTAGCGCGCCTACTTCAGACCCACAACGAAAGGCTGTCGGTTAGCCATGGATCCAATTTCACTCTTTATGATCGCAATCCTCGGATTGCTTATTTTCTTCATGGTTCGCAACTCCAGGAAGCAGAAAGTCACGCAGCAGGAGCTCGCTGAAAAGTTGAAGCCTGGCGCTGAGGTTATGACCTCGTTTGGTTTGTTCGCCACCGTCATCGCGATGGATGACGACACCAACGTGGCAACCCTTGATGTCGGCAAAGGTGTTGAAATTAGGGTCCATCGTCAGGTGTTGACCAAAATAGTGGAGGAAGAGGTGCTCGAAGAAACCTCTGCCGAGGACTCTTCGGCCGCTGAAAAGTCCTAGCACCCCCTCTTTTTAGAAAGTTTTCCCGTGGCAAGAAACTCCGTCGTCCGCTCTGCAATGACCCGCTTCATCTGGTTGGGCGTGCTTTTCGCTCTGCTCATTGGCGGGAACGCCCTGGCGGTTCTCCAGGGCACGGGTTCGTGGGTGCCAAAACTCGCGCTTGATTTGCAGGGTGGCACGCAGATTATTCTTGCCCCCCAGGTGTCCGAAAACCAGAGGGTTACGGAAGAGCAGCTCAACCAGGCGGTCTCCATCATTCGACAGCGCGTAGATGCTGGCGGTGTGGCAGAAGCCGAGGTGACGACCCAGGGCGGCGCGAACATCGTTGTATCGATTCCCGGTGTCCCGGACCAGGCGACGCTGGAACGCATTCGCTCTTCAGCAAAGCTCGAATTTAGGGCTGTGCTTCAAGCCGGAATTGCTGTCGTCGCCGAAGAGGGCGAAGAAGCTCCGGTCATTATCGAAGACTCTTCCCCACTCACCGCCCCGTCAAACCCCAGCGACTTAGCGTGGATCACACCCGCTATCGACAGCGCATACAACCAGCTCAGCTGCGAGGCACTGGATGAGCGTGGCGCGAACGTCGCCGACCCCACTCAACCGTTGGTGACCTGCTCGGACGATGGACTTGCGAAATACATTCTTGGTCCTGTCGAGGTCGATGGCGGGACCATAGCCGATGCGATTTCCGGCCTTGTTCCCGGGCCCCAGGGCACCGTCACCTCCGAGTGGGGGGTGTTCCTCGAGTTCGATAGTGAGGGAACACAATCTTTCCGCACCGTGACAGAGCGCCTCATCATGCTTCCTGGTGTTCAGAACCAGTTTGCCATTGTGCTGGATGGAAAAGTTATCAGCGCCCCGCGGACTCTCGCGGCGATTACGGACGGAAACCCGCAGATCAGCGGAAGTTTTACCCAGGAAAGTGCAACGGTCTTAGCGGACCAACTGAAATTTGGTGCCTTGCCGATTGGGTTCGCGGTGCAGAGCTCGGAAACCATTACCGCAACCTTGGGCCTCACCCAGTTGCAGAGTGGTTTGCTTGCCGGTGCGATTGGTCTGATACTCGTTGTTCTCTATTCGGTCATCCAGTATCGGATGCTCGGCATGGTGACGGTGTTTAGTTTGATCACCGCGTTTACTCTGAGTTACTTCGTCATCACCTATCTTTCTAACACCCAGGGATACCGTTTGTCTCTTGCCGGAGTTGCGGGATTGATTGTGGCAATCGGTATCACCGCGGACTCGTTCATCGTGTTTTTTGAACGGATTCGAGATGAGTTGAGGGACGGAAGAAACCTCGAGTCTTCCATCGTTGGCGCCTGGCGGAGGGCCTTTAGGACCATTCTGGCCTCGGACGCCGTAGGATTTTTGGCGGCTGCGGTGCTGTTTATTTTGGCGGTGGGCAACGTGCGAGGTTTCGCGTTCACGCTGGGAATAACCACGATTGTCGACTTGATTGTTGTCGCCCTGTTTACGCAGCCCCTCATGCAGGTGCTGGGTCGCACCAACTTCTTTGCTTCGGGCAACAAGCTCAGCGGTCTTGACCCCAGGGCCTTGGGTGCGGTCTATCGGGGACGAGCGCGCTTCCGAGAGCCGGTCGATGTTGGCGCTACCGCTATGAAGAAGAGCGCACGGGAAGCGAAACGTCGCCAGACGATTGCCGAGCGAAAAGCTCAGGAAGAGGCTGGCTTGTTAGAGGGGAAGAACTAGATGTCCCGGTTCACTCAATTTGGTAACTCCCTGTATACCGGGGAGCGGTCCTTCGACTTTGTAGGCAACCGGGTTCGGTGGTACCTCATTGGCGGGGTCCTCGTCGTGCTTGCCATCGCCATCACCCTGCTTCGGGGCGGGTTTTCTTTTGGTATTGAATTTAGTGGCGGGTCAGAGTTTCGGGTGTCAAACCCGGCAGCCGTGGTGGAACAAACAGCGATTGATACGGTGGAATCTGAAGCCGGGCTGGAATCAAACCCCCGGGTATCGATCGTGGGTGGGGATTCCGTCCGGGTCCAAACCGAGCAGTTGACGGATGAGCAGACCACGCAGTTGCGCCAAGACCTTGCTGATGCCTACGCGGTGCCCTTGGAAAGCGTCACCGCGTCCTTCGTGGGAGCAACCTGGGGCCAGGACATCACCCGCCAGGCGCTGATCGGTCTTCTGGTGTTCCTTGTCCTGGTGTCCTTTGTGATGGCGCTCTATTTCCGTACGTGGAAGATGTCGATTGCCGCGCTGACGGCCTTGGCGCACGACCTTTTGATTACGGCGGGCGTATACGGGGTTCTCGGCTACGAAATTACTCCGGCCGCGGTCATCGGATTCTTGACCATCCTGGGTTATTCGCTTTACGACACGGTGGTGGTCTTCGACAAGGTTCGGGAAAACACTTCGCAGGATGGGGAAGAGAGCTCTCGCACGTTCGCCGAGTCGGTGAATCTTGCGGTGAATCAAACCCTGGTGCGTTCCATCAACACCTCGGTGGTAGCAGTGTTGCCGGTGGGATCGATTCTTTTCATTGGTTCGTTGTTGCTGGGTGCGGGCACCCTTCGCGATATCGCCTTGGCGCTGTTTATCGGGATGATTGCAGGGACCTACTCGAGTATCTTCATCGCGGCACCGCTTTACGTTCACTTGCGGGAGAGCGAACCAGAATTCAAGAAACAGGGTCGCAAAGCTCGCGAGCCCCGACCAGCTTCAGGAGCCGTTCGCTAACAGAGGCTTTCTGCGGCGACATCCTCCTAGACTTGAGACCTGGGGCGAGGAGGAATTGCAGTGACGGAAGTCTCGAGTGCAAGTTCTAGTTCTTTGCGCTCCATGTTGCCGAAAATATTTTCCCGCGCACCTTCCGATAACGGCCTTGAGGTTCTGCAACGGACCGTTCGGAAACACCACCCCAAGTCTGATTCCGGGCTTATCGAACGCGCCTATCGGGTGGCGGAAAAGGCGCACGAGGGGCAAAAACGGCAAAGCGGCGAGCCTTACATCACGCATCCACTCGCCGTGTCACAGATTCTTGCCGAGCTTGGTATCGGCCCAATCACGATCGCTGCGGCTCTGCTTCACGACACCGTGGAGGACACCGAGTATTCCTTGGAGGAACTTCAGAACGATTTTGGGCCCGAAGTCGCCATGCTGGTGGACGGGGTCACCAAGCTAGACAAAGTAAAATACGGTGACCACGCTCAAGCCGAAACGGTAAGAAAAATGATCGTGGCGATGTCTAAGGACATCCGCGTTCTGGTGGTGAAACTCGCTGACCGACTCCACAACGCCCGCACATGGGGTTTCGTGTCACCCGAGTCTGCGCGGAAAAAGGCCCAGGAAACACTCGATATCTACACCCCGCTGGCCCACCGACTGGGCATCCAGTCCCTTAAATGGGAGCTAGAGGACCTATCGTTCGCCGTCTTGCACCCAAAAATTTACCTCGAGATTGAATCGCTCGTGACGAACCGCTCCCCGCAGCGGGAAGCTTTCGTCGAGCAAACCATTGACCTGATTCGCGAGGATTTGCGGCAGTCAAAAATCAAGGGCGAGGTGGCCGGCAGGCCAAAGCAGTTGTTCTCGATTTATCAAAAGATGGTTAACCGCAACCAAGAGTTCAATAACATCCACGATTTGACGGGCGTGCGAATCCTTGTCAGCACTATCCGAGACTGTTACGCCGTCTTAGGGGCGGTGCATGCACGGTGGAGCCCCATGCCGGGCCGGTTCAAGGACTACATTGCCACGCCTAAATTTAACCTTTACCAGTCCCTACACACCACGGTCTATGGCCCCGAAGGTCGACCGGTCGAAATACAGATTCGCACCCACGACATGCACCAGCGGGCAGAGTTTGGGGTTGCGGCGCACTGGAAATACAAAGAGCGCCTGGCGTCCCAAGGGAAGTCTCCAAAAAAGGGCTCGCAGGACCAAGACATGGCTTGGCTTGCTCACCTCTCCGATTGGCAGGAGGAAACGACGGACCCCGCAGAGTTCCTGGAAACCCTGCGGTATGAAATCGGGGCTAAGGAACTCTACGTTTTCACCCCCCAGGGCAAGGTTGTGGGTCTGCCTAGAGGGGCGACACCCGTTGATTTCGCCTACGCCGTCCACACAGAAGTCGGCCACCGGACCATGGGGGCCAAAGTCAACCAAAGGTTGGTCCCCCTTGACACCGAGCTCACCAGTGGTGACTCGGTGGAAATCTTCACCTCCAAGAGTCCCGACGCAGGCCCCAGCCAAGACTGGATGAATTTTGTCACCAGTCAGCGCGCCCGCAGCAAAATCAAGCAGTGGTTCACCAAAGAGCGGCGCGAGGAGGCTATTGAGCAGGGCAGGGACGCTATCGCCCGGGCCATGCGGAAACAGAACCTCCCGCTGCAGCGAATGATGAATCAAGAATCAGTGGCTAATGCGGCCGCCATCCTGCGGTTGCCGGGCGTGGATGAGCTGTACCAGGCTGTCGGCGAGGGTCACGTGTCGACACAGTCGGTGATTGAGAAAATCGTTGGCTCTCTCGACTCCTCGGAGGACACAGACGAGGACCTTTACCAAAGCTCTACCCTGAATCGCGCGCCCACGAGAACCAGTGAGTCAGGGGTTTTAGTCCGGGGCGCGGACGATATTTTGGTCAAACTGGCCCGCTGTTGCACACCCGTCCCTGGTGACGAGATTGTTGGGTTTGTCACGCGGGGAACCGGGGTAAGTGTTCATCGCGGCGATTGTTCAAACATTGGTTCGCTGTTGGAGCACCCTGATCGAATCATCGAAGTCGAGTGGGCTCCCACGAAGGGGAGCGTGTTCCTCGTTCACATCCAGATCGAGGCACTGGATCGCTCGGGCCTGCTCTCCGACGTCACGAGAATTCTCTCCGAACACCACGTCAACATCCTCTCGGCCACAGTGAACACCTCGGATAATCATTTGGCAATTTCCCGATTCGTCTTCGAGATGGGTGATGTCACTCACCTGGACCGGGTCCTCAACGCGGTCAGAAGAATCGATGCGGTGTACGACGTCTATCGGGTGATGTCGGGATAGACCTCGCGCAAAGTTGCAAGCTGCTGCAAGGTCAGCCCGGCGTTTTTCCGGGCCTGCTGTGAGGCGCGCTTTCGTGAGGCGAGGCGAGGAAAATCCTGTCCACACAATGGCTCCAGCACGAACAGTTGGGCTGTGGCGATGTCTCTGCTGTGGGGGGAGAGAAGAACTTCCATGGCGGTGGAGTCCGGATCGAGCAGCACAAGGCCCGACAAGGTCCGCAGCGTGTGATGTGCCGGATTGAGCAGTTTGGCAGACCACTGGGTGCGCTCCAACGGGGAGAGTCCAGGATGCTCCCGGCGCAAGACGACCCAGGGTTCTGCCAGTCCCATCCCCGTCCACACCCACGCTGCTGTGGAGCCGGAGGCTATCGCCCACGCTGGCAGGCAGTGGGCTACAAGAGCGGCACGCTCATCGCGGGTGGGGAAGCGAGGGTACAGCCACGGGTGTGGCCCAACATTGAGGCCAAGACCCTGCAGTACAAAACTTTGATGCGGGGTGGTCGACATTCCAGGAGTATGGCGCGCCATGCGCATGCGCGGGCAGGAGAGCCCGAACCTGTGGAGAAACTATTTGTCGAGAATGGCCAGCCAGGCTTTCTTCGTGGCTAGGTCGTCTTCTAATGCTTTCTTACGCGGAGAGTCCGCGGAAGCTAAATCCCGTTCGATGTCGGCGATTGCTTTATGCAATTGGTCCGTCATCGACTGGCTTCTGGCCTGCTTCTCTGGATCATTCTTCTGCCAGTGCTCTTCATTGAGCTTCTTAACGTGCTGGTCAAATTTTTTCGCCTGGTCTTCGACCTGACGGAGGGACTTTTTGGGAACAGGACCCACCGCGGTGAATTTCTCGTGGAAGAGACGGTGCCTGGTGCTCGCCTGGTCACGATCTGTCAGAGTCAAGATGTCGGCGAATTCTGCTAGCACCGCCAACTTGGTCTCAAGATTCCCGGCGTTTGCTTCGTCATCTTTCTGTTCCTGCTCGGCCTTCTGCGCATAGAGTGCATCTCCGGCAGCTTTGAACTTCGCCCACAAAGAGTCTTCGACACTGCGGGAAGCTCGAGGAGCCACCTTCCACTTTTCCAGCAGGGAGCGGTAAGCAGAAATTCCCTCTGAACCCTTAGGCGCGAGAGCTTCGGCCTGGGTAATGAGATCGCGTTTGGCCGTCTTAGCTTCTTTGGACCGTTCGTCCAACGTTTGGAAGTAGGTGCGTCGAGCCTTTTCCAGTCCACTGCGGGCCTGACGGAATCGTGCCCAGAGCGCATCTGCGGTCTTCTTGGGGAGCCGCGGCCCTGTTTGCTGATGGTTTTGCCACGCCTCGAAAAGCTCGGTGATCGTTGCGGTGGTGGCTTTCCAGCGAATTTTTCCCGGATCTGTGGCGGCGAGCGCCTCCATGTCAGAGACGATTTTCTCCCGCGTGACGAGTGCTTCGGCGACAGCCGCTTCCGTTTCCTTGTTTTGTGCTTCCTTCAAAGCGGGCACGCTTGTGAGGGCCGTGGCGACCCGGGTTCGCAGGGCCACAATGTCGCCGACCACAGCGGGCTCGGCGAGCTCCTCGGTGAGGCCGTTGAGCTGCTTTTCGACGTCCTTAGAGGGCGCTCCCGCCTTCACGCGCTGCTCCGCGAGTGAAACCCGAGATTCGAGGTCAATAAATTTCCGCTCAAAGTACGCGAGGGCCTCTTCGGCGGAGGCATCGGGGTAACTTCCTACTACGCGCCAGGTGTCGTTCTCTCTGACCTGGACGGATCCGTCAGCTTCTACCCGGCCAAAGCCAGTGGATTCTTGCGTCATTGTCCCTCATTCGATGATGCTCACAATACGTCGAAAGCCTAGTGCAGGGCTTTCGCCACCGGTTTGAAAAATCCCAGTCCTTACCGGATTGTGATGCTTTCGATAACCGGCACGGTGACAGGGAGGCCATCGGGGGCGCCCTCGAGCACCCCATCGGTGACATAAGCCTCGACGAGCTCTTCAAGACCGCTGGTGATCTGTCCAAACACGCTGTAGCCACCGGCAGCGTCAGCAGGAATCACGCTGTCTTCATAGACCAGGAAGAACTGGCTCCCCATACTGGCGGCTTCGCCGGCGGAGCGGGCCATCGCGATGGTTCCAGCAGGGTAAACGCCGTCGTCTGGCACGTTCTCCAGGGGCCCAAAGAAGAAACCCGGCCCACCAAGCCCCATGCCAAGAGGGTCGCCACACTGCAACACAAAAATCCCCTCGGTGGTGAGCCGGTGGCAGCTCAGCCCTTCATAGAAGCCTGACTGGGTGAGGTCCACGAAGTTTGCCACCGCTTGGGGCGCGAGCGCGCCATCGAGGCTGATATCCAGGTCAGCCTGGTCGAAGGACAGGTTCCCACTCCACTCCCGGAACTCACTGACACTGGCATCCGCCACGGTGGCCGGTGCGCCTGGTCCAATAGTTTGATACGCCCAGATCGACAAAGACGAAAGGACAACAGCTCCCGCTGCCGCGAGGCTCCAGATGACCTGGTCACGCCCGCGTCGCTTCGCCAGGTGTGCATGAAGCACTTGCCGCGCCTGATACTGCCGCAACTGGTGCGTACGCTTTTTTTCTTCTGATGGCACGGTTGCTCCCTGATTGCTAGTCCAAAGGCTCCAGTCTAGAGCGTCTAGGTGTCGGACTAGCTAGCATGGGGCCATGGCGGATTCTGGTTTGTGGGGGGCGCCGGTGCCTCTCGCCGTGGCGCTTCGGCCTCAGACTTTGGATGAGGTGGTTGGCCAATCTCAGGCGTTGGCCGCGGGGGGACCGCTGCGCCAGCTGGCGGATCCTCATCACACCGGAGCAGCGAGTTCGCTCATTTTGTGGGGCCCACCCGGAACGGGTAAAACCACCTTGGCCTCCATTGTCGCCAGGGCTTCGGGCCGCCGGTTCATGGAACTCTCCGCCGTCACCGCAGGGGTGAAGGACGTCCGGGAAGTTTTGGAAACGGCGCGACGCGAGGGTGAGCTGTCGTCACGGGCCCCCGTCCTGTTCTTGGATGAGATTCACCGGTTTTCGAAAGCTCAGCAGGACGCGTTGCTCCCGGGAGTGGAGAACGGGGTCGTTGTTCTCATCGCGGCAACCACCGAAAACCCCTCTTTCTCGGTGATCTCTCCCCTCCTGAGTCGCTCGCTCCTGGTGACGCTGAACCCGCTGGAGCCGGGGGATATCGAGGCGGTTATTGAACGAGCCCTCCACAGCCCCCAGGGGCTCGCCGGCGCCATCGAGTTGGAAGCGGGGGCCGCTGGTGACCTTGTGAGGTTATCGGGGGGAGACGCGAGAAAAGCCCTCACCGCGCTCGAGGCCGCCGTTGCCGTGGCGCGCGAGCGAGGCGGAGACGGCTCTGGTATTTCTGTGAACGCTGAGGATGTATCCCGGGCCATCACGGGTGCTCGCGTCCGATACGACCGACAAGGTGACCAGCACTACGACGTGATTAGCGCCTTCATCAAGTCGGTGCGCGGAAGCGACGCTGATGCCGCGCTGCATTATTTGGCTCGCATGATCGAAGCTGGGGAGGACGCGAGGTTTATCGCGAGACGGCTCATTATTCTGGCGGCCGAGGATGTGGGGTTGGCGGAGCCCCAGGCTCTGACGATGGCAGTTTCTGCGGCTCAAGCCATTGCTCTCATCGGAATGCCCGAGGGCCGAATTCCTCTTGCCGAGGTGACAATCTTCCTCGCGTTGGCTCCCAAATCTAATGCGGCCTATGTGGCCATTGGGGAAGCCCAGAAAGCGGTGACAGAGGGGAAAATCGGCGATGTCCCGCCGGCACTGAGAGATGCGCACTATCCAGGGGCTGCGGGGAGTGGCCATGGCGTGGGCTATCGATACCCCCATGATGATCCGGCGGGAATCGTTGCGCAGGAATATGCGCCCCAGCCCACCAGCCAGGATGTGTACTACCGCCCCTCCGGTAGGGGATTCGAAAAAGAGCTGTCAGCCCGAAGCGAAGCAATTGCTCGAATTCTTCGCGCCCCCTAGGGCTGGTGTGGTACTGTTTCACACGGTCACAGGCTCTGCACTCGCCGGCTGCGCGCGCAGAATTCTGCCCCACACCTCTGTAGCCGAGGTAGGGGATGACACATTCCCTCTTGTTGAATTTGTACTGCCTATAAGGCGCCACCACATCACTAGGAGAAACATCTGTGTCAACTCGTTCACGTACTCGCAGCAAGACTCGTCTGTCCCGTGCGCTCGGCATCCCGCTGACGCCTAAGGCAGCCAAATATTTAGAAAAGCGTCCCTATGCTCCTGGCGAGCACGGTCGCACCAAGCGCAAGACTGACAGCGACTACGCTGTGCGTCTGCGGGAGAAGCAGCGCTTGAGGGCTCAATATGGCATTCGCGAAGCACAGCTTCGTCGCATTTTCGAAGAAGCCCGTAAGGCGCAGGGCCTGACCGGTGAGAACCTGGTTGAGCTCCTTGAAATGCGTCTCGACGCGCTCGTCCTGCGTTCTGGTATTGCCCGCACCACGGCCCAGGCGCGCCAGATGGTGGTCCACCGTCACATTTTGGTTAATGGCGAACTCGTTGACCGTCCTTCGTTCCGCGTGAAGCCTGGACAGATGATCCACGTGAAGCCTCGCAGCGAGGAAATGGAGCCTTTCCAGGTTGCTGCTGCCGGCGGACACGTCGACCTCTTGCCACCACTTCCCAGCTACCTCGAGGTCTCGATTGATCGTCTGCAGGCAACTTTGCTGCGCCGTCCCAAGCGTTCAGAAGTCCCCGTGACCTGTGAAGTTCAGCTCGTCGTGGAGTACTACGCAGCGCGCTAGTTACTCAACCGTGGTGGCGGGGGAGCTCTGGCTTCCCCGCCACTGCCGTATCAGGTGTTCTATCCTTGAGGGAAGGAGATAGCCATGGCCAAGTTTTTTGTTGCCCTGCTGGGTGTTATTGCTGGATTTGCTCTCGCCCACCTCGTGAACACCACCCCCGAGGGCAAGAAGGTTTTTGCCCGCGTGCTGGCTACCGCCCAGAGTTTCGTGACCGGGGTCCGCGACAGCTTCACCCCTGAGTCGAGGTAATCCATGGAAACCGCTGATATCCAGCGTCGTTGGCTGACCTATTTTGCCGACCGAGGTCACACCGTGGTGCCCTCAGCCTCTCTGGTTTCTGATGATCCCACGTTGATGTTTACTGTGGCCGGGATGGTTCCTTTCATCCCCTACCTCACCGGGGTTGTTCCGGCTCCCTACCCACGGGCAACCAGCGTTCAGAAGTGCATTCGCACGCTCGACATCGAAGAGGTGGGAAAAACGACCCGGCATGGGACTTTTTTCCAAATGAATGGGAATTTTTCCTTCGGCGACTACTTCAAAGAAGGTGCCATTGAGTATGCCTGGGAGCTGTTGACCAGTTCCGAGAGTGATGGTGGGCTGGGCTTTGCCGAGTCCGACCTGTGGGTCACGGTGTATGAGGACGATGCCGAGGCAGAGAAACTCTGGAAGGACATCGCTGGCTTACCTGCTCAACGGATTCAACGCATGGGTCGGGAGGACAACTATTGGTCTACGGGTCAGCCCGGACCGGCGGGACCCTGTTCGGAAATTTACTTCGACCGCGGTGCAAAATATGGTCCCAAAGGGGGACCTGCCGTTGATGACACCCGGTACATCGAAATCTGGAACCTGGTGTTCATGCAGTACCTGATCGGAAACGTCACGAGCAAGGTGGATTTTGACATCGTGGGGGACCTTCCCCAAAAGAACATCGACACCGGTATGGGGATGGAACGAGTGGCGTTCCTCAAGCAGGGTGTCGAAAACATGTATGAAATCGACCAGGTTCGTCCCGTTCTCGATGCCGCCAGTGAACTCTCCGGCCGACGCTACGGCGCAGACCATGAGGACGATGTGCGGATGCGGGTCATTGCCGACCACATTCGCTCTTCCCTCATGCTGATGACCGATGGCGTCGTGCCGGCCAACGAAGGTCGCGGGTATGTTCTGCGGCGGTTGCTTCGCAGGAGCATTCGGTCGATGCGCCTTCTCGGCGTAGAGGAAGCCACCTTCCCCACGCTTTTCTCAGCCTCTCGCGATGCAATGGCACCTGCCTATCCCGATGTGGCTGCGGAGTTTTCCAGGGTCTCGGGGCTTGTGGAAGCCGAAGAGGCTTCCTTTTTGAAGACGCTGGAAGCCGGCATCACTATCTTGGATGTGGCCGTGCAGGACACCCACACCAAGGGCGATGTGGTGTTACCCGGAGACGCCGCTTTTCTTCTTCATGACACGTATGGCTTCCCGATTGATTTGACCCTGGAAATGGCGGAAGAAGCCGGTTTGAGCGTGGACCGCGCAAGCTTCGACGCCCTGATGCAGGAGCAACGCTCGAGGGCCAAAGGCGACGCAAAATCAAAGAAGTCGCTCCGAGCCGATCTCTCCGTCTATGGGGAATTCCGTCAGGCTGGGGAAACAGTCTTCACCGGTTACACCATGTTGGACACCCAGTCTTCGGTGCTGGGCATTCTTGTAGAGGGCGTGTCCGTGACCTCTGTCCCAGCCGGCGTGAGTGCGGAAGTTATCCTCGCTGAGACGCCGCTGTATGCGGAGTCGGGAGGACAAGTCGCCGACCATGGCACCATGGAAGGGGCAAGCTTTTCCGGGACGGTCACGGACGTCCAGCGCCCCGTTTCAGGATTGATTTCGCACACGATCACCGTCAACTCCGGGGCACTTGCGGTGGGCGATGTCGTCGACGTCCATGTCGATCACTCCACTCGATACGAGGGCCAGCGCGCGCACTCAGCCACACACCTCATTCACGCCGCCCTTCGAGACACGTTGGGCCCATTTGCGACCCAGGCGGGTTCTCTGAACCGGCCTGGGTACTTGCGTCTGGACTTTTCCTGGAACCAGGCGCTGTCGAAAGACGCCCAAGATGCCATTGGCGAAATTTCTAACGCCGCCATCACCCAGGATCTCGAGGTGACCACACGGCTGCTGCCTGTTGCAGAAGCAAAAGCACAAGGCGCGATGGCACTGTTTGGGGAAAAGTATGGCGATGTGGTGCGCATGGTTGACATTGGCGGGCCGTGGTCGAGGGAGTTATGCGCCGGCACCCACGTGTCTCGCTCCTCACAGATTGGTGTGGTGAGTGTCTTGGGCGAGTCTTCGGTGAGTTCAACCGCACGACGGATTGAAGCGCTGGTGGGAACGACTGCGGTGGCGGATTTCAGCCTCGAACGATCCATTATGCGCAAACTGACGGGAATATTGAAGACGCCCCGTGAAGAGTTGCCCAAGAGGGTTGAGGAACTGGTCTCGCAGGTGCGCGATCTTGAGCGCGCTATTGAAAAAGTTAAACAAGCCGCCGCAGGCGCAAGGGTTCCCGAACTCGCTGCCGCGGTCATAGCCGGGCCTGTCTCTCACGTCGTTTCGGTGGTGAGCGAGGTGGGTTCCGCAGATGAACTTCGTTCCCTCGTCCACGGTGTGCTCACCGCTCTCGGCACTGCCCCCGCTGTGGTAGCGCTGGGTTGTGACATTGCTGGGCGAGCAACCATCGTGGTGGGGGCAAATCCGGAGGCTGTCGCCAAAGGTGCCCACGCGGGAGAACTAGTGACCGCAGCGTCAGGCGCGGTGGGTGGTCGCGGTGGCGGCAAGCCCGGTCTTGCACAGGGTGGCGGGCCCGATGGCACCGGCTTGGCCGCGGCGCTTTCCGCTGTCGGCGTTGAGGTCGAGCGCCTCTAGTGCGAATGGGTCCCAGGCTGGGTGTTGACGTGGGCACCGCCCGCGTGGGTCTGGCTCGCTGCGATCGCGAAGGCCTCTTGGCAACACCGTTGGCGACCCTTCCCCGGGCGAGCGCCCTCGCCGACATCGCGCAGGTGGCTGCGGAGATAGAGCCACTAGAAATCGTCGTGGGGTTACCCTTGGCGCTGTCGGGTCGAGAAACGGCCTCCACCGATGATGCGCAGGTGTTCGCCTCGCAGCTAGCGAACCTGCTGTCTCAACCGATCCGCATGGTGGATGAGCGTCTCAGCACGGTGCAGGCCGCTCACCGCCTGCGTAGCGCGGGGAAGTCCAGCAAAAAACAAAAGTCGGTCATCGACCAGGCCGCCGCTGTTATTCTTTTACAGCACGCTATCGACGCTGAAAAGTTGGGAGGGGTGCCACCGGGACACCTGGTTTCAGTGGAGGAGAGCGATGTCAAATAACGCGGATTTTGACTCTATTTTTAATACCCTTCCCGGGGAGGAACCCCCTCGGGCCTCAGTGCCCAGCGAACCACTGCGCCCTCGCTCTTCCCGAGGCAACGCCTCGGGCGGCGGTGGAGGCGCAGGCAAGGCAGGTTGTGCGGTGTTTGCGATTATTGTTTTGCTTTTGGGCGGCGGTGGGACATGGTGGGCATGGACCGAATACGGTCAACGGTTAGTGAACTATTTTGCCGCAGAACCCGTTGCGGATTTCGAAGGCGGGGGAGCTAGCCCCAGCATTGACATCATCGTGTCGCCGGGCGATATCGGCGAAACCGTTGCCCGAGCGTTGGCCGCTGAGGGCGTGACCGCCTCGTTCGAGGCTGTGTATGAGCTATTGCTCCAGGACACCACCATCACCTTTCAGCCGGGTACGTATCGTTTGCTGACGGGAATGTCTGCCGAAAGTGCCGTGGCCGCACTGCGTGATTCGGGTAACCGGGTGCAGATTTCGTTCGTGATTCCCGAAGGCGTAACCATGCAGCAGGCATTAGAAATCGTCGCAAAGCAGGCTTCGCTCCCCCTCACCGAGCTCGTCGAGGCCGCCGGGGAGCCTCTGTTGTATGGCATCGACTCGCCCTCGGGCACGCTTGAGGGTTACCTTTTCCCCGCCACCTACACTTTTGAACCCGATACCGGCGCCGGAGACATTGTGGCGAGGATGGTCCAGGAGATGAAGAACCGGTTAGGCGCGGCGGGGGTCGAGGAAAAGGACTGGCACAGCATTTTGACCATGGCCGCACTCGTGCAAAAGGAGGCCCGTTCCACGGAGGACTTCTATAAAGCCGCACGGGTGTTCTACAATCGCCTCGACATCACTATGGCCTTGCAATCGGATGCGACCGTCACCTACTGGACGGGGTTATATGACGGCGTTTCGACCAGCGATGCTGATCGCGCAGATGAAGGAAACCCCTACAACACCTACGTCTACACCGGCCTGCCGCTGGGACCCATTTCGCTCCCCGGGGACGTCGCGATTGATGCAGCACTGAACCCTGCGGCGGGTGACTGGCTCTATTTCGTCGCCATTGATTTGCGAACCGGGGAGACGGTGTTCTCGAACACCTATGCCGAGCATCTGGTCGCTGTAAAAATTTGGCTGAATTGGTGCCGAGAGAGCGAGGAAAACGGTGCCTACTGCTAGAACCCACGCTGAAGTGTGGGGGTCGCCAATCGCGCACTCGCTCTCGCCGACCCTCCACCGGGCGGCCTATGACGTGCTCGGTCTTGACTGGTCGTATGTCGCGAGAGAAGTTGATTCTGCAGACCTTCGCAACGCCTGGGTGGAACACCAAGAGTCACTCCGGGGCCTGTCTTTGACGATGCCTCTAAAGGAAGACATTGTGGGAATGGTGGAATCCCAGGACGAAGTCGTGACAACACTTGGTGTTGCTAACACCATCTACGTTGGACCCGACGGCTGGGCTCTGAGCAACACGGACCCCTGGGGGATTAGCGGGGCTTTGAGTGAGCATGGCATCGCCCCACAACGACCGCTGATTCTGGGAGCAGGCGCCACGGCAAAAGCGGTGGGGTTCGCGCTCGCAGGGATGGGTGTGTCACAGGTGGATCTGTTGGTGAGGAGTGCGCCCCGTGCCAAGGAGTGTGTCACCACACTGCGCGGGCTGGGACTCGAGGTGGCGGTGTGGGAAAAGGCTTTCGCCGCTGAGGCAGAGCACGACCTGGTGGTGTCGACCCTTCCTGGGGGTGTCGCAAGCGATCTGGAAATACCCGAGAGCGCCGCGGCGACGGCGGCCCTCTTTGACGTGGCCTACGCGAATTGGCCCTCGTCGCTGGCTCTTCGATGGGAGAAAAGCCCCCAACAAGTCTTGTCGGGCACCTGGATGCTGGTCCATCAAGCGATTCGCCAAATCAGGTTTTTCCTCCTCGGCGGGGGAAACGTAGCGTTAGAGGGCGAGGCCGAGGTGCTTCACGCGATGAAAAAGGCGGTGGGGTTGGTTCCTGGGGGTTAACGAGGGTTGTGCGTGGAAGAATAGAACAATGCTTCGATGGTTAACTGCTGGTGAATCTCACGGTCCCGAACTGATTGCGCTGCTCGAAGGCTTTCCCGCCGGCGTCCCCGTGTTGCTGGAAAATATCCAACAGGACTTGGCCAGACGCCGCCTCGGATATGGGCGGGGCGCCCGGATGAAGTTTGAGGCCGATGAAGTGGCCCTTTCCGCCGGTATCCGCCACGGTGTCTCCCAGGGGGGACCCATCGCGCTGCGGGTGGCCAACACGGAATGGCCTAAGTGGGAAAAAGTTATGAGCCCTCACCCCGTGGAGCCTGGGGGCTTAGAGGGTGGTCGTGCTGGTGCGTTGACCAGGCCCCGACCGGGTCACGCAGATTTGGCGGGAATGCAAAAGTACGGATTTGACGATGCGAGACCAGTTCTCGAGCGCGCCAGCGCGCGAGAGACGGCCGCTCGGGTCGCTCTAGGAGCCGTTGCACGGACACTGCTGTCAGAGCTCGGTATCGATGTTGTCGCGCACACGGTTGCCGTGGGAACTGTGCAGGTTCCTGAAGGCGCAGAACTGCCCTCCTCCGCGGACGTTGACCGGTTGGATGAAGACCCCCTGCGATGTGCAGATCCAGGAACTGCCAGCGCCATGGTTGCAGAGGTGGATTCAGCCCACAAAGAAGGCGACACTCTCGGTGGCATTGTGGAAGTCGTGGTTCGAGGTCTTCCCCCGGGCTTGGGGTCCTATGTCCACTGGGACCGGCGTCTCGATTCTCGTCTCGCAGGTGCTCTCATGGGAATCCAGGCCATTAAGGGCGTCGAGGTCGGGGACGGTTTTGAAACGACGAGGCGCCGAGGCTCTCTCGCACACGACGAAATTGTGGGTGGACCAGACGGCATCGAGCGCACGACCGACCGAGCTGGCGGTATTGAGGGAGGAATGACCACCGGGGGAATTCTTCGCGTCCGGGCCGGAATGAAGCCCATCGCCACGGTGCCGCGTGCGTTACGCACAATCGACACGACATCCGGGGAGGAAGCGATTGCCCATCACCAACGCTCCGATGTGTGTGCAGTTCCCGCAGCTGGCATTGTCGCCGAGGCAATGGTGATGTTGGTTCTGGCCGAGGCGCTGTTGGAGAAATTTGGCGGAGATTCCCTCGTCGAGGTGCGCCGTAACCGTGACAGCTTCCTCGCTTCCATTCCCGAAAACATTCAACCCTCTTCAGGGAGCACGGCTTAGGCGTGGCACCCAAGCTTGTGTTGGTGGGCGCTCCGGCGTCGGGTAAATCAAAATTGGCCAAGCGCTTGGGCGGACTTATTGGCTTGTCAGTGGTCGACACCGACAAAATTGTCACCCGCGACCACGGCCCGATTCCAGAGATTTTCGAAAACGTTGGTGAGGCTGGATTTCGGTCCCTGGAGCGCTCCGCTGTTGTGGAAGCGCTCGGCAGTGAAGGAATTGTGTCACTCGGCGGAGGCGCTGTGATTGATCCCGACACCAGGGCAGACCTCAGAGGTATTCCGGTAGCTCTGATTACCATCTCTCAGGCAGCCGTTGCGTCCAGACTCACTCCTGGCAAAAGACCTTTGCTGCCTGAAGGCGTCGCCAGTTGGGCGGCACTCGTGGCCGAGCGCGAGCCGTGGTACCAGGAAGTGTCGGACCGCTCCTTCGACACCAGTAGCACCCCGTTGGATACGGTTGCGGGAGATATTGCCCAATGGTTGAAGGAGGTTTCGCCGTGAGCGAGAACACAACGATTACCGTCACCAACTCTCAGCAGGGTGACTACCCCGTCATCATTGGGTCCCGCGCCATCGATCAACTGCAGTCCCTGCTCCCGGGGGACGCAAAAAAAGTGTTGATCGCCCATGCGCCACCCTTGGCCGCCATTGCCGAGTCCCTTAAGGAGCTCTTGGCGCCGGAGCGGCAGGTGTATCTCGCCGAATTGCCCGACGCGGAAGGCGCAAAGCGCAGTGAAGTGGTCTCATTTTGCTGGGGAGTACTGGGTCAAACTGACTTCAACAGGACCGATGCGATCGTGTCGCTCGGTGGCGGAGCCACCACGGATGTTGCTGGGTTTGTTGCAGCAACGTGGCTCCGGGGAGTTCCCCTGATTCATATCCCCACCACCGTCTTAGGGATGGTGGATGCCTCCATTGGAGGAAAGACCGGGATTAACACCGCCGAAGGAAAGAATCTTGTGGGCTCCTTTTACGCCCCCCGGGCCGTGATTGTGGACCCCGACGTGTTGGGCAGTGTGTCGGAGAATGAAGTGCGAACCGGCCTCGCAGAGGTGGTCAAGTGCGGTTTCATCAAAGACCCCGCCATCCTCGACCTTCTCGAAGAGCATCCCGAAGCCGCTGTGGACACCACCTCCGAGGTTTTCTTGGACCTGGTTACCCGTGCTATCCAGGTGAAGGCCGACGTTGTGGGCAAGGATTTCTTGGAGGCTGGAGTGCGAGAAATCCTGAACTACGGCCACACCCTTGGCCACGCCATTGAGCACGCGGAGCGGTATCAGTGGCGCCACGGCGCTGCTATTTCGATCGGAATGGTGTTCGCTGCAGAACTGTCCCGAATCGTCGCAAACCTGGATGATGACGCCGTGGATCGACACCGGAGAATTCTGGGCCAGCTGGGGCTTCCTCTGAGCTATCCCGCTGATCGTTGGAAAACTCTTTTGGCCTCGATGCAAAGAGACAAAAAGGCTCGCGGGGGAGTGGTGCGGTTCGTTGTCTTAGATGGCACGGGCAAACCGCGTGTTTTGGCCATCCCCGATGAATCTGTGCTTTTTGCCGCGTACCAAGAGCTCGCCGCGCACACCGGATAGGCTGGTGCAATGGCGCGCGTTCTGGTGGCTCATGGCCCCAACCTTTCACGACTAGGCTCCCGGGAGCCTGAAGTCTATGGAACCGCGACCCTTGCGGATATCGAATCGGCTCTTTCGGAGCGTGCCGGCTCCAGGATGGAGCTGTCATTCGCGCAGACCGATGACGAAGCCACCCTCGTGGGTTTGATGCACACCGCACTCGACACGGGGACCCACGTGATTCTCAATCCGGCCGCGTTCACCCACTATTCCTATGCTCTGCGTGATGCGTGTGCCATGGTGACGCAGGCGGGGCTTGTCCTCATCGAGGTCCACCTCTCTAACCCGCACGCCCGGGAAGAGTTCCGCCATCACTCCGTCATTAGCGGTGTCGCCACCGGTGTTATTGCCGGTTTTGGCCCGGACTCATACCTGCTCGCACTTGATCACCTCACGACCCTGGTAGGAGAGAAATAACGTGGCAACAACGAACGACATCAAAAACGGCAGCGTACTGAACCTGGACGGACAGCTTTGGGCTGTTGTTGAGTTTCAGCACGTCAAACCCGGCAAAGGGGGCGCCTTTGTTCGAACGAAGATGAAGAACGTCCGCTCGGGCAAAGTTGTCGATAAGACTTTCAACGCGGGCACCAAGGTTGATTTTGCCGTTGTAGACCGCAGGGACTACACCTTCTTGTATGAAGATGGCGCCGACTACGTGTTCATGGATCAGGCCGACTTTGATCAGGTTACTGTCCCCGGTGCGGTCGTAGGTGACGCCGCCAACTTCATGCTTGGCAACCAACCCGTCACCATTGCAATGCACGAGGGTGAAGCCCTTTACATTGATCTTCCCGCCTCTGTCGTGCTCGAAATCACCTACTCCGAGCCTGGGCTTCAAGGCGACCGGTCCACCGGCGGCACCAAGCCGGCAACACTGGAAACCGGATTCGAGATTCAGGTGCCCCTGTTTGTGGAACAGGGAACCAAGTGCAAGGTCGACACGAGAACCGGGGAATACCTGGGTCGCGTGAGTGACGAGTGAGCGCCAGACGTAAAGCGCGCAAACGCGCCCTCGACGTGCTCTTTGGAGCCGACGTCAAGGAAATTACCCTCGCTCAAGCCCTCGAAGAGGCAGAGGTGATCGCTGCTAGAGAGCCGGAGCGTGCCAGCAGTTGGAATTATGCCCGGGAACTGGTGACAGGCGTGATCGATCACCGCTTGGATATCGACGACCTGCTGGCCCAGACCAGCACCTCCTGGCCGTTGAATCGAATGCCGGCAGTCGACCGCGCGGTGCTAAAGCTTGCCGTCTGGGAGATACTTCACAACCCGGATGTTCCCCCCGGAGTTTCGATCTCAGAGGCGGTCGAATTAGTGTCTGAGCTCAGCACAGAAGCCTCCGGGCCTTTCGTTCATGGAATCCTGGCCGCCATCGCCGAAGGTCGGAGCGGCGACAGCCTCCAGACGTAGTCGTGCCCTAGAGTGTTATCACTACCTGCTTTAAGTGACGTCCTGTGAGGCGCGGAAGGAGGGGCAGATGAGTGTGCGACAGGTACTCTCCGCGCCGGATATTGAGCGGACCCTTCGCCGCATCGGGCACGAGATTGTCGAGGCCACCCCTGAGGTGAGTTCATTGGTTCTCTTGGGGATTCCTACTCGTGGCGCTGTGCTTAGTCAGCGCCTAGCGGAGGTGATCGCCGACATTACGGGCGAGATGATTGCTGCGGGAACGCTCGACGTCACGCTGTATCGAGACGACCTTGCGGGTGCGGGGCATCGCGCCCCCTCTCCGACCGAGATTCCCGAGGCGGGAATTGACGACCGGGTCGTGGTCTTGGTGGATGACGTGTTGTTCTCTGGCAGGACTATTCGTGCGGCACTCGATGGGCTTACCGCACTCGGTAGACCGCGGGCGGTGAAGCTTGCTGTGTTGGTCGATCGAGGCCATCGGGAGCTCCCGATTCGGGCTGATCATGTGGGGAAAAACCTTCCCTCGTCCCTCGCTGAAAGGGTCGGTGTCCGATTGGTGGAGGTCGACGGAGTTGATGAAGTGGTGGTGGAAGCGTGAAGCATCTGCTCTCCGCCCAGGATCTCACGCGAGAAAGCGCCATAGGGCTTCTCGATACCGCTCTCGAGTTTTCTGCTGTTGCTGAGCGATCGGTGCCAAAGCTTCCCACTTTGCGCGGCGTGACGATGGTGAACCTATTTTTCGAAGATTCCACGCGGACCAGGCTTTCCTTCGAGGCGGCAGCGAAAAGACTTTCTGCCGATGTGATGACTTTCCAAGCTCACGGTTCCAGCGTCTCGAAGGGGGAAAGCCTGAAAGACACCGCCCAGACGGTGGAGGCGATGGGAGCCGACATCATCGTGGTTCGTCACGGGATGGAGGGTGCCGCGCGAGAACTCGCCCATTCTGGCTGGGTGAACACGCCGGTTATTAATGCCGGCGATGGCGTGGGGGCGCATCCCACCCAAGCGCTTCTTGACGCCGCGACCCTGCGAAACCATCTGATGCCTGAACCGCGGGGGTCTGGTTTGGAGGGCCTGAGCATAAGCATCGTGGGAGACATCATGCATTCCCGCGTCGCGAGATCTAACGTTTTCCTGCTGAACACGCTCGGCGCTTCGGTCACCGTGGTGGGACCAGACACTCTCATGCCGCCCGAGACTGCCGGATGGCCCTGCGGAAACCTCAGGGACCTGGATGAAGCCATCGCCGGCAATCCCGATGCCATCATGATGCTCAGGGTTCAGAAAGAGCGCATCGATCCAGAACAGCTTGGGGGGATGGATCGCTACAGTGCGCGGTATGGGTTAACCGAGGCGCGGGCGAATGCGCTCCCGCAACACACCATCGTGATGCACCCTGGGCCGATGAACCGCGAGGTCGAGATAGCCTCGGTGGTGGCGGATTCATCCCGGTCAGTCATCCTTGACCAGGTGAAAAATGGTGTATCAGTGCGTATGGCAGCACTGTATGAAGTGTGGGGAGATCACTCGTGAGAGACGTCATCGTCACTGGAGCATCCCTTCTCGGAGCACCACAGACGACTTTTGCCTTGTCACGGGGGGTATTTATCCCCACCGAAGACGCCTCTGCGGACGCGCTCACGATCGACGCTGAGGGCCACATTGCTCTTCCTGGGCTGGTTGATTTGCACACCCACCTCCGACAGCCGGGAATGGAAGAAGCTGAAACGGTTCTCACCGGCTCACAGGCGGCGGCTCTGGGTGGCTTCACCGCAGTTCACGCCATGGCCAACACCACCCCCACCACCGATTCGCCCGAACGCCTCAATCAGGTGTGGCAGTGGGGGAAAGAGGCCCGCTACGTCGATGTCCGCCCGATTGGCGCCGTGACAGAGGGGTTGGCGGGACGTCGTCCCACCGACATTGTGGCAATGGCGCAGTCGCCCGCGGCCCCGAGGGTGTTCTCTGATGACGGCCACTGTGTGGAAAATCCGGAACTCATGAGAGAAGCGCTTCGGTTGGCCGCCAGCGTTGATGCTGTAATTGCTCAGCACTCTCAGGATCCCCGGTTAACGGTGGGTTCCCAAATGAATGCCGGTGCTCTTTCGGAAAAGCTGGGGCTGAGCGGCTGGCCGGGTGTCGCCGAGGAATCCATCATCGCCCGCGATGTCCTACTGGCTGAATCTGTCAGCGGGCACCTGCACGTTTGCCACCTCTCCACGGCTGGTTCGGTAGAGGTTGTTGCGTGGGCAAAAAAGCGTGGAATCTCCGTGACCGCAGAAGTAACACCACATCACCTCTTGCTCACCGAGGACCTTATCGCGGATTCGAACCCACTTTTTAAGGTGAATCCGCCTCTGCGAACCAGAGAGGACACCCTGGCGTTGCGAGCAGCGGTAGCCTCCGGGGTCATCGACATCATCGCCACAGATCATGCTCCTCATCCCGCGGGTGCTAAGTCGGGGGATTTTGTCTCAGCCGCGTTTGGCATGCTGGGGTTAGAGACTGCTCTGGGCGTAGTGCTGAAAACACTGGTCCACCCCGGCCTAATTTCCTACGAACAGGTTGCCCGAATCATGTCTAGCACCCCCGCGCGCATCGGTCGACTGGCCGGATACGACCTACCCTTCCAGCCAGGAAGGCCGGCACATTTCACTCTGGTGGACCCCAGCGCGGCCACACCTGAGCCTTCGGGAAGCCTGAGTTCCAATAACCCCTTCGCAGGATGGGAGCTTCCGGGCAGGGTTTCGCACACCTTTTACGGGGGACATCAAACGGTCGCAGACGGACGTCTCGTGGCCCGCGACCAGCTGCACCAAGAGAAAGCGCCAGCGTGAATCAAGAACAATCTGCTCTCATTATGCTCGGCCTGATGACGCTCGCTCTCGCGGGCGCCTGGTGGGGCTGGCGTCGGCGGAGAAACGAATACGTCGCTTGGGCCCAGCACTTCACCTTCTGGGATGAAGCAACAGAGACTCCGCTGGATTTTGAATGTTGGTATGTGGGCACATCCGAGGCGGGCCTGCCCTTGCAGCGGGTGGCTGTGGGGCCACTGAGTTACCGGGCAAAAGCAACTCTCGGTCTGCACGCTACCGGCCTGGTTTTCCAAGCACGCGGGTCGCAAGCGTTGGTGTTTCCTGCGGAGGGTTTGAGCGCGGGACGCGCAACGTGGACCATAGATCGGACTGTCGAGCCCGACGGTTTGCTCATGGTTCAGTGGAGTCTTGGCCCCCAGCTGGTGGAAAGCTATTTCCGGCTTGTCGATAACGATCTTGGCCGGATCATTACCGCAATCAACACAATGTCACAGGAGAAGCAAGTATGAGATCGGCGGCAGTGCTCGTATTGGAAGACGGATCGCGTTTCGAAGGGCATTCTTTTGGCGCCGCGGGGCAACGCCTCGGCGAAGTGGTCTTCGCCACCGGAATGACGGGATATCAGGAGACGCTGACCGACCCCAGCTATGCCGGGCAAATCGTTGTGATGACAGCTCCTCACATCGGCAATACCGGAATGAACGATGATGACGCTGAATCTCGCCAGATTTGGGTCGAAGGGTTCGCCGTTCGTGACCTATCACCCAGGCCGTCAAATTTCCGATCCACCAGATCCCTTGAAGATGACCTGACCCACGACGGTGTCGTAGGAATATCGGGCGTCGACACTCGGGCCATCACGCTGGTCCTGCGTGAAGCAGGCGTGATGCGCGGTGGCGTGTTCAGCGGGGAAGCGCTCGACGCGAGTCCCGAAGACCAACTGGAGACCGTGCGGGCAACTCCGGGAATGGAGGGCCAAAGCCTGTCAGATCGGGTCAGCGTCGAGGCCACCAGGGTGGTCGCCGCCATCGGTGAGGCCCTGGGTGTCTTGGCTGTCATCGATCTAGGGATCAAAGAATCCACGGTCCACGAGTTGGCAGCCAGGGGCTTTGAGGTTCATATCTTGCCTGCCCGAAGCTCGTGGGTAGAGGTTTGCGCGCTCTCCCCGGTGGCACTGTTTTACTCCAACGGACCGGGCGACCCTGCGGCCTCCGAAGCACAAGTAGAGGTGTTGCAAGAAGCGCTGCGAGCCAAGTTGCCGTTTTTTGGAATCTGCTTTGGCAACCAATTGCTGGGTCGCGCACTGGGCTTTGGCACCTACAAACTCAAGTACGGACATCGCGGGATTAATCAGCCGGTATTGGATAAAAGCTCTGGCAGGGTAGAAATTACCTCTCAAAACCACGGGTTTGCTGTCTCAGCCCCGCTGGATGGTGTTCTCGAATCACCAGCAGGCTTTGGCAGGGTTGAAGTGTCCCACTACAGCTTGAACGACGACGTGGTGGAAGGCTTGCGCGCCCTCGATATCCCCGCATTTTCCGTTCAGTATCATCCTGAGGCGGCCGCGGGGCCGCGAGACGCGAACCACCTTTTTGACCGTTTTCGAGACATGGTCGTCGCTTCTGTATCACCAACTGGGGGAGTGGCCTAAGCATGCCTAAACGGATAGACATCACCAGCGTGCTGGTCATTGGCTCCGGCCCGATCGTGATCGGGCAAGCGGCCGAGTTCGATTACTCGGGGACGCAAGCCTGCCGCGTATTACGCGAAGAGGGCGTCCGCGTGATTTTGGTCAATTCGAACCCCGCCACCATCATGACCGATCCCGGGTTTGCTGACCAGACGTATATCGAGCCGATCACCACAGCGGTGTTGGAAGCGATTATTGCCAAAGAGAAACCCGACGCGATTCTGCCCACCCTCGGCGGACAGACCGCTCTGAACGCTGCTATGGCTCTGCACCAGGAGGGAATCCTGGAGAAATACGGCATCGAACTTATCGGCGCTTCTTTCGAGGCCATCCAACGCGGGGAAGACCGTCAAATATTCAAAGATTTGGTCCTCAAATCCGGTGCCGAGGTCGCCAGGAGCCACATCGCACGCACTATCGAAGAGGCGAGGGATTTCGCCAAGGATCTCGGCTACCCGCTGGTGATTCGCCCGTCATACACGATGGGCGGGTTGGGCTCGGGTTTTGCTCACAATGAGGCCGAACTGGAGCGGATGGTCGGTGACGGGCTGCACAACTCTCCCACGACGGAAGTCCTCCTCGAGGAGTCAATCTTGGGGTGGAAAGAGTACGAACTGGAAATGATGCGCGATGGCGCTGATAACACCGTCGTGGTCTGTTCCATTGAAAATGTCGACCCAGTCGGCGTTCACACCGGTGACTCCATCACTGTCGCTCCGGCCTTGACCTTGACCGATAGGGAATATCAGCGGATGCGCGACATTGGCATCGCCATTATTCGCGCGGTGGGTGTCGATACGGGTGGATGCAACATTCAGTTCGCGGTCGATCCCTTGGATGGGCGCATCATCGTGATCGAAATGAACCCCCGGGTCTCCCGCAGTTCCGCCTTGGCTTCGAAAGCCACGGGATTTCCGATTGCCAAAATCGCCGCAAAACTGGCGTTGGGTTACCGGCTCGACGAAATCCCCAACGACATCACGGGGGTGACGCCGGCATCGTTTGAGCCCACTCTCGACTATGTCGTGGTGAAAGTCCCACGGTTTGCGTTCGAGAAGTTCCCGCTCGCAGATCGGGGTCTGACCACCACGATGAAGTCGGTGGGCGAGGCAATGGCATTGGGTCGCAACTTTACGCAGGCGCTGAACAAGGCCCTGCGGTCACTGGAGCAACGGGGGAGCTCTTTCCATTGGGAGCAACAGCCCGCAAGCGCCGCGGAACTCGTCAAGTCAGCCATGATGCCCACCGACGGTCGCATTGTGACGGTTCAGCAGGCGCTTCGCCAAGGTGCGAGCGTGGAAGAGCTCCACACTGCCACGGGGATTGACCCCTGGTTCCTCGATCAGATCCAGCTCATCAACACCGTTGCTGCCGAGGTCGCCCAGGCCCCTGACCTCTCGAAAGAGATCGTTCGCTATGCCAAGCAACACGGGCTCTCCGACATCCAGATTGGGTCCCTGAGAGGCGTGACTGAAGCTGAGATTAGGCAGTTGCGACATGACTGGGACCTTCGCCCGGTGTTCAAAACGGTTGACACCTGTGCCGGGGAATTTCCCGCCCTCACTCCCTATCACTACTCAAGCTATGACCAGGTCTCAGAGGTGGTCCCTTCTGACCGCAAGAAGGTCGTGATTTTAGGGTCAGGGCCCAACCGCATTGGGCAAGGAATTGAGTTCGACTATTCCTGTGTTCACGCGGCCTTCGCGCTCCGGGATGCAGGTTTTGAGACCATCATGATCAATTGCAACCCGGAAACGGTCTCCACCGATTACGACACCAGCGACCGGCTCTATTTTGAGCCGCTTACGCTGGAGGACGTTCTGGAAATTGTTCACCAAGAGAGCGCCGCCGGTGAATTGTTAGGGGTCATCGTTCAATTGGGTGGTCAGACTGCCCTGGGTTTGGCGGAGGGCCTCGAAGCTGCGGGCGTGCCCATCCTCGGCACGACCCCCAGCGCCATCGACCTTGCGGAAGAACGTGGCTCGTTTGCTCGAATCCTGGACGAGGCAGGATTGGTTGCGCCGCGCAATGGAACGGCGATCGACTACGCCGGAGCCCTAGTTATTGCCGAGGACATTGGATTCCCGGTTCTGGTTCGGCCCAGCTACGTGTTGGGGGGACGAGGCATGGAAATTGTTTATGACCAGGCGTCGTTGGAGGATTACTTCCATCGGATTGGGGACTTCGCCATTGTGGGGCCCCAGGCGCCTCTGTTGGTGGACCGTTTCCTCGATGATGCGGTGGAAATTGACGTGGATGCTCTCTTTGATGGCGATACCCTCTACATCGGTGGGGTCATGGAGCACATCGAAGAGGCCGGGATTCATTCGGGCGATTCCTCCTGCACGCTACCTCCAGTGACCTTGGGCCGCGATGTTGTTGCTGCAGTCTGTGACGGCGTCGAAAAACTCGCCCGAGGAATTGGTGTGCGGGGGCTGATTAACGTTCAATTCGCGGTCGCTGCCGGCGTGCTGTATGTCTTAGAGGCCAATCCTCGGGCCAGTCGCACGGTTCCCTTCGTTTCGAAGGCTCTGGGAATTCAGTTGGCCCGAGCTGCGGCATTGGTGATGACGGGTTCCACGGTGAAGCAGCTGGTGGCAGAAGGAGTGTTGCCCGAACGCGATGGCCGATCTGTTCCCGCGTCCTCGCCAGTGTCCGTAAAAGAGGCCGTGCTGCCCTTCAAACGATTTAGGACGCCGGCGGGGGACATCGTGGACTCGATTTTGGGTCCTGAAATGCGTTCCACCGGCGAAGTGATGGGGATTGCGCCGTCCTTCCCAGAAGCATTCTCCAAGAGCCAGGATGCGGCCTACGGTGGGCTACCGAAGTCGGGCACCGTCTTCGTCTCAGTGGCAGACCGGGACAAGCGCTCGGTGATTTTGCCCATTTTGCGTCTGTCCCAGATGGGCTTTGACCTTATTGCGACCGAGGGAACGGCGGAAACACTGGGGCGTTATGGAATAGCCACCACCGTGATTCGCAAGCACACCGAGACGGATTCCGACACGGAGGGCCCGAGCATTGTCGACCTCATCCATGCGGGTGCTATCGACATGGTGATCAATACACCCCGGGGTCGAAGCGCCCGGGCAGATGGCTACGAGATCCGGACCGCTACGGTGGCGGCTGATAAGGCGTTGTTCACGACGATTGCCCAACTTGGAGCGGCGGTTGCCTCCCTGGAGTTCAGTTCAGTGGTTCCCTCGGTGAAGAGCCTGCAGGACTATGCGAAAGACCGTGAGTCGTGATTTTTGGCGACGCTCTGCACCAGCTCACACTCGAGGGCCCGGCCCTGTGTGTGGGGGTGGACCCGCATCCGAATACTCTGGAACGCTGGGGATTCCCGGATTCCCCTGCGGGGCTCGATGGCTTCCTCGATGTGCTTCTCGAGCAGTTGATTGACGCGGAAGCTCTGATGGTGAAGCCCCAGGTAGCTCTGTTTGAGCGACATGGCGTCCGGGGTATGAGCTCGCTTGCAACACTTCTGGGCCGTCTCCGAGCGGCTGCCATCCCCAGTATTGGCGACGGTAAGAGGGGGGACATTGGCAGCACTATGGAAGGCTACGCTTCCGCTTGGCTCAGCCCGGGAGCAGATTTCGAAGTCGATGCCCTCACGGTGAACCCCTATCTCGGGGTGGGAGCCCTCACCCCAGCCTTGGAGCTTGCCGCCGCGCAGAAGAAGGGGGTATTTGTGCTCTCGGCGACGAGCAATCCGGAAGCGTCCAGTCTGCAGTCAGCAGTGACCGCCTCGGGACGTAGCGTTGCGGCCGAGATCATCGCCGGCGTTGCCGATTTTGTCACTGCCCACCCAGAAGCCCTCCGCTCACACGGCGTGGTGGTCGGAGCAACCCTTGACCCAGGCGCCCTCACACTCGGCCTGGATCAGAACGCCACAATGCCCATTTTGGCCCCGGGCTTTGGGGCCCAAGGAATCCCTCTTTCCCGCGCTCGCACCCTCTTTCCTCGCCAGCGATCCGTCATCGCTGTGGCGGCTCGCTCGCTCCTGAGCACCGGACCAGAGGGATTCGCCCTCAGCATCCAGGACGCCCTGCAGGAGTTGGCAGCGTGAGCTTCGATCCCCACACCGCTTCGGCTCTTGGTGTTGAGCGCCGGCGGGCGAGAGCGGAGCTGAAGGCCTCGATCGCCCACGGCCGGGTACATATCCTCGAGCTCTTCGATTCCGCCGAGGGCACCACAGACCCGGTAGTGGGTGGGTTGCGCGTGGCGTGGTTCCTTGGATCGATCCCCGGCATGGGGGCGACCAAAATTTCCCGGGTGCTGGAGCGAACCGGAGTATTGCCCACGGCGACACTCCGTGGTTTGCGCGTTCGACAGCGGTCAGCTCTGCGGCGGGAAATCGTCGCGCTGTTTCGGCACTATTACTCCCATTTGCGCGGCCAGCTTGTCATCATTGTCGGCCCCAGCGGGGTGGGAAAGGGAAGCATTGCGCGGTGGATACTTGAGAATCATGACAATTTTGCTTTGAGCGTTTCGGCGACCACGCGTGCTCCTCGAGCGGGTGAACACAGTGGTGACCACTACTTTTTCGTTAGCGAAGACGAGTTTGATGCAATGGTTCGGGATGACGAACTACTCGAATGGGCCCTAGTCCACAAACAGTTCCGATATGGCACGCCGCAGTTTGCTCTCGAGCTACAGCTCGATGCAGGTATCAACGTGATCTTAGAAATTGACATCCAGGGTGCGAGGGCTGCGCGGCGCAAGATTCGCCACTCGCTCACGGTGTTCGTGGAACCCCCGAGCTTCGATGAGTTAGAGCGTCGGCTCGTGGGCAGAGGAACAGAAGACACCCCCGAAAGGTTGCGACGCCTGCGCACCGCGCGGGCTGAATTGAAGACTTCAGGGCGCTGGGACGCGCTGGTTACCAATCATGACGTCGCGGAGGCGGGGCAAAGCATCGTAGACTTAGCTCACGCCTCGATCGAGGCCAGAGCTTTCAAGGAGTAACACATGTCCAACCGCGATGGAATCATCAAGCCGCCCATTGACGAACTGTTGACGAAGGTTGACTCGAAGTACCAGCTCGTTATTTTTGCTTCCAAGCGTGCGCGTCAAATCAACGATTACTACTCCGACCTCGGCGAGGGCAGTATCTACGACCACGTCGGACCTCTCGTTCCCTCGACCGTTGAAGAGAAGTCGCTCAGCATCGCCCTGAGGGAGATCAACGAGGGCAAACTCGTTCTGCAGCGCAACCCAGAATAAGGTCCATGGCGCCGACTGCCTCATCTACGCCCCGCATCGTCGTTGGCGTCACCGGGGGAATTGCCGCGTATAAGGCGGTAAGTCTGGTTCGCGGGTTGGTAAAACGTGGCGCCACGGTGACCGTTATCCCGACGGAATCTGCTCTGAGGTTTGTGGGCCGACCTACGTGGGAGGCGGTTTCTCGCAACCCCGTGGCGACCGAACTGTTCGACGATGTGGCCACTGTCCGCCATGTGTCCCTGGGGCAACAGGCGGATCTGATTATCATTGCCCCGGCTACGGCGCACTCGATCGCGTCATTGGCCTCGGGGCTTGCTGGAGACTTGTTGGGGACCACCGTTTTGGCTTCTCAGGCCCCCGTACTGCTCGCTCCCGCGATGCACACCGAGATGTGGGAACACGCCAGTGTTCAGGCCAATATTGACACCCTCATCTCGAGGGGGGTCCATGTTCTGGGGCCGGCTTCAGGTGAGCTGACCGGGGGAGACATTGGCGCCGGTCGCATGGTTGAGCCCGAGGATATCGCCGAAGCGGCGTGGGCTTTGTTCGTGCCGCAAACCCTGTTGGGAAAGACCGTTCTGATTTCCGCGGGAGGAACCAGAGAGCCCCTGGATCCGGTGCGATTCTTGGGTAACCGTTCCACCGGCGAGATGGGTGTTCAGTTGGCGAGAGCTGCTCAGGTGCGTGGGGCTGAAGTTGTCTTGGTTGCTGCACACCTGGAGGTGTCTGCGCCCTCGGGTGTGGAAGTTGTTACCGCCGCCACAGCGGAAGTCATGCGTCAAAAGATGGTGGATAACGCCCCGCGTGCGGACGTGATTATCCTGGCTGCCGCGGTTGCGGACTGGGTGGCAGAGGCTCCCTCTGTGCAGAAGATCAGCAAAAAACAGGTGGGCGCCACTTTTTCTCCCACCTTTGTCCAAGCCCCTGACATCGCAGCGCAACTGGGAGCCATGAAACGCCCCGATCAGCTTGTGGTGGGGTTCGCGGCGGAAACTTCCGATGATTCCGGGAAACGTGAGGCGGCGGCCAGGGCAAAGCTGGATGCTAAAAACCTCGATGCGGTTGTCGTGAACCAGGTCGGCGAGCAGGTAGGCTTTGGGAACGTTGTAACGACTTTGACACTGTTTACCAGCGCGAGCCCGCAGTCATGGTCGGTCGCAGGAAAGAAGTATTCAGTAGCGGGGCAGTTGTTAGATGCTCTGCTGGACCGATAGGTAGGGCTTATGAAGTTTTTCAGTTCCGAATCAGTGACTGAAGGTCACCCGGACAAAATGTGCGATCAGATCAGTGATGCACTTTTGGATGCTTTTCTGGCAGGAGACAAGGGGTCGCGTTGCGCGATTGAGTCCCTAAGCGCCGGGAACATGATTCATGTTGCAGGTGAAGTCACCTCTGCAACCGATGTCGATGTGGAAAAAGTCGTGCGCGATCTTGTTCGCAGCATCGGCTACACCGACCAGTCTTTCGGCATCGACGCTGACGGGTTTGATTGGCACCTTTCCTTGGGTAAACAGTCTCCGGATATCGCTGCGGGCGTCGACCAGGCGTTGGAGTCCAGGGATGGATCCTCCCTCGATCCCTACGACTCGCTGGGTGCTGGCGACCAGGGAATCATGTTTGGCTACGCCACCAATGAGACCGAGTCCTTCATGCCGATTCCCTTGTGGCTCTCCCACAGGCTGGCGCAGCAATTAGCCACCGCTCGTAAAACGGGGTTAGTGGATTACCTGCGCCCGGATGGAAAGACCCAGGTCACTATTGGGTATGACAATGGCGTGCCGGTCGAGGTGAACACCATCGTTATTTCCACCCAGCACCACCCCGGGATTTCTCTCGAACAAATCACCAACGATGTCAAAGAGCACGTCATCGCCCCCATGTTGGAGCTCGTGGACCTTGATAGCTCTTCGACCCGGTACCTCATTAACCCCAGTGGCGACTTCGTTACCGGGGGACCCGACGGTGACGCCGGCCTGACTGGCCGAAAAATTATCGTCGACACGTACGGCGGCGCTGCCCGACACGGCGGAGGCGCCTTTAGCGGAAAAGACCCGACAAAGGTGGACCGATCCGCAGCCTACGCACTGCGCTGGGTGGCGAAAAACGCTGTTGCGGCCGGTCTCGCAGACAAAATTGAACTTCAGGTGTCCTATGCGATTGGCACCGCCCACCCCGTCAGTATCTTCGTGGAGGCGTTTGGGACCGAAAAAGTCAGCCTCGACGTGATTGAAAAGGCCGTGTTGGCAACGTTCGATCTCCGTCCTCGAGCGATTATCGAAGAGCTTGATCTGCTGAACACCCCCTTCCTGTCGACTGCGGCCTATGGGCACTTCGGTCGCATGGATGTTGACTTTCCCTGGGAGCGTCTGAACAAAGTGGAGGATTTGCGCCAAGCTAGTGGATTGTGAGCCCAACCCGTCGAATTGCTCGAGTGATCCTCGAAACGAGGTTGCCCCAGCTCGACCGGCTCTTTGACTACGAGGTTCCGCCCTCCCTCGAAGTTTCCCTCGGAATGAGGGTGAAAGTTCCCCTTCGCCAGCGAAAGACTCTTGCGACGGGGTTTGTGGTGGCGTTGCTGAGCGACACAGAGCACCACGGCAGCCTGGCGAGTGTCAGTGACGTGGTCGGTCCGGTTTCGTTGATGTCTTCTGAGTTGTGGGAATTGGCTGAGGGAATCGCCTCACGCCAGGCGGGCAGCGCGGCCGACGTGCTGCGTTTAGCGATCCCGCCTCGCTACGTTCGCGCGGAGAAAAAGTGGAGAGAGTCCCGCGAGGTTTCCGGTTCGGTCGCAACGCTCCCGCCCCCGCCTGAGGGCAGCGGGGGTTATCCCGAGCAGGCGTGGGAGAAGATGCTGGAGCCCGATGCCAGAAGTGCGCTGTATCTCGATCATGGGGTTTCTGAACTGAGCAGTGGCGAATCTGTTCCCCGGGGCGCAATGACGGTGGCAGAGGTAGCTCACACCGCTCTCTCGCAGGCAAAGTCGCTGGTCGTTGTGGTCCCCACCTGGCGACATGTCGCGTTCTACGAAGCCGCTTTGCGCGAGGTTATTCCAGGAGAGTCACTGGCTCTGCTCCATACCGATATGGCACCTGCAGAGCGCTATGTGGAATATTTGCGGTGCTTAGAGGGGCGCCCGATTGTGGTGCTTGGCACGCGCCACGCTGTGTATGCCCCCTTACACCAGCTCGCGGGCATGGTGGTGGTGGATGATACTGACGAAAGCCACTCCGAACCACTGGCTCCCTATCCCCACACCAGAGACGTTGCGTTGTTGCGCCAAAAAAACACGAGATGTGCTGTCGTGTTTGCCAGCGTTGTTCACGGGCTTAGCGTTACCAGGTGGAGCGAACAGGGGTATGTCACCCCGGTTACTCCCACCGAAACGTTTAGGGCGCGCGTCATTCCCACCGAACTGGCGGCGGGATCAGCCGCCCATCAAGCCCCGGCTCGCCTGCCTTCGCAGGCTTTCCGGGCGGCTAAAGAGGCGCTCGCCGAAGGCCCGGTTCTGATTCAGGTGTTTCGCGCCGGTTTCTCCACGGGGTTGGCGTGCGCAGAGTGCGGCGAGCGCGGTGTCTGCAGGGCCTGCCATGGCCCCCTCCGCCTGATGGCGCAGGGGGTTCGGCCCCATTGCTCCTGGTGTGGCGTGCCTGACACGGCGTGGAGGTGTGAAGCCTGTCAGGGGAAGAACCTCGTTCCCCGAGGGCAGGGAATTGGCCGCACCGTCAGCGATATTGGAAAAGCCTTTCCCACGGTTCCCGTTATTCGGTCCGACGGCGAGAATCGGGTCTTGCGGGTATCATCGCACCCCGCATTGGTGATCGCCACCAGGGGTGCGGAGCCGCTCGCAGAGGGGGGATATGCGGCGGCGGTTTTGCTGGATGGGGCTGCCATGCTGTCGCGGGAGTCCCTTGGTGCCCTGGAAGACTCCCTTCACGCCTGGGAGGGGGCCATTTCGCTTCTCCGGCCCACGGCGACTGCCTACCTCGCTGACGTGACGGGCTTACCCGCGCTGGCGGTGACATCCGGGCGATATGAGCAACTGCTGCGTCATGAACTCGGGGAGCGCCAGAAGCTGAAGTTGCCACCGGCGACTCGCATCGCCAGTATTTCTGGTCCGGCGTCGTTGGTGTCGAAAGCCCGCGAAGCCTTGGAAGCTACGGGGGCGATTAGTGATGTGTTGGGACCCGTCGAAACCGGTCCTGGTGTGGTGAGGATCATCATTCGTTTCAGCTACGCCCAGGGCTCTAGGGTGACGGGGGAACTGCGGGCGTTGCGCAACAAACTTGCGGTGGGATCCGCCAAGGGCAGGCCTGAGCGATTGCACATCGTCGTGGATGACGCTGATCGCCTGGATTCCCTGCTGAATGACTAGGCCACCTCGAGGCTCAGTAAGCTGGTGATGATGAGAGTGCTTTTTGCCGGCAGCCCCGAAGTTGCCCTGCCGAGCCTTCAGGCCCTGCTCTCCTCCGCCGTGGACGTGGTTGGTGTTCTCAGTCAGCCCGCCAAGCCGGTGGGTCGCGCAAAGACCCTCACCGACACGGCCGTTACTGCCTTTGCGAAAGCCCGGGGACTTCCCGTGGCGAACCCGCAGGATTCCCGGGGGATTCTTCGTGCCGTGGCGGAGTGGTCCCCCGATGTCGCGATCGTCGTCGCGTATGGGCGGCTGTTGCCACTGCCCGTCCGCGAATCAGTTCCCGGTGGGTGGTGGAATGTTCACTTTTCGCTGTTGCCTCAGTGGCGGGGAGCCGCCCCCGTTCCGCACGCCATCCTGGCGGGGGATACCGTTACCGGGGTCAGCCTGTTCAAAATTGATGCAGGGCTTGACACCGGTGAGGTTGCTTTTTCGATGGAGTACCCGCTACCCCCGGACGCCACCGCCACCGAGGTTTTGTCAACGCTGGCCCACCGAGCTGTGGAGCCGCTAATGGCACTGTTGTCCGGACTGGAATCGGGTTCTGTCGAGACGACTCCGCAGAGGGGGGAGCCTTCCTTCGCACCTAAACCGGAGGGATCCTTCGGTCTCTTGGACTGGGCGCATCCAGCAGGCACGCTCTATCAGCGGTTTCTCGCAGCGACTGTGGAACCGGGGGCTTACACGCTGAGGAGGGACAATGGCCAGCGGGTGAACATTCGCGCGCTTACCCCGGCGCCCCATCACCGCACCCTCGCACCAGGAGAAATCGAAGCAACAGAGGGGGAGGTCATGGTGGGAACGACTTCGCACCCGATGCGGCTTCTCACGCTCCAGCCGGCGGGGAAGTCCGCCATGCCGGCGATCGACTGGTTCCGAGGTCTTCCCTCAGGGGTCATCCTTGGCGAGTAACCGTGTGAGCGCTCGAGGCGTTGCCTACGAGGTTCTCCTCGAAGTCGAGTCGGAGGATGCCTATGCCAATCTCCTTCTGCCCCACGCGCTCGCCGCAAGCGGGCTGAGCGACCGAGATAAGGCACTTGCCACTGAGTTGGTGTACGGCTCCGCAAGGCGCGAAGGCGAGCTCGATGCTGTAATTACCCAGGCATCAGGCCGATCACTTGCGCAATTGCAGCAAGAGGTTCTGGTCGTGTTGCGGCTGGGGGTCTACCAACTCCTGTATCTGCGGGTGCCCGATCACGCTGCCGTGGACGAAGCAGTATCTCTGGCTAAGAACCGTGGACTTCAGCGAGCTTCGGGGCTGGTTAACGCCATCTTGCGAAACGTCACCAGGGAGCCCCCGGAGCACTGGCAAGAACTGATTGAGGATGACGCGGCCCTAGTGGCCTCCCATCCTCTCTGGATCGCCGAGGCGTTTTATTCCGCCCTGCAACAAAGCCAGGGTCACGGCGAACTCACCGCTGCACTCGAAGCCCACAACGAGTCGCCCAAGGTCACCCTCGTCCATCTGCCGGGTTTCTCCACGCCCAGCGGCGAAACGACCAAATTCTCTCCGCTGGGCGAAGTGCTTCCTGGCGGAAATCCGACCGCTGCGGCGGGTGTCTCCGAAGGTCTGGTGAGGGTCCAGGATGAAGGATCTCAACTGGCGGCACTGTTGCTCGCGCGCGTCCAACCTCTACGCCCCGGTGAACAGATTTTGGACATGTGTGCAGGACCAGGGGGAAAAACAGCGGTTCTCGGAGCCGAGGCTCTCGAAGCAGGGGCACAGGTGGTGGCGTGGGAAAAAGCCCCCCACCGCGCTCGCCTGGTCGAGAAGTCCGTGGCGGCCATCGCGAAGCGAAATTCCCGCACGGTGAGCGTGGTCACGGGTGATGCGCTGCGCATGCCAGACGACAGCGGTTCGTTTTCCCGTGTTTTGGTGGATGCTCCCTGTTCTGGTCTTGGCGCACTGCGGCGGCGACCGGAAGCTCGCTGGCGCAAGAGCCTGGGCGATATCGCCTCTCTAGTGGAGCTTCAAAAGGCTCTGCTTTCTCGAGCCCTCGAGTTGGTGGAACCCGGTGGCGTAGTCGCCTACGTGACTTGCTCACCGGTGGTGGAAGAAACCGTGGAGGTGGTGCAAGCAGTCTGCTCACAGCGCGGGGATTGTGAACTCCTCGACACCTCGGAGGTCTTGAACCAGGTGACCCACACTCTTGTCGATGGGGCTATGCGGGGGACCGCTGTGCAACTGTGGACCTATCGGCACGGTTGTGATGACATGTTCATTCAACTCATACGCACTCGGGCATCGGTAGTCTGAGCGCGTGCACTTACGAATCCACCCCAGCATTCTGTCGGCAGATTTCGTCAACCTAGAAAGTGAAGTGGCACGAATTTCCAGCGCTGAGGCTGTTCACGTGGATGTCATGGACAACCACTTCGTGCCCTCTTTGACCTTCGGGCCCCAGATGGTGAAGCGCCTGGTGGAGGTGTCGCCAATCCCGCTCGACGTCCACTTGATGGTCGAAAACGCCGATGACAACGCCGTTGTCTATGCGGACCTGGGCGCCCAGTCCGTAACGTTCCACATCGAGGCGGCTACATCCCCCCAGAGCATCATCGATAGCCTTCACGACCGGGGCGCCAAGGCGTGCATGGCTTTCAAGCCCGGGACGCCACTTTCGCCCTATCATGAACTTTTCCACACCCTAGACATGATTCTGATCATGACGGTGGAACCAGGCGCTGGTGGCCAAGCCTTTCTCGGCGGCATGATGCCGAAGTTGGACGAACTTACTCGCTATCTGCAGACGCAAGGCTTGTCGCCCCTCATTCAAGTGGACGGGGGAGTTACTGTAGAGACTCTGCCCCAAGCGCTTCGCCACGGCGCGAACGCGTTTGTGGCCGGGTCAAGTGTTTTTGGACACGGCATCCCTGAGGACAACATCACTGCACTGCGGCTCGCCGCGAAACAGGGAGAAGCATGACCACATCGCAACCAGAAATCAAACCCCGTATGGGACCAGCCCCCACCGAGCTGGTGTGGAGCGATGTCTACGAGGGGACCGGAGAAGCAGCCGCACCCGGCGCCGTTGTCGAGGTTCACTACCTGGGTGTGGATTATGACAGCGGGGAAGAGTTCGATTCTTCATGGAGTCGCGGTCAGAGCATCGAGTTCCCGCTCTCTTCTCTTATCCGTGGCTGGCAAGAGGGGATCCCCGGCATGAAGGTCGGCGGGCGTCGCGAACTGGTGTGTCCTCCCGAGTGGGCCTATGGCCCTGCTGGTGGGGGACATCGACTTTCCGGTCAAACGCTGGTGTTTGCGATTGACTTACTCGCCACGAAGAATTCCTAACCGGTATCCTGGGGGAGTGAAGACCTTCGACGAACTTTTTCAACAGCTCGCGGCTCAACGAGAATCCCGGCCTTTAGGGTCGCGGACCGTGGAGTTGCTCGACGCGGGAGTTCACGAAATTGGCAAAAAGATCGTCGAAGAGGCTTCGGAAGTATGGATGGCGGCTGAGCATGAAAGCCCCGAAGAACTCGCTGACGAAATTTCCCAACTGATCTACCACCTGCAGGTGCTGATGGTGGCCAAGAATCTGACCCCCGAGGATGTGTATCGCACACTATGACGAGTAAGCCTTTGCGTGTTGCTGTCCCCAACAAAGGAACGCTGTCGGAGACAGCGGTAGAAATGTTGGTGGAGGCAGGATATGTGGGGCGTCGGGATGCCCGTGCGCTGACCGTCCCGGATGTGAAAAACGGGGTGGAGTTCTTTTATCTGCGGCCCAAAGACATTGCCACCTATGTCGGGTCGGGTGCTTTGGATGTGGGGATTACTGGTCGTGACCTGTTACTTGACTCTGATACGGCAGCCACCGAAATTGAGGCTCTTGGATTCGGTGCGTCCACCTTTCGTTTCGCTGCTCCAGCGGCCTTGGACTCGCTCGAGAAACTGGAAGGTAAGCGTATTGCCACGTCCTACCCGGTTTTGGTGCGTTCGTTTCTTGCCTCTCACGGCGTGACCCCCATCATCGTGACCCTCGATGGCGCGGTGGAGTCTGCGGTGAAACTCGGTGTGGCAGATGCGGTCGCAGATGTTGTTTCCACCGGCGCCACCCTGCACGCTCAAGGCCTGGAGGTCTTCGGACCCGTCATTTTAGAATCAGAGGCGATCCTGATCGCCAGCGACGACAACATTGTTGGGATTGACATGCTTCGGAGGCGACTGCGGGGGGTGTGGGTGGCTAAGCAGTACGTGTTGATGGACTACGACCTGCCCCTGTCACTGTTGGAAGCAGCCTCCGCCATTACACCGGGGCTTGAATCGCCCACGGTGTCGCCCCTGCGGGACCCTGACTGGGTCGCCGTGCGGGCGATGGTGTCCAGGTCAGACGTCAACGCGGTGATGGATGAGCTTTATGCCCTGGGTGCGCGAGCCATTTTGGTGTCCGCTATCCATGCAGCCCGGATCTAATGACCCTGTCCATCAGGGTCATTCCGTGTCTCGACGTCGACCGCGGTCGGGTTGTGAAGGGTGTGAACTTTGAGAACCTTCAGGATGCGGGAGATCCGGTAGAACTGGCGGCGCTCTATAGCGAACAGGGCGCGGATGAGCTGACTTTTCTTGATGTTAGCGCCACGTTGGAATCTCGCGACACCACGTTCGAGCTTGTCCGGCATACCGCAGAGAATGTCTTCATACCCCTCACCGTGGGTGGCGGTGTGCGGTCGGTGGGCGATGTCGGTCGATTGCTTGAATCAGGTGCGGACAAGATTAGTGTCAACAGCGCCGCCCTCGCCCGACCAGATCTACTGGATGAAATCGCTGGACACTTTGGTTCGCAGGTGTGCGTCATCTCTGTCGATGCAAAGCGCGATGCCTCATACCCTTCGGGTTTTGTGGTGACGACCCACGGGGGGCAAAAAAGTGCAGCTAGGGATGCTCTCGCCTGGGCAGTGGAGGCTTGTGAGCGAGGGGCAGGGGAGCTCCTGCTGAACTCTATCGATGCGGATGGCACAAAAAAGGGTTTCGATGTGGAGATGTTGCAGGCGTTTCGACCCCTGGTATCTGTTCCACTGGTTGCATCGGGAGGTGCTGGGTCTGCAGAGGATGGCGTCGCTGCTTATCGTGCCGGCGCTGATGCCGTGCTGGCTGCCTCGATTTTCCACCACGATAAAGTAGGTATTTCGAAGGTGAAGACTCACCTCCAGCGTGCGGGAGCGGTGGTTCGATGACACAGGACTGGGTCGTGTCCAGCACAGAGAACGTGTTGGATCGAGCGGTCTTCAACGACCAAGGCCTGATCCCCGTGATTGCCCAGGAGGAAAGCTCCAAAGAGGTATTGATGCTGGCGTGGATGAATCGCGACGCTCTCGAATCAACGCTGCGCGAAGGACGGGTGACGTATTTTTCGCGCTCTCGCTCGGAGCTCTGGCGCAAAGGTGACACAAGTGGAAACGTGCAACACGCCACCAGGATTCGTCTCGACTGTGATGGCGATGCGCTACTGATCGACGTCCACCAAAAAGGGCCTGCCTGCCACACCGGTGCGGCGACGTGTTTTGACCGGGGAGCTGATGGTGGCTGACACCACACTGGATGATTTCTTGGCGCAGGCCAGCACACGAAGCGTGACACCGGTACTGCGCCGCTTATTTGTCGATAGCGAGACCCCCATGGGTTTGTATCGAAAACTCGGCAACACCCTGGGTTCCTTCTTGCTCGAATCTGCAGACCAAGCGGGCAAGTGGTCCAGGTACTCATTCCTAGGCGTTTCCGTCCACGGCATTCTCAGCGAGGCAGATGGGGTAGCGCGGTGGCGTGACTGCGGGATGGGTGAGGAAGAGGCGTTTGGCGGCGAAGCTCCCACCGAGCCCCTGGAAGCGTTGAGAGCCCTAAATGCCCACTGGCTCAGCGAACCCGTACCGGGGATGCCACCGTTCCCCGGTGGCCTGGTAGGTCACGTCGGCTGGGACATGGTGCGCCATCTAGAGAAACTCCCTGATGGCCCGCCATCCACGCACGATGTGCCACCGATGTTCCTCTCGCTGGTAAAAGATTTTGTTGCTATCGACCACCACACCTCTGAAGTGGTGTTGGTGGCCCTCGTTCACCGCCAGGACGGAGCGAGAGAAGCAGACTTTTCTGAAGCCCTCGCGCGTCTTGATGCCCTGCACCACACCCTCGCTCAGCCCACACCTTCGACTCTTCACCGCCGCCACGAACCCGCGGATATCGCTCCAGCACCGAGTATCGAAAAGGCGGTCTTTTTGGACATGGTGGAACGCGCCAAAGGCCACATTCGCGATGGCGACGTGTTCCAGGTCGTCGTGTCCCAAGCATTTCACCAGGAGGTCACAGCGAGCGCTCTGGAGGTCTACCGAGTGTTGCGGCAGCTTAATCCCAGCCCATACATGTACCTACTCGAGTGCGAAACGAGCTCCGGGGTTCCGTATCAGGTGGTGGGATCCTCCCCGGAGGCTCTGGTGACGATTACGGGGGACCGCGTTGTTTCCCACCCCATCGCTGGCTCCAGGCCACGGGGGACAACCCCGGGGGAAGACAGTGCCCATGCAGAGTCGTTGTTGGGGGACCAGAAGGAAAAATCCGAGCATCTCATGCTCGTCGATTTGGCTCGAAACGACCTCTCGAAGGTGTCCCAAGCAGGCTCGGTGGATGTCACTGAATTCATGCATGTCGAGCGTTTTAGCCACATCATGCACCTCGTGTCCACCGTCGAGGGCACTCTCTCCCAAGACGTCACCAGCGTCGAGGTGTTCGAAGCCACTTTCCCGGCCGGCACCCTCTCTGGTGCACCAAAACCCAGGGCTTTAGAGATCATCGACGACCTAGAGCCGGTGCAGCGCGGCGTCTATGGCGGAGTGGTCGGGTATTTCGGCCACAGCGGAGATGCTGACTTAGCGATCACGATTCGAACCCTCTTCATGAGCGAAGGCCACGCCATCGTCCAGGCAGGCGCAGGAATCGTTGCCGAGTCACACCCCGAGAGCGAATACGCGGAAACCATTCATAAGGCGAGCGCGCCCATCAGGGCGATTCGGGTGGCAAATGCGTTGAGTTCAGGTACGGCGTGAAAGCCGCACACCATCTGCTCTCCCTGGGGGGCCTGGGGGTTGCTCTCATAGCGTTCACCCTGACCTGGTGGGAAGGGTTCCTCACCACCGGAACTTCTTTTGCTCTCTCTGGGGGCGAGGGAGAACCCTTCGCGTGGAGCCTCACCCTCGCAGCCGGTGCCAGCTACACCGCAGCACTGCTGCTTCGGCGCTTAACCAAGAGGGTGGCCCTGGGGCTACAAACTCTGCTCGCCGGTGGGGCAGCGGGAGCGCTCCTGGCCGTCAGCTCTTTTCCCGCCGCAGCTGTGCAAGAGGTCCTAGCAACGGCCACCGGGATTTCGGGGCCAGCGGCGCTGGAAGGGCTTGACACCATTTTGGCGACGGGTTCCGAAGGGTTGGCTATCGCGGCCCTTTTCGCCGGAGCCCTAGGCGGAGTGCTAGGACAATTCGGAGGCAGGGACACCCCTCGCGGGGATCGGTTCTCACCCCGCCACTCCGGCTCGGATGATTCTCTGGGAGCTTGGGATTCCCTGAGTGATGGGCGGGACCCGACCGCGTAGACTGGAGTCACGAATTGGCAAGGAGCATCATGAATACCACCACTGAACCAGGCCACGGCCATTCCCCCGCAGCGTGGACAGCCGTGATCGTCATGATTGTCACACTTTCTGTGGGAACGGTCGCCTTTTTCTTCGCCATGTGGTGGCTTGTTATTGCAAGTTTCGTTGCCACGGTAGTGGGTTGGGGCCTGGGATTTGCTCTTTCCGCCATGGGGTGGGGAGCAAACGGGCCGAAGTATCAGCCCAAGGGTCATTAGGTGCTGACCGGCCTCTTTGAGGGCGCCCGCGAGGACGCTGCGCGCCGGGAGCGAACACTGCCGCTGCATGACGTCGAAAAGCGCGCTAGAGCGGCACGCCCTGTCAGAGACGGCCTTCGCGCCCTCGCTCCCAGGGACACCATTCACGTCATTGCGGAAATCAAACGCAAGAGCCCCTCGAAGGGTGAATTAGCGCCGATTTCTGACCCGGTGTCACTGGCTCTCGACTATGAAGCGGGGGGCGCGAGCGTGATCAGCGTGTTAACGGAGGGCCGGGCTTTTGGTGGCTCCTTGGAGGACCTCGCTGCTGTGTCGGAGGCAGTGCAGATCCCGGTTCTTCGCAAAGATTTTCTCGAAACCGAGTATCAAGTCATTGAAGCCAGGGCCCACGGCGCAGACCTGATTTTGCTGATTATGGCTGGTCTCTCAGATGAGCGAGCGTTGCGGTTGATGGGGGTGGCCAAAGACTGGGGCATGCAAGCGCTTGTGGAGGCCCACACTCCCGGGGAAGTCGATCGGGCTATTGGCATCGGCGCCGATATCGTCGGTGTGAATGCGAGGGACCTCGTGACCTTTGAGCTTGACCCCACTCTCTTTGGTGCGATGGTTCCCCGTTTCCCAGAGGGTGTTCTCCGGGTTGCTGAATCAGCGGTAGCAGTTTCACAGGATGTCACCCGCTACCGTGAACAGGGGGCGCACGCCGTGCTGGTGGGCGAAGCACTGGTGACCGGAGCAAACCCACGCCAACGCGTAGAGGAGTTTGTGGCGGCATGAACGATAAGTTGTCCCTGGCCGAAGGCCCCTACTACGGAGAATTCGGCGGGAGATTCGTCCCCGAGTCTCTGATTCACGCCCTCGATGAACTCGAGAGTGCGTATAAGGCAGCCAAGCGAGACCCTGCTTTCCAGGAGGAACTCGCGCATTTGCACACGACCTACTCAGGCCGTCCTTCGATCATCACTGAGGCGCACCGTTTCGCGGAGCACTGTGGCGGGGCGCGTGTGTTCCTCAAGCGCGAAGACCTCAACCACACCGGTAGCCACAAAATCAACAACGTCCTGGGTCAAGCCCTCTTGGCAAAGCGACTGGGGAAAACCCGACTAATCGCGGAAACAGGAGCGGGGCAGCACGGTGTCGCTACTGCGACGGCCGCAGCGCTGATGGGGATGAGCTGCGTGGTCTATATGGGGGAAGTTGACACTGAACGCCAAGCCCTCAATGTGGCACGGATGCGACTGCTCGGGGCTGAAGTTGTGGCGGTCACGACCGGCTCCAGGACTCTCAAAGATGCCATCAACGATGCGATGCGGGACTGGGTGTCCAGCGTTGAAACCACCCACTACCTCTTGGGCACGGTGGCCGGGCCCCATCCGTTCCCTCTGATGGTTCGCGACTTCCATTCCATCATCGGTGTTGAAGCGCGCGCCCAGATGCTCGAATTGACCGGGGTGCTGCCCACCGCAGTGACGGCGTGTGTCGGGGGCGGCTCAAATGCGATGGGAATCTTCCACGCGTTTTTGGACGACCAGGACGTCCAGCTCGTGGGCTACGAAGCCGGTGGTGACGGCGCCGAAACCGCTCATCATGCTGCCACCATCACCAAAGGCAGGCCCGGCATGTTGCACGGAGCGCGGTCTTTGGTGCTTCAGGACGAAGATGGTCAGACGATCGAGTCTCACTCCATCTCAGCGGGTTTGGATTACCCAGGTGTTGGACCGGAACACGCATGGCTCGCCGGACTGGGGCGCGCTAGCTATGTGCCAATCACCGACGATCAGGCAATGCAGGCGCTTCGCTTGCTATCCCAAACCGAGGGAATAATTCCTGCCATTGAGACCGCACACGCGCTCGCGGGGACGCAACTGCTCGGGCAGCAACTCGGCGAGGGAGCCACCATTCTGGTGTCTCTCAGTGGCCGCGGTGACAAAGACATGGAAACTGCCGGGCGCTACTTCCAGCTTCTCGAACCCGGTTCCGCGTCATGACACTGAGCGTTCAGGAAACCATCGCTCAGCGCAAAGCTCAGGGTCACGGAACTCTCGTGGCCTACCTTCCCGTGGGGTATCCCGATCTTGCCACCAGTGTTGAGGCAAGCATCGCGGTGCTCAACTCAGGGGCCGACATCCTCGAATTGGGAGTTCCCTACAGCGATCCGGTCATGGATGGAACCGTTATCGCCCGGGCAACCCAGACGGCTTTGGAACGCGGCTTCAAACTTCGCCACGTGTTTCCCGCGGTGGCCGAGATAGTCAAGGCCACCGGGAAGCCGGTACTGGTTATGACCTACTGGAACCCTGTTGTGCAATACGGGGTGGAAAAATTTGCCACCGACCTCAAGGCCGCGGGTGGCGCTGGGCTCATTACCCCCGACCTGATTCCCGACGAAGCCTCAGACTGGCTGGACATATCAGAGCGTCTGGAACTTGAACGGGTGTTCCTGGCCGCTCCCTCGTCTTCGGATTCCCGACTGCATGTTGCCGGAGAACAGTCCAAGGGCTTCGTCTATGCCGTCTCCACCATGGGGATTACGGGAACCCGGATCGATGTGGATTCCGCTGCTAGGGGTTTAGTCGAGCGGATTTATGCGCAGGGCGCTGAAGCCACCTGTGTTGGTTTGGGGATTTCCACGGCAGAGCATGTCACAGATGTCGTGGGGTTTGCCGATGGAGCGATCGTTGGGTCCGCACTCGTTCGAGCGCTCAGCGAGGGAGGGGTGGGCGCCGTGGGAGAACTGGCGCAATCGCTTGCTTCCGGCACCAAACGCAACTAGTACCCTGGTGGGTAACGAGAGGTAACAATGGATTTCAACGGTATCCCCAGCCCCGATGCAGCGTGGCGGTCATTCAACATCGGCCAATGGCTCCGCGATCTTGGCTTGGACTGGTTCGGCCTGAACCTTCAAATTAACGCTTATGCGTTGTTTATCCTCGCGGGGATCGGACTTGCGCTCTGGATCAGCAACACCAGGCTGGTCAATCGCGGCGCAGAGCCCTGGGTGGTTCTGGATATCGCACTGTGGGCTGTGCCTTTGGGAATTCTCGGAGGAAGGCTCTACCACGTCATCACGCATCCCGCGGATTACTTTTATGAGGGAGCCAACCTCCTGCGAGTGTTCTATGTCTGGGAGGGCGGGCTCGCGATTTTTGGAGCCATCTCCCTCGGTGCGGTAGGAGCATTCATCGGAGCGAAGCAAAGCGGCCTCCGCTTCAGCGCGTATGTGGATGCCCTCGCGCCAGGTTTGCTGGTCGCACAGGCCATGGGTCGATTGGGAAACTACTTCAATCAGGAGCTTTTTGGGGCCCCCACGGCTCTGCCCTGGGGGTTGCAGATTGACCGACCCAACGCCGCTATCCCCATTGGGCTTCCTGACGACACGCTCTTTCACCCCACGTTTGCCTACGAGATGCTCTGGAACCTCCTCGGTGCCGCAGTGATCGTATGGCTAGGACGGAAGTTTACGCTTCAGTGGGGTCGCCAAATGGGTCTGTATCTCGTCTGGTACGGAACAGGGCGTGCTTTTCTGGAAACGCTTCGTCTTGACCCTGCAGAGCTCCTGCTCGGTGTGCGGGTCAACATCTGGGGCGCTCTCGCAGCGATTGTTCTGGGCCTGATCATTGTGATGGTGCAAGGACGTCGCCATCCAGGGACCGAGCCAGGCCCGTACCGGCCTGGCAGAGAATGGTCAGCCGAGCCTGCGATAGACTCTGAGGACGATTATTACGTTGTCCCTGAAGACCAGGACGACAACGACCACGAGAGCGAAGCCACGGTCACAAACCGCAAGGAATCTGCCTCCTAGTATTCTCAGGGCCAGCGACGTCCCACCCCTAGTAACTGATTTTTAGGATGGTGACATGACTTCAGCAGTGCCCTTTGAGCGTTGGAACTCCGCTCCCAAACCCTCTGGTTTGTATAACGCCGCCCACGACCGTGACGCGTGTGGGCTGGCGATGGTGGCGACCCTTCGTGGCACACCTGGGCACGACATTGTCGAAAAAGCCCTGGAAGCATTGCGCAACCTCGAACACCGCGGCGCGGTGGGTTCGGATGAAGGAACCGGCGACGGCGCCGGCATCGTCACCCAAATTCCTGACACCTTTTTCCGTGGTGTGGTGGACTTCGAGTTGCCCGCAAAGGGCCACTTTGCCGTTGGAACAGCGTTCCTCCCGCTAGATCCTGCCGAGCGAGAAAGTGAGAAGCTCGGGATTGAAGCGATCGTGGCTCACGAGGGACTAGTCACGCTGGGCTGGCGTGACGTCCCTGTCCATCCAGAAATCCTCGGTGACCTCGCCAGAGAGGCCATGCCATATTTTGAGCAGGTGTTTCTCGCCGGCCCTGAAGGGCGCAAGCTTTCGGGAATCGAGCTCGATCGAGTTACCTTTCGCGTGAGGAAAAGGTGTGAGCGAGAGCTTGGGTCCTACTTCCCCTCACTTTCGTGTCGCACCATGGTCTACAAGGGAATGGTCACCACCCTGCAGCTAGGGCCTTTCTATGAGGACCTCAGTCAACCGGAGTTTCATTCCACTCTGGCTCTCGTGCATTCCCGCTTCTCCACCAACACTTTTCCCTCGTGGCCGCTGGCGCAACCATTCCGGATGATCGCACATAACGGTGAAATCAACACGATTCGCGCCAACCGCAACTGGATGAGCGCACGGCAAAACCAGCTGGAATCTTCCCTGTTGGGTGATCTCCAGCCCCTGTTACCCATCGTCTCCGAAGGGGGTTCCGACTCTGCCTCGTTTGACGAGGTTGTCGAACTCTTGACGCTGTCGGGGCGTTCTCTTCCGCACGCCATCATGATGATGGTCCCTGAGGCTTGGGAGAACCAAGCCGATATTGACCCCAAGGTTCGCGACTTTTATGAATACCACTCGATGATGATGGAGCCTTGGGATGGTCCTGCAGCGCTAGTCTTCACCGACGGTTCGCTGGTTGGGGCGACTCTGGACCGCAATGGGTTGCGTCCCGGTCGCTATGTGATCACCTCCGACGGGCTCATTATCCTGGCCAGCGAGATTGGCGTGTTGGACGTTGATCCCTCGACCGTCGTGCGCAAAGGCCGCCTGCGACCAGGGGCCATGCTCTTGGCTGACACGGTCGAAGGACGCCTCATCGAAGACGATGAGCTGAAGCTTCAGCTCGCCCACGAAAAGCCCTGGGGTGAATGGGTTCGAGACAACCGCATCGAGTTTGCGAAATTGCCTGAGCGCGAGCACATTGTGCACACTCCCAGCTCGATTCGCCGCCGTCAGAGAACCTTCGGCTATACCGAGGAAGAGGTGCGGATCCTTCTGGCACCGATGGGGCAAAACGCCGCTGAGCCACTGGGAGCAATGGGGTCGGATACCCCCATTGCGGCCATCTCTGATCGACCCAGACTGATTTTTGACTACTTCACCCAGCAGTTCGCTCAAGTGACAAACCCGCCCCTGGATTCGATTCGGGAAGAAATCGTGACGTCGATGGCCAGCGGCTTGGGCCCCGAGCGGAACCTCCTAGCGGCTACGCCGGGCCATGCGACGCAGGTGTCGCTCGATTTTCCCGTCATCGACAACGATGAGTTAGCAAAAATTGAGCACCTGCGACTGCCCGATGGCGACCGCGCGTCCTTCACCCTCAACGGCCTCTACCGCGTGGATGAGGGCGCCCAAGGCCTCAAGCAACGCTTAGACGAACTGTGTGCGGAAGCCGATAGCGCGATTGATCGCGGGGCCCAATTCCTCGTGCTGAGTGACCGTGATTCCCACCAGGACTTAGCGCCGATTCCGTCGCTGTTGATGTTGTCTGCTGTTCATCACCACCTGATCCGCGGACATAAGCGCATGCAGGTTGGTCTTGTGGTCCAGTCGGGGGATGTCCGAGAAGTCCACCATGTTGCTCTGCTGATCGGTTTTGGGGCTTCAGCTGTCAACCCCTATCTCGCGATGGAAACCGTCGAACTTCTGGCAAGAACGGGAGTTATTGAATTGGTCGCGCCAGAAGTCGCGGTGCGAAATGTGATCAAGGCTCTGGGGAAAGGGGTGTTGAAGATCATGAGCAAGATGGGTATCTCGACGGTGGCTTCATACGCCGGGGCACAAGCCTTCGAGGCCATTGGTCTCAGCCCAGAGTTGATCGACGCATATTTCAGCGGAACCACCACGGTCATCGGTGGTGTGGGGCTCGAAGTCATTGCCTCTGAGAACGAATCCAGGCACAGGCTGGCCTATCCGATTGCATCGGGGACCAACCCCCACGAGGTACTGCCGGTCGGTGGGGAATACCAATGGCGCCGCGAAGGTCCACCACACCTGTTCAACCCTGAAACCGTCTTCGCCCTCCAGCACGCCACCCGTTCTAAGAGCTTTGACCTGTTCCGGACTTACACCAAGAGCGTCGATGACCAAGCGGAGCGGTTGATGACGTTGCGGGGGCTTTTTGCACTGAAGACCGAGGGCCGGGAGCCCATCCCGGTGAGTGAGGTCGAGTCAGTTGGTGCCATCATTTCCCGGTTCACCACCGGGGCAATGAGCATGGGAGCGATTTCGCCCGAAATGCACGAAACCTTAGCCGTTGCGATGAACGAAATGGGAGCACGCTCCAATACGGGGGAGGGTGGCGAGTCACCGGAACGCCTTCGGGATCCGAAACGCCGCAGCAAGATCAAACAGGTCGCCTCGGGCCGCTTCGGTGTGACCAGCTACTACCTGACTATGGCAGAGGACCTGCAGATCAAGATGGCTCAGGGCGCCAAACCGGGCGAAGGTGGCCAGCTGCCGGCCAATAAGGTGTATCCCTGGATTGCCACACTGCGTCATGGCACCCCCGGCGTGGGACTGATTTCACCCCCACCTCACCACGATATTTACTCGATTGAAGACCTCAAACAGCTGATTTTTGACCTCAAACGTGCCAATCCCGTGGCCAGGGTTCATGTGAAGTTGGTGAGCCAATCGGGTATTGGGGCAGTGGCTACGGGAGTGGCGAAGGCCAAAGCCGATGTGGTGTTGATTTCTGGCCACGATGGTGGCACCGGAGCGAGCCCCCTGAATTCACTCAAACACGCCGGCACCCCCTGGGAAATCGGTCTGGCGGAGGCCCAACAGACTCTCGTGGCCAACAACCTGAGGGGTCGAGTGACCCTCCAGGTGGATGGGCAGATGAAGACGGGCCGAGATGTCATCATTGCTGCCTTGTTGGGAGCGGAAGAGTATGGTTTCGCCACGGCCCCGATGGTGGTGAGCGGCTGCATTTTGATGCGCGTGTGCCACCTGGACACCTGTCCGGTAGGCGTGGCCACTCAGAACCCAGAATTGCGCAAGCGCTTTAGTGGAACACCAGAATTTGTGAAGACCTTCTTCGAGTTCCTTGCCGAGGAAGTGCGGGAATACCTGTCCCAACTGGGTTTCCGGTCCTTGGAGGAGGCGATCGGCCAGGTCGGGCTCTTGGATGTTGACCGCGCGATCCACCATTGGAAAGCTGACGGGTTGGATTTCACTCCCATCCTCTCAGACCGCCACCTCGCCTCAGGTGCTGCGTTGGCGAAGGCGGAGGGTCAAGACCACGAGTTGGAGAAACACTTCGACCAGCAGCTCCTCGAGCTATCGCAACCTGCGCTCACCTCGGGGACGCCGGTCACGATTAAGCTCCCGATTCGTAACACCGAACGCGCTGTTGGCACCCTCCTCGGGCACCACGTCACGGTGCGACACGGTGAAAATGGGCTTCCTGCCGACACCATTGGGGTTGAGCTGGAGGGGGCTGCCGGTCAATCTCTGGGAGCATTCTTGCCCGGCGGTATCTCGCTGCGACTCACCGGGGACGCCAACGACTACGTCGGCAAAGGGCTTTCCGGTGGCTCAATCGTGTTGCGCCCTCAGGTGGGCTCCATGTTTGCGCCCGAGCGCAACGTGATTGCGGGGAACGTCATTGGATATGGTGCGACCTCTGGCACCATGTTCCTCTCCGGTGTCGTGGGGGAGCGTTTTCTGGTCAGGAACTCTGGCGCAACCGCTGTCGTTGAGGGGGTGGGGGACCACGCCCTGGAATATATGACCGGTGGCCTAGCCTTGATTTTGGGGGACACAGGCCGCAACTTGGGTGCCGGGATGTCCGGTGGGAGTGCGTATATTCGAAACCTGCGCACGGAGCGTTTGAATAAGGAAGCCATGGTCGCGGGAGAGCTCGAAGTGAGCGGGCTTGGCAGTGCAGACGCCGAGATTGTGCTGGACCTGCTGGAGAAGCATTGGGAGCTGACAGGTTCGCCCTTGGCGCGAGTGTTGCTCGATGACCCAGAGGCAACCCTGGCGTCCATCCAGAAAGTAACCCCCCGGGATTTTCAAGCGGTTCTTCGCACCCGTGCTCAAGCCAACGAGGAAGGCCTCGATCTTGACGGGGATGTCGTGTGGAGCAGGATATTGGAGGTGACTGGTGGCTGATCCCCGTGGTTTCATGAAATACACCGAGCGGGAGCTTCCCCCTCGCCGTCCGGTCGAAGTCCGCATTGGGGACTGGCGTGAAGTGTATGGGGCGGGTGACCCGGCGGCCCTCACTCGCCAGGCCAGTAGGTGCATGGACTGTGGTGTGCCTTTCTGCCATGGGGGGTGCCCGCTGGGGAACCTGATCCCGGAGTGGAATGACCTCGTTCGTCGGGGCGACGGAAAAGCTGCCATCGAACGGCTCCACGAGACGAATAACTTCCCGGAATTCACGGGTCGGCTGTGTCCGGCCCCCTGCGAATCTTCCTGTGTGTTGAGCATCAACCAACCTGCGGTAACCATCAAAAACATCGAAGTGTCGATTATTGACCAAGCCTGGGCAAATGGGTGGGTTCAACCCGTCCCGCCGGATCGTCTCAGCGGGAAGACGGTCGCCATCGTGGGAAGCGGACCAGCAGGTCTGGCCGCCGCTCAACAGCTCACCAGGGTCGGGCACACTGTCGCGGTCTTTGAGCGTGACGACCGAATTGGTGGTCTGCTTCGCTATGGAATCCCCGACTTCAAGATGGAAAAGCACCACGTGGACCAACGGCTCGCCCAAATGCAGGCTGAGGGGACGCGGTTCCGGGCTGGCGTGGAGATCGGGCGGGACATCACGTGGGAAGACCTGTCTGAGCGATACGACGCTGTCGTGGTGGCTACCGGTGCGAACGTGCCGCGGGAACTAGATATTCCTGGGCGCGATTTGCTTGGGGTGCATCACGCCATGGACTACCTGACGCCGGCCAACCACGTGCAGGCTGGCGACTCCGTGACCGCTCCGCTGACAGCCGAAGGCAAGCACGTCGTCATTCTTGGAGGTGGTGATACCGGAGCCGATTGTTTGGGCACCTCCCACCGCCAGTTAGCGCTCTCCAGCACCATGCTGGCCATCGGGAAGAAACCCTCCACCGAGCGCACCGAGGATGCTCCCTGGCCACTGGACCCGGTGTTGTTCGAGGTTCAGAGCGCTCACGAAGAGGGAGGCAGCCGCGAATTCCTCGCCTCTACCGTCGAATTCCTGGGCAACGATGCGGGTGAAGTTCGCGCTGTTGTTGTCGCTGAGACCGAATATCGTGATGGCGGCCGGCATCCCAAACCCGGCACCGAACAGGAAATTCCTGCGGACCTGGTGTTGTTGGCCTTGGGCTACCGGGGTGCTGAGCACCAAACCCTTACCGACCAGCTGGGGCTGGGTGTGGATAGCCTGGGAAACCTCGACCGCGCCAAGGACTATGCCACAGAGAAACCCGGGGTTTTCGTCGCGGGTGATGCTGGACGCGGAGCTTCCCTCATCGTATGGGCCATCGCCGAGGGTCGCGCCGTCGCGTCGCAGGTGGATGAGTTTTTGGAAGGCGATACGCTTTTACCCGCACCCGTGAGCGCTTTCGACCGTCCGCTTCACGCCTAGACAAAAGGAATCCATGAGACGCGCCAAAATCGTTGCAACGCTCGGCCCCGCAACAGCCAGCTATGACAACATCAGATCACTCCTGGATGCTGGTGCCGATGTACTTCGCATGAACCTTTCCCACGGATCCCACGACGTTCACGAAGAGATCTATGCCAACGTTCGGCGGGCCGCGGAAGATGCCAACAAGCCCGTCGGCGTCCTCGTCGACCTGCAGGGACCAAAAATCCGGTTGGAAAAATTTGCTGACGGTCCGCACGAGCTCAGTGATGGCGACACCTTTACCATCACCACTCGGGACGTCGAGGGCACCAAAGAGCTGGTTGGAACGACCTATAAGGGCTTGCCAGGTGACGTCGAAGCCGGTGACACCCTGCTGATTGATGACGGCAAGATCCGCTTGGAAGCGGTTAGCGTGGGGGCCGAGGACGTTGTCACGAAGGTGATTGTGGGGGGGATGGTTTCCAACAACAAGGGCATCAACCTTCCCGGCGTCGCAGTGTCCGCTCCTGCGCTCTCCGAAAAAGACGAGGATGACCTGCGGTGGGGCTTGGCCCTGGGCTGTGACTTCATTGCTTTGAGCTTTGTGCGTAACGCTTCCGATGCCATCAGGGTCCGCGAGATAATGCGGGAAGAGGGTCGCACCTGCCCGATTATCGCCAAAATTGAGAAGCCTCAAGCTGTCGAAGCTCTCGAAGAAATTATTGACGCCTTCGATGCGATCATGGTTGCGCGGGGTGACCTGGGTGTTGAACTACCGCCGGAAACGGTGCCGATTGTCCAGAAGAAAGCGATTGAGCTGTGCCGCAGGATGGCCAAGCCGGTGATCGTTGCAACACAGATGCTCGAATCGATGATTGATTCCCCCGTGCCAACCCGAGCTGAAACTTCTGATGTAGCAAATGCTGTGCTTGACGGGGCCGACGCGGTGATGTTAAGCGGTGAAACTAGTGTGGGACAATTTCCCTCCATCACAGTGGCCACCATGGCGCGGATCCTCGAGTCCTCCGAAACTCACGGTCTCGACCGCATCCCACCCCTGGGCTCGAAGCCCCGGACTCAGGGCGGCGCGATCACCCTTGCTGCCGCTGAGGTTGCCGAATTTGTGGAGGCGAAGTTCCTGTGCGTCTTTACCGAGTCGGGTGACTCTGCCAGAAGAATGTCGAGGCTTCGCTCACGCATCCCGATGCTCGCCTTCAGCCCCTCCGAAGAAATACGTCGCAAGCTCTCGCTGGTGTGGGGGATTGACTCCTTTGCAGTGGCCCGGGTTACCCACACCGACGCAATGTATCCCCAGGTGGATCAGACCCTGTTAGAAAACAAGCTCGCCGCTGTGGGCGACAAAATTGTGGTCATCTCCGGTTCCCCTCCGGGAACTCCCGGATCCACCAACGATTTGCGCGTGCACGTCGTGGGAGATGCCGAACAGGGCGCCGCTCCTGCATGGCAAGAACCTGCTTAGACAATTGGTGCCGGATGTGGGATTTGAACCCACACGCCCTTTCGGACAAAGCATTTTGAGTGCTCCGCGTCTGCCATTCCGCCAATCCGGCCAGTCGCACCAAGGTGCGCTACTAGACCATACCCTAGGCTTGCAGGGTGAGTGAAAACGAGAGCCCAGGCCCCCCCAAACGGCGTGTTGTGGTGGCCGAAGACGAGTCGTTGATTCGTATCGACATTGTCGAAACACTGCAGGACAACGGATTCGAGGTGGTTGCCGAAGCCGCAGACGGTGAAAAAGCTGTCGCGCTGGTGGAAGAGTTGAAACCAGACCTGGTGGTGATGGACGTGAAAATGCCGCTCCTCGATGGGATTTCTGCTGCGGAGATTATCAATCGTAAGAAATTGGCGCCCGTCGTCCTCCTGACTGCCTTTTCCCAGCGAGAACTTGTGGAGCGCGCGGCCGAAGCCGGGGCGCTCGCCTACGTGGTTAAACCCTTCGGGCCTAACGATCTCATCCCGGCGATCGAAGTCGCTCTTTCGCGCTACCAGCAGATTGAAGCTCTCGAGGAAGAAGTGAGCGACCTGGCCGAAAGGCTCGAGACGAGAAAAATCCTGGACCGCGCCAAAGGCATTCTTAACAACACGATGGGTTTGCCCGAACCGGAAGCCTTCCGCTGGATTCAGAAAGCTTCGATGGACCGCCGGCTAACAATGCGCGAGGTGGCGGAGACGGTGATCGGGCAACTGGCGGATAAATCCGACAACCCTGACATTTAGACCCGCTGATCCTTCAGGAAGTTCGTCATTCGGACCGTCGAAAGCCGGCTGCCAGCTTCGTCGCGGACGGTGATTTGGTGAGTGGCGAGGCTTCGACCGAGCGAAAGTGCTTCGCAGGTCGCGGTGACGAGGCCCTCAGTGGCGGCCTTGGAGTGGGTCGCATTGATTTCGATTCCCACCGCAATCCGACCAGGTCCTGCGTGAATGGCGGAGGACATCGAACCGAGAGATTCGGCTAAGACCACGTGGGCGCCGCCGTGGAGGAGGCCGATCACTTGGCGATTGCCCTCCACCGGCATCGTCGCTACGGACCGCTCTGCTCCGAGTTCCAGAAACTCAATGCCCATCTTCTTGGCTAGTTGGCCCCCACCGGTCTCGATAAGTCGGGCCACCAGCTCGGGGTCCATATTCGGAGGGAAGAGAGACATCGAGGCTCCTAGGCGTTTCGGCCAGCCCGATAGGCTGAGCCTGTGAGCGACAAGCCTACCTTGATGGTTATCGACGGGCACTCCCTTGCTTTCCGGGCTTTTTACGCGCTCCCCTTGGATAGTTTCGTGACTCCTGCCGGCCAGCACACCAACGCCATTCACGGGTTCATTTCGATGCTGTTGGGGCTCCTGAAAAAAGAGAACCCCACCCACCTTGCGGTTGCTTTCGATCTCTCCAGGTTTTCCTTCCGGACACGGATTTATCCCGAATACAAGGGCACTCGGGGAGAAACCCCCGCCGAGTTCATCGGACAGGTGCCGCTCTTGGAAGAAGCGCTCCACGCCATGGGTGTTGTCACGTTGACGAAGGAAGACTACGAAGCAGACGACATCCTCGCAACCCTTGCCACAACCGGCGCGAAAGAAGGATTCGAGGTGCTTGTGGTCTCGGGGGATCGAGACACTTTCCAGCTGGTCAACGATCAGGTTACGGTCCTGTATCCCAGTGCTCGCGGTGTGGCCGAGCTCAAGCGATACACCCCCGCCGCCGTAGTGGAGCGCTACGGCGTGAAGCCCCACCAATACCCTGAAATTGCCGCCCTGGTCGGTGAAACCAGTGACAATCTCATCGGGATCGACAAGGTGGGCGAGAAAACCGCGGTGAAATGGATCACCCAGTATGGGTCTTTGGACGCCGTTCTAGCGGCGGCCGAGGATATTCCCGGTGTCGTCGGGAACAACCTTCGGGAGCAAAGAGATCGAGCGGTTTTGAACCGGCAGCTCAACCACCTCTTGACCGATGTTGATTTAGGGGTTCAGCTGCCTGATTTGGCCCGCGGCGAGATCGACGCGTCCGCGGTGACCGAAGTCTTTACCAAGCTCGCGTTTAGAACACTTAAAGACCGGGTTTTGACACTGGCGGGCGCCGATAACATCCCCGAGCCTCCAGCGCATTCGCCGGCAACGGTGTCTTTACCCTTGGATCAGACCACCGTGGACGAGGAGCTCTCCAAGTGGCTGTCCTCCCGCGAGGGGGAAGCCATCGGTGTCACCGTCCGCCACAGTGGGGGAGTGGTTTTGGAGATTGGACTGGCCCACGGCGATTCCGCCCTCCGGGTTCCCTGGATTCGGGGTGGCCAAGATCATCTCCCTCTCGCCCACGCGCTGACTCGTCATGACCACCGGTGGGTCTATTTTCACGCCAAACCACAACTGGGCGCTCTTGCGGACGTTGGGGTGGCAGCAGTTTCTCCTTCGGGGGACGGGCACCTGGCGGCCTGGCTGCAGAAACCCGCCGGCAAAACCAGGGGCTTTGCCGAACTGGTGCAAGAATTTGTGGGAGTGGAACTCCCCACCCCTCGAGCCGACCAACTGCTACCGGAAGAGAATGCCGCCGGTGTGGGAGGGGAGGCGTGGTGTGCTCTGGGGTTGTGGACGCAACTAGAGGCGTCGCTTGATGCCGGGTCTCGAGGGATTCTGGAATCGATGGAATTGCCTCTGGTTTCCGTGCTCGCAGGAATGGAGCGGCGGGGGATCGGCAGCGACAAAGAGGAATTGGAGGAGTTGGATAAATCTCTCGCCACGGATGTGTCCGCCCATGAAGCGGCAGCTTTCGCCGCGCTAGGACACGTAGTGAACCTGGGGTCACCTAAACAACTGCAAACAGTGTTGTTTGACGAGTTGAACATGCCCAAAACCCGTGCTACCAAGACCGGATACACCACCGACGCTCAAGCCCTCGGCGAGTTGCAGCTCACCAATCCCCACCCTTTTCTTGACTCGTTACTGCGACACCGGGACGCAACCAAGTTGCGACAAATTGTCGAGGGCCTGAAGAGCTCCGTCGCTGCTGATGGTCGGCTACACACTACTTTTGACCAAACGGGCACCAGCACCGGCCGACTGTCCTCTTCAGAGCCCAATTTGCAGAACATCCCGATCCGCACAGAGATGGGCCACAAGATTCGGGCGACCTTTGTCGCCCAGCCGCCGGCGGAAGGCCTGTTGACGGCAGATTATTCGCAGATCGAAATGCGCATCATGGCCCACCTCTCCCGTGATGAGGGCCTGATTGAGGCCTTCCACGCGGGGGAGGACCTCCACCGGTTCGTGGGGGCTCGCATTTTTGCAGTGGAGCCCGACGCGGTGAGCGCAGAGATGCGCACCAAGGTGAAGGCGATGAGTTACGGATTGGCCTATGGACTCTCCGCTTTTGGCCTTGCCAAACAGCTCTCGATTCCGACGGGAGAAGCCAAAGAACTCATGACGGAGTACTTCCGCCGATTCGGGAAAGTACGCGACTACTTGCGCGGCGTCGTGGAACAGGCGCAAAAAGATGGTTACACCGAAACGATTTTTGGCCGCCGACGTCCGTTTCCCGATCTAGCTTCCCCGAACCGTATGGTGAGGGAAGGGGCAGAGCGGGCAGCCTTGAATGCACCTATCCAGGGAACAGCAGCCGACATTATCAAGCGAGCGATGATCGGCATTGAGTTGAGGATTGCCTCCCAGGGCTTAGGTTCGACCATGGTTTTGCAGGTACACGACGAGCTGGTTTTTGACGTTCTTGCGGGCGAGCGCGAAGCCCTCGAGCTCATTGTGGTTGAAGAAATGGGTGGCGCCGCGACGTTAGCGGTGCCGCTCGACGTTCAGGTGGGCTGGGGTTCGCAATGGGACGAAGCCGCTCACTAGAGTTTGTGTTACTGCTGGCGCCAGGGTTACACTGAATACTTGCCCTCAGGGGCTTTTTGTCCTGTCCACGTGCCGCCAGACACCCGTGTGGTGGCCCTAGTAGAAACGCCCAACCACTATCTCTCAGACATCTGCAACAACTTCTGGCCCCCAGCAAATCGCTATCAACGACATCGGCAGTGCCGAAGACTTCTTGGCCGAGGTTGAGAAAACACTCAAGTTCTTTAACGATGGAGACCTCATTGAAGGTACCGTTGTCAAGATCGACCGCGACGAGGTTCTCCTCGACGTGGGATACAAGACCGAGGGTGTTATCCCCTCTCGCGAACTTTCTATCAAGCACGACATTGACCCTTCAGAGGTTGTGTCTGTGGGAGACGCTATCGAAGCCCTCGTTCTTCAGAAAGAGGACAAAGAAGGCCGCCTGATTCTTTCCAAGAAGCGTGCCCAGTACGAGCGCGCGTGGGGCGATGTGGAAAAGATCAAGGAAACCGATGGTGTCGTCACCGGTACCGTGATCGAGGTTGTGAAGGGTGGTCTGATCGTCGATATCGGACTCCGCGGCTTCCTCCCCGCGTCTCTCATCGAATTGCGTCGCGTTCGTGACCTGACCCCGTACCTGGGTCAGGAAGTGGAAGCGAAAATTCTCGAGCTCGATAAGAATCGCAACAACGTTGTGCTGTCCCGTCGCGCCCTCCTGGAGGAAAGCCAGAGCCAGAACCGCTCAAGCTTCCTCGAAGGCCTTGTCAAGGGACAAGTGCGCAAGGGTGTTGTCTCCTCCATCGTCAACTTCGGTGCCTTTGTGGACCTGGGTGGTGTGGACGGTCTCGTCCACGTTTCGGAACTGAGCTGGAAGCACATCGAGCATGCCAGCGAGGTTGTCGAAGTGGGCCAGGAAGTGACCGTGGAAGTTCTCGAAGTCGATATGGAGCGCGAGCGCGTTTCGCTTTCTCTGAAGGCGACACAGGAAGACCCCTGGCAGGTATTCGCGAGGACTCACGCGATTGGTCAGATCGCTCCCGGTGCTGTCACAAAGCTTGTTCCTTTCGGCGCCTTTGTTCGTGTCGCCGATGGCATCGAAGGCTTGGTCCATATCTCCGAGCTTTCGGACAAGCACATCGAACTGGCTGAGCAAGTTGTTTCCACCGGAGACCAGGTGTTTGTCAAGATCATCGACATCGACCTCGAACGCCGACGGATCTCGCTGTCTATTAAGCAGGCCAATGAGGGTGTTGACCCCGAAGGCAAAGAATTCGACCCAGCACTCTATGGAATGCCGACCGAATACGACGCAAAGGGCAACTACGCATACCCTGAAGGCTTCAATATCGACACGGGCGAATGGTCCGAGGGCTTTGATGACCAACGCAAGGTATGGGAAGGTCAGTACGCCGATGCCCAGGCTCGCTGGGAGTCGCACAAGATTCAGGTTGCACACATGGCGGCCATGGTTATCGTCCCCGTGGAAGCCACGGATGACGATGCCGATACCGGTTCCGTGTCGCAGGCACCAGAGGAACAAGCGGGCACACTCGCTGACGACGAAGCTTTGTCCGCTTTGCGTGACAAGCTCATCGGTTCCGCAGAATAGAACCTTTCGTGTGGCCCCGTCCTTTGGGCGGGGCCACACGAGGTTAAGCCTCGTTAGGGTTGAGGTATGGGCGTGATTGCACTCACCGGAGGAGTAGCAGCCGGGAAGTCGACGGTTTCGGCCATCCTCCGCGAACAGGGAGCCATCGTCCTAGATGCTGACGTGTTCGCCAGGAAGGCGGTGGCTGCAGGTTCAGCCGGGCTCCACGCTATTGCTGAAGCGTTTGGAACCGGAATCATCCTGCCATCCGGGGAACTCGACCGCACCGCTCTGAGCGCTCTCGTCTTTGGCGACGACAACGCCAGGGCCACCCTCAATTCGATTGTTCACCCTGAAGTTAGGCGCCTATCTGACCGGGCCATTTCCCAAGCCAGTGCGGAGCACCCAGACACGGTGTTGGTTTATGACGTCCCACTGCTGGTTGAAGCGAGAGACCCTGGAGCGTTTGACTTGATCGTGGTTGTCGATGCCCCTGCAGCAACCCGCACGGCGCGTCTGCGCAAAGAGCGCGGGTTGACTCAGGTGCAAGCCGAAGCCATCGTGGCCGCTCAGGCGACCGATGAAGAACGCCTTGCTCTGGCAGATGTTGTGCTCGACTCTTCCCAGTCACTCGAGCAGACCCAGCAGGCTGCTGCAGAGCTCTACGAGGCCTTGCGCAGCGCCTGGCCCGCTCGATTGTCCAGCGTCCCTCCGCGGTTCCCCAGCGTGGCGCTCTAGGCTTTTCCCGATGGATGCCACACGCGCTTTTCGACCCTTCGAGGTGGTGAGCGACTACGCCCCCAGTGGCGACCAACCCCGGGCCCTCGACCAGCTGGAAACCCGACTTCTCGCGGGTGAATCTGATGTGGTCTTGTTGGGCGCCACAGGCACAGGCAAATCTGCCACCACCGCGTGGTTGATCGAACGTCTTCAGCGACCCGCGTTGGTACTCGCCCACAATAAGACTCTGGCAGCCCAGTTGGCGACCGAGCTGCGGGATATGTTGCCCCACAACGCGGTTGAATATTTCGTGTCCTACTACGACTATTACCAGCCTGAGGCGTATGTCCCTCAAACGGACACCTTTATTGAAAAGGATTCTTCGGTGAATGCTGAGGTGGAGAGGCTGCGCCACTCCACCACGAATTCCCTGCTGAGCAGGCGGGATGTGGTGGTGGTGTCCACGGTGTCTTGTATTTACGGGTTGGGTGCGCCGGAAGATTACTTCGAAGCCATGGTGTCTCTGCAAGTGGGGCAAAAGATCTCGCGTGAGGCGCTCATTAAGGCTTTTGTTCAGATGCAGTACGAACGTAACGACATTGCGTTTGAACGAGGCACCTTTCGGGTGCGGGGGGACACGATTGAGATCATCCCGGTCTATGAAGAGCTCGCTTTGCGCATCGAAATGTTTGGGGACGAAATTGATTCGCTCAGTTCCCTGCATCCCTTGACCGGGGAGACACTCTCGACGGAGGAAACCATGAGTGTTTTCCCCGCCACCCACTACGCGGCATCGCCCGAAACAATGAAGCGCGCCGTGCTGGCGATCCGGGAAGAGCTCGAGGTTCGGAGCGGGGAACTTGAGAAGGCGGGAAAGCTGCTCGAAGCCCAGCGCATCCGGATGCGGACCACCTATGACCTAGAGATGATGGAGCAGCTGGGGTTCTGCTCCGGGATCGAGAACTATTCACGCCATATCGATGGCCGCCAACCGGGTGAGGCACCGAACTGTCTGTTGGACTACTTCCCCGAAGACTTCTTGACCGTGATCGACGAATCCCACGTGACCGTCCCGCAAATCGGTGGAATGTATGAAGGGGATGCGTCCAGAAAGCGGACCCTGGTGGAACACGGTTTCCGACTGCCCAGCGCCATGGATAACCGCCCCCTTAGGTGGGATGAGTTCCTCGCCAGGACCGGGCAAACCCTGTATCTTTCAGCGACACCAGGGAAATACGAGCTAGGGGCGGCCGATGGTGTCGTCGAGCAAATTATTCGACCTACGGGCTTGATCGACCCCCACATCGTGGTGAAGCCCGTTGAGGGTCAAATTGATGATCTTTTGGAACAGATTCGTCAGCGCGTCGAAAAGAATGAACGCGTTCTCGTCACCACGTTGACCAAAAAGATGTCAGAGGACCTAACGGATTATCTCGATGACGCGGGGGTGAAGGTTCGCTACCTGCACTCTGATGTCGACACCCTTCGGCGGATCGAGTTGCTCACCGAACTGAGAGCCGGTGTGTTCGACGTATTGGTCGGCATCAACCTGCTGCGTGAGGGGCTCGACTTGCCCGAAGTCTCCCTGGTGGCCATTCTCGATGCGGACAAGGAAGGGTTCCTCCGGTCGGCTACCTCCTTGATTCAAACCATTGGTCGGGCAGCGAGAAACGTATCCGGCGAGGTGCATATGTATGCCTCCCGGATAACCCGCTCCATGGAGCAAGCCATTTCGGAAACGGACCGACGCCGCGAGATGCAGGTGGCTTACAACACCGAACACAACATTGACCCCACGCCCCTGCGGAAAAAGATCGCGGATATCACCTCGGTACTGGCCAGAGAAAAGGCAGACTCGGAAGACCTTCTGACTGGTGTCACTAATAGCGCTGGCGAAGGCTATTCACGATCGAGGGGCTTGAAGGACGGACCTGAAGCTTTGCAGTCTCTCATCTCCACGCTCACAGACCAGATGATGCAGGCATCGGGTGAACTCAAGTTTGAGTTGGCCGGAAAACTGCGCGACGAAGTGCGCGAGTTGAAAAAAGAGTTGCGAGAGATGATCTCGGCCAGCGCGTGAGCCCGAGCTCGCCCAGGGTCCGCTGTCTAGACTGTGCTGGTGCCTATCGAAATGCCGAAGACGGATTCCATCCTCCACGTTAAGGGCGCGAGGGTTCACAATCTTAAGAATGTGGACGTCACCATTCCCAGGGATTCCCTCGTGGTATTCACCGGACTTTCGGGGTCTGGAAAGTCTTCACTAGCCTTCGACACCATTTTTGCCGAGGGCCAACGTCGCTATGTCGAATCTCTTTCCGCGTATGCCCGGCAGTTCCTCGGTCAAGTGGATCGACCCGACGTTGACGTGATAGAGGGTTTGAGTCCAGCGGTCTCCATCGATCAAAAGTCCACGAATCGTAATCCCCGATCCACAGTGGGCACCATTACCGAAATCTATGACTACCTTCGCCTACTGTGGGCGCGCACGGGAGTTCCGCACTGCGTCGAATGCGGAGCACCCATTGCAAGGCAGAGCGTGCAGAGCATCGCAGACACCATCATGAAGAAGGAAGCGGGTTGGCGCTTTCAAATCTTGGCCCCGATCGTGGCTGGCCGAAAAGGGGAGTTTGCTGACCTATTGCGCAGTCTGAACTCCCAGGGTTACGCCAGGGCGCGTATCGACGGACAAACTGTCACGCTGACCGAAGCCCCCGCTCTTGCGAAGACAAAAAAACACGACATCGATGTTGTGGTCGACCGGTTAGTCATGGACGAGGAGATCCTCGGCCGCCTCACCGACTCGCTGGAGACAGCATTGAAACTGGCAGATGGCACTGTCATCCTCCACAGCGTCGACGAGGATAGCCAAGAGAGCTTCAGCGAAAAACTCAGTTGCCCTAACGGCCACGCGGTGTCGTTGACCGAAGTGGAACCGAGAACGTTCTCCTTCAATTCACCCTTTGGTGCGTGTCCTGGCTGTTCGGGTTTGGGGTTCACCATGGCGGTGGACCCCAACATGGTGATTGGTGACGCAGAATTGAGCATCGCCCAGGGGGCCATCAGGCCATGGACTCAAGCAGGTAAGGGCCTGTACGGCTATTTCAAGAACCTGCTGAACAGCTTGGCCGAAGAGCTCGATTTTGACATGGATACCCCGTGGAACCAGCTTCCCGAAAGTATCCAAGAGTCTGTTCTGCGCGGCAACAACTTCGAACTTGTCGTTCGATACCGCAACCGCTTTGGGCGGGACGTCAAGTATTCCAGTGGTTTTGAGGGTGTCATTCCCTACATCGAGCGGAAGTTCCACGAGACGGATTCCGAGTGGTCAAAACAGCGTTTTGCCGACTATTTGCGAGAAATCCAGTGTCGGGAATGCTCGGGCAAGCGCCTGCGGCCCGACATTCTCGCGGTTACCGTCAACGATGCATCGATTTCTGATGTTGCCGATATGAGCCTGCAGGACGCGTTCACCTTCATGTCCGGCCTTTCTCTCTCGGAACGCGATTCCGCTATCGCAGAACCGATTCTTCGAGAAATCCGCGCGCGTCTGGAGTTTTTGCTCGAGGTGGGCCTGAGCTACCTCAGTATGGCTCGAGCGGCGGGCTCGCTCTCTGGTGGCGAAGCCCAGCGCATCCGTTTGGCAACCCAGATTGGGTCCGGGTTGACCGGTGTGTTGTACGTTCTGGACGAGCCAAGTATCGGACTCCACCAGCGAGATAACCGGCGCTTGATTGACACGTTGGTCAAACTCAGAGACCTCGGAAACACCTTGATTGTGGTGGAGCACGACGAGGAAACCATTCAGATGGCGGATTGGATTGTCGATATTGGCCCGGGCGCTGGCGAATACGGTGGCGAAGTCGTGCACTCAGGGTCCCTGGCCTCGCTACTGAAGGAAAAGAGGTCCATCACCGCCGGGTACCTGGCAAAAACGTCTTCCGTGGTTGATGTGCGTCCCCGCCGGGCGGTGGACCATGACCGCGTCATTCGTATCGAAGGCGCCAAAGCCAACAACCTTCAAGACGTTTCTGTCGACATCCCTCTGGGGGTAATTGTGGCAATCACCGGGGTTAGCGGATCGGGCAAGTCCTCGCTGGTGAACGATATTTTGTACCGCTCTCTTGCGAACACCCTCAATGGTGCCAGGCACGTCCCAGGCCTCCACACGCGAATCAAAGGCGTGGAGCAGCTGGACAAGATTGTTCACGTCGACCAGGCCCCCATTGGACGCACGCCCCGAAGTAATCCCGCCACCTACACCGGAGTGTTTGACAAAATCCGGGCCCTTTTCGCTGAAACTGCCGAAGCAAAAATGCGGGGCTACCAGCCCGGCCGGTTCAGTTTCAACGTCAAAGGCGGCCGATGCGAGAACTGCTCCGGCGATGGGACCATCACCATCGAAATGAACTTTCTTCCCGATGTCTATGTCGATTGCGAAGTGTGCCACGGGGCGCGCTATAACAGAGAGACTTTGCAGGTTCACTACAAGGGCAAAACCATCGCGGATGTGTTGAACATGCCGATAGAGGAAGCAACCACTTTTTTCGAACCTATTTCCACGATTCACAGGTTCCTAAAAACCTTGGTCGATGTCGGATTGGGGTATGTGCGCCTGGGGCAAGCTGCCACCACGCTCTCGGGTGGCGAAGCACAGCGCGTGAAGCTTGCGACGGAGCTTCAGAAGCGCTCCACAGGCAGAACCATTTACGTGTTGGATGAACCCACCACGGGCCTTCACTTCCACGACGTGAAGAAGCTGCTCGATGTCCTGCAAAGCCTGGGGGACAAGGGGAACACGGTTGTCGTAATCGAACACAATCTGGATGTCATCGGGGCCTCAGATTGGGTTATCGATCTCGGGCCCGAAGGAGGGGCCGGCGGAGGCACGGTTGTCGCCACCGGAACCCCCGAGACCATCGCCGCACACAAGGGCTCCTACACCGGTTCGTTCCTCGCCGAGGTTCTTCCTTAGGTCATGGCCAAGCGGCACGACTGGCAACCAGACACCGCTGCCATCCCCACCACACCGGGGGTGTATCGGTTTATGGATGATGCCGGTCGGGTCCTATATGTCGGTAAGGCCAAGAATCTTCGCTCTCGCCTCACGAACTATTTCCAAAAACCCGCGTCGCTGCACGAACGAACAAGACGCATGGTGGGCCTGGCCCGTGGTGTCGATTGGACGCTCGTTCCTTCCGAGCGCCAAGCGCTTCACCTGGAATACCTGTGGATCAAGCAGTATCAGCCGGAATTTAATGTTCGATTCCGCGATGACAAGTCCTATCCCTACCTGGTGGTGACGCTGGAGGAAGATATTCCGCGCGTTTTTTTGGCCCGGAAACGTGGGATCAAAGGAGCCCGCTATTTCGGTCCTTTCCCGACCGCCTACGCCCTGCGGGAGACGCTCTCCACGGTGTTGAAGGCGTTCCCGGTTCGATCCTGCTCGCAGAGCACCTATCAGAGGGCCGAACAACAGGGACGACCGTGCCTACTGGGTGATATCGGAAAATGCGCAGCCCCGTGTGTGGGACGAGTCAGCTCTGCCGAACACAAGGCTCTGGCGCTATCGCTGGCGTCGTTTATGGCCGGCAAAGACGGCGAAGTCACGACCGTTTTGCACCAGAGCATGGAACTCGCTGCCCGCGACCTCGAGTTTGAACGCGCCGCGAGGCTCCGCGACCGCCTGGAGGCCATTAATACGATTCTTCAAGGCAACACGATGGTGCTGTCCGAAGATATCGATGTCGACATCTTCGGACTCGCGTCAGATTCTCTGGTTGCCGCCGCCCACCTTTTCCGGGTGCGGGGTGGTCGCATCCGCAGCGCCAAAGGCTTCATCGTGGAAGTCCCCTCTGAAGAGGACGACGAGGGACTCAGTGAGCTAATTCTGCGGGATGGGTTCGAAGGCGAGGCTCCGGCTCGCACAGTCATCGTCCCCACCCTTCCTGCCAACGCTGCCGCATGGCAGGAGCAGCTGGGGCAGCTGCGCCGCGATACCGGCGAGAGTGGCTCTGTGAAGCTCAAGAAGGCCTCGCGGGGCGAACTCGCCATACTCCAAGCAACCGTGACGATGAACGCCTCTCACACCCTCCAGGGCTATCTCTCCAAGCGCACCAGTGACCCCAATACCCGGTCGAGGGCGCTCTCGGAGATTCAAACCACGATGGGGCTCGCTGAGGCTCCGCTGCGCATGGAGTGTTTCGATGTGTCCCACCTCGGTGGAGAAAACCAAGTCGCATCTATGGTGGTGTTTGAAGATGGCTTGCCCCGAAAGGACTACTACCGTCGCTTCGCCATTCGCGACGCCCGAGATGACACGGATGCGATTCATGAAGTAATTTCGCGCAGGGTGGCCCGGATGGTTGCCAGTGATGACGGTTCCGAGTCTGCTCGCGGTTTTCGCTATCCGCCGGGACTGATCGTCGTGGACGGCGGACTACCGCAGGTGAATGCCGCAAAACGCGCCCTCACCGAGGCGGGCATCGACATTCCTGTCTGCGGACTCGCCAAGAAGCTTGAAGAAGTGTGGCGGCCGGGAGAGTCCTACCCCCTTATTTTCCCCCGGAACAGCGAGGCACTGTTCTTGCTGCAACGCATCCGTGATGAATCCCACCGGGTTGCCATTAGTTACCAACGCTCCACCAGGAAGCGATCGTTGACCTCTGAACTGCGGGATATTCCGGGTGTGGGGGAGGAAATGGCGAAAGCCATTCTCCGCCATTTTGGTTCGGTGTCCAAGGTGAGGTCGGCCAGCATCCAAGCGATTCAAGAGGTGCCGAAGGTTGGGCCAAAGCTGGCGGAGAAGATCCATTCTTTTCTCGCTCCCCCCAGCTGACCACAGCGTAGAATGGAGGAGCACCGGAAAGGGCCCATGCCTCAGACCCCACCCACCAATCGCGTTCTGATCGTGACCGGCATGTCGGGTGCCGGGCGCTCTACGGCAGCCAACGCGCTGGAAGACCTGGGATGGTACGTGGTGGATAACCTGCCTCCCCAGATGCTGCCCCCCCTGGTGCAACTTGCGCGGGAACCCGACTCTTCGATGCCTCTGCTTGCTGCTGTCGTTGACGTCCGCGGCGGCGCACTATTTACTGACGCGACCGACGTGGTGTCTCGCCTCGCGCAAGACCCCGACATTCAGGTCGTCTTCCTCGACTCGACCGATGACATTCTGGTCCGACGCTTCGAACAGGTGAGGCGCCCCCACCCGCTCCAAGAGGAGGGGACGCTGCTGGATGGCATCATCAGGGAGCGCGGTGTGATGCACGCAATTCGGGAGGACAGCGATCTGCTGATCGATACGTCCGAGATGAACATTCACCAGCTCACCTTGGCCATTAAGAGCGCCTACGGTGAACCGGGTGAAGCAAAGACAAGGCTCACGGTGATGAGCTTTGGCTTCAAATATGGTGTTCCCAGTGACGTGGACATGATTGCCGATATGCGTTTTCTTCCGAATCCTTATTGGGAGGAAGGTCTGCGGCGTTCTTCCGGCACGGACGGCCCGGTGAGCGACTACGTCACCACCAACCCCGCGGCGGGGGAGTTCTTGGAGCACTATCTGAAGGCGCTCGATACGGTGCTGGCAGGGTACGTGAGCGAGAATAAAACCTATGCAACGCTTGCGATAGGGTGTACCGGTGGTAGGCATCGCTCGGTAGCGATGGCAGAAGAAATCGTGGCCCGCTTAGGCTCCCGACAAGACATCCAAGTTTCGGTCAAGCACCGGGACTTGGGTCGCGAATAGGTTCCCTTTATGCACTCTCTGACCGTTGCGGTGAAGGACGAGCTGGTCTCCGCGACGTCCTTGACCACCAGCCAGAGGGTCGCCGAGCTTGCCACCATCCTCCGTTTTGCCGGCGGTCTCCACGTCATCGGGGGCAACCTCGCCGTGGAAGTTGAACTGGATCATATGGAGGCGGCGAAACGCGTGCGTCGCGACATCAGAGACGTGTTTGGTATGGCCACTGACGCTGCTGTCATGCAGCCCTCGGGAAACCGTACCCACCCCCTCTACGTAGTTCGCGTGCGCCAGGGGGGCGAGACCCTCGCCCGTCAAACAGGTCTCCTTGATTCCCGAAAGCGCCCTGTGCGCGGTCTTCCCAACAAGCTGACCACCTCACCGGTTGGAGATTTGCCGGCGATTTGGCGGGGTGCCTTTCTCGCGACAGGGTCGATCAGCGAACCCGGCCGATCCGCGGCCATTGAGATCGTTGCTCCCACGGGGGAGGCCGCCATGGCCATGGTCGGCATCGGTGCACGCATCGGTGTTGCCGCCAAAGCCCGCGAGGTCCGCATGGCCCACCGCGTCATGGTGCGTGATGGCGACGCCATTTCCGACCTCCTGGTGCGCATGGGTGCCCCCGGAGCTGTGGGTGAATGGGAAAAACTGCGCGAACGGCGCGAAGTCAGAGCGACTGCCAATCGGCTGGTGAACTTTGACGATGCCAACCTACGACGGTCCGCGCAGGCGGCCGTCGCCGCGTGCGCGCGGGTCGAGCGTGCGATGGAGCTCCTGGGAACAGGCATTCCCGACCATCTCCTGTATGCGGGGAATCTGCGGCTTGCCCACCGCGATGCGAGTTTGGATGAACTGGGCCACCATGCTGACCCTCCGCTGACCAAAGACGCGGTGGCGGGCCGTATTCGAAGGCTGCTAGCTATGGCAGACAAGAAGGCCGAAGACATGGGAGTACCGAACACCCTCGATAGCGTTCCCGACGAGATCGACTAGTCCCAGGCTCCACTCACTTGGAGCTTCTACACTGCAAATACCCAACAGGAGGTCCACCGATGACATATTCACTGCCTGAACTCAGCTACGACTACCAGGCCCTTGAGCCCCACATCTCTGCACGCATCATGGAATTGCATCACTCGAAGCACCACCAGGCCTATGTCGATGGAGCCAACAACGCCCTGAAGGGGCTGGCCGAAGCTCGCGAGACCGGCGTTTTCGCCAACGTTAACCGCCTGGAGAAAGATCTCGCGTTCCATCTTGGTGGTCACGTCAACCACAGCATTTTCTGGACCAACCTGCACCCCGATGGCGGGGGATCACCCGAGGGTGAAGTTGCCGCAGCCATTGGCGAGTTCTTTGGGTCCTTTGAAGCCTTCCAAGCCCACTTCACTGCGGCGTCCATGGGTATCCAGGGATCCGGCTGGGGCGTCTTGTCTTGGGACCCTGTGGGAGCGCAGCTCATTATCCAGCAGTTGTTTGACCAGCAGGGCAACACGGCGCAGGGCACGATCCCCCTCCTTCAACTCGATATGTGGGAGCACGCCTTCTACCTCGACTACGTGAACGTCAAAGCCGATTATGTGAAGGCTTTTTGGAACATTGTGAACTGGGAAAACGTGGGCCAACGCTTTGAAGCCGCCCGCACCTCGGCTGCTGCAACACTGCTAATATCTTAGTTAGGGCGCACCTTTCAGCGCTAACGTTCGGGCACTTTACTTATTCGGGAACTAGCGAGGACATCTGTGGTTACGGTTGCAATTAACGGTTTTGGTCGGATCGGACGGAGCTTTTTCCGTGCGGTGCAGGCAAGCTCTCACGAGGTGAAGATCGTTGCGGTCAATGACCTGACCGACCCCACCGCGTTGGCCCACCTCTTGAAATACGACTCCGTGGGTGGACGCCTTAATGCCACCGTAGAGGCCGCGGACGCAGCGATCGTCGTCGACGGCGTCAGCATTCCTGTGTATGCCGAGCGTGACCCGGGAGCACTTCCTTGGGGAAAGCTTGGCGTCGACATCGTGATTGAGTCCACTGGGTTTTTCACGGATGCAGCCAAAGCTCGAGCTCACCTAGATGCAGGCGCAAAAAAGGTCATGATTTCCGCACCTGCTTCGGGCGAGGACATCACCGTCGTGATGGGCGTGAACCATGACCAATACGACCCGGATAACCACCACATCGTGTCAAACGCCTCGTGCACGACCAACTGTCTTGCCCCGATGGCAAAGGTTTTCCATGACACTTTCGGGATCGAAAAAGGTTTGATGACCACGGTCCACGCGTATACGGCAGACCAGAATCTGCAGGACGGCCCCCATAGCGACCTGCGTCGGGCTCGCGCGGCTGCCGTGAACATCGTTCCGACTTCTACGGGAGCAGCAAAGGCCATCGGGCTTGTGATGCCCGAGCTGAAAGGCAAACTCGACGGGTTCGCCCTTCGTGTTCCCGTTCCCACCGGTTCGATCACCGATTTGACGGTCGAAACCACCCGAGAAGTGACATTGGAAGAGGTGCAGGAAGCTTTCAAAAAGGCGTCTGACACCGGTCCGTTCAAGGGCATCATGCGATACACCGAGGAGCCGATTGTGTCCAGTGACATTGTGGGCGACCCTTACTCGTCCATCGTGGATGCCGGTTTGATTCGCGTGCTGGGTAACCAGGTCAAAATGAGTTCCTGGTACGACAATGAGTGGGGTTACTCCAACCGCCTCGTCGACCTCGCCGCCTACATGGCATCCTCGCTCTAACCGGTGCTGCGGACTCTCAGCGAGGACACTGACTTCGACGGTCAGGTTGTTTTTCTCCGTGTTGATGCCAATGTCCCATTGGATAAGGGCGTCATTACCGATGACGGGCGTATCAGGGCTTTTGTGCCCACGCTGGAGTGGTTACTGGCCAAGGGCGCTGCGGTGGTCGTGGCGAGCCATCTGGGGCGGCCCAGCGGGCCCGAGGATGTTGGGCTGAGCCTCGCTCCCGTTGCCGAGCGCCTCGGCGAGCTGTTGAACACCCCGGTCGCGCTCATTCCCGGGGTCAGCGGCCCTCTGGTGTGGTCGAGCGTCGACGCGTTGCTGCCAGGCCACGTCTGCATGGTCGAGAACCTCCGCTTTGACCCTCGAGAGACCTCGACCGACGCCGCAGAGAGGCTCGAATTGGCGATGGAGTGGGCCGACCACGTCGACGCCACTGTGGTTGACGGGTTCGGGGTGGTGCACCGCAAGCAATCGAGTGTGTATGAACTGCCCAGCCTGACCAACAGCTATGCCGGTTTTCTGGTGGCAAAAGAGGTAGAGGTCCTCACCACCCTCACCAGTGATCCCCAACGGCCCTATACCGTCGTTCTGGGCGGTTCCAAAGTGTCCGACAAGCTCGGTGTCATTGAAGCGCTTTTGCCCTCCGTTGATCACATCGTGATCGGCGGAGGGATGGTGTTCACCATTCTCAAGGCCCAGGGGTTCGCGGTGGGTGCAAGTTTGCTCGAAAAAGACATGCTCGAGACGTCGGAGCGATTCCTCGCCCAAGCTGCAGAAAACAACGTCACCATCCACCTACCCACCGACATTGTGATGGCCGAGGGTTTTTCCCCTACGGCCTCGCACGTGGTGCTGGGGGTTGAAGAATTGGAATCGGGCGAAGTGGGCTCCGAGGCGATGGGGCTCGATATTGGCCCCCAAAGCGCGCAGGCTTTCGCTGAGGTGGTGGCCTCATCCAAGACGGTGTTTTGGAATGGTCCCATGGGGGTTTTCGAGTTCGAGGCATTTTCTGGCGGCACCAGGGTGTTGGCCCAGGCTCTCACCACTGTCACAGGCTTGTCTGTTGTGGGGGGCGGAGACTCTGCCGCCGCGGTGAGGTCGCTGGGGTTTGAGGAATCAGCCTTTGGGCACATTTCCACTGGCGGAGGGGCAAGCCTCGAGTTCTTAGAGGGGTCCGTTTTACCGGGATTGGAGATATTGGGATGGCAACGCTGAGATGTCCGCTTATTGCGGGTAACTGGAAAATGAATTTGGACCACCTACAGTCCATTGCCTTCGTTCAAAAACTCGGGTGGGCGCTGAAAGACGCTAAGTATGTCGAATCCAATGTCGAGGTGGCGCTGTTTCCACCCTTCACCGACCTGCGATCGGTCCAAACCCTTATCAACGCAGACTCCTTGCCCTTCGCCTTCGGCGCCCAGGACCTATCGATGTTTGATGACGGCGCCCACACCGGTGACATCTCGGGCCTGTTTCTGAAGGCTTTGGAATGCAGCTACGTCATTGTGGGGCACTCGGAACGCCGGGCAGATCACAGTGAAGACGACGCGATCGTCGCCGCTAAATCCCGCGCCGCCATCCGGCACTCACTGGTTCCGATTGTCTGTGTCGGCGAGACCGCTGAGGACCTCGAGACCCACGGGGCTGCAAAGATTCCGGTGGAGCAGCTCACCAAAGTTCTGGAGGCCCTTGATGCTAAGGACAACTACGTCGTCGCCTACGAGCCCGTTTGGGCGATCGGGTCTGGACAAGCTGCAACGCCCGACCAGGCCAATGACGTCGCAGCTGCGCTCCGTGAAACGATCGCGCAGGTTCATGGCTCTGAGAGAGCAGAAGCCACGAGAATTCTTTATGGCGGCTCTGTCAAGGCCGCCAACATTGCCTCCCTGATGAAGCGCCCGGACGTCGATGGCGCACTCGTCGGGGGCGCAAGCCTGGATGTGAGCGAATTTAGTTCGATCATTCAGTTCCCCAAACACGTCACGCTAGACTCGTAATTTCGCCCAAGCGTTTATGATGGGTGTTTACCCAGGAGGTATCAGTGGAAATTTTGCGCGTTGTTTTGCAAGTGGTGCTGGGCTTGACCAGCATCGTGTTGACGCTGATGATCCTGCTGCACCGTGGACGCGGGGGCGGTCTCTCCGACATGTTTGGTGGGGGCGTAACCTCCAACCTGGGCTCTTCGGGTGTTGCAGAACGAAATCTTAACCGCATCACCGTGATCGTGGCCCTCATTTGGGTCTCGAGCATCGTGACTCTCGGTCTCTTTACCCGGTTCGACGTTTAGGAGTAACAGGTGGCATCAGGCGGAAGTGCAATCAGGGGAACCCGTGTCGGTTCTGGACCTATGGGGGAGCAGGACCGCGGAATCCAGGCGGCCCGCATTACCGTGTCGTATTGGGACGCCATGGGAAACGAAACCGTGCGCCACTTTTCAGCAGAAGTCGCCCCGGAAGACATTCCCGAACTGATCGATTCCCCCACCACAGGGCTTCCCGCCGGACGCGATAAGGCCAATCCTCCCGTTCTTGCTTCCAACGAGCCCTACAAGACGCACCTGGCGTATGTGAAAGAGCGTAGAACAGAGAAAGAAGCCAAGCAGATCCTCGATGACGCGCTCGAAAACTTGCGCGTGAAAAAAGGTCGTCGCTAGCCCTTCAGCGCCTCCCACAGCCGGGGGAGCTGTTGGCTCGTCGCTGTGATGCTCAGCACCGCTAAACCGGCGTCTGCGAGCACCTGAGCATCTCCGTGGGCTTGCGCCACGAGCAGGGTGCCAAGGTCAAAGTCTCTTCCCGGGATACTGAGAGAAGAATCCGGGGTTTGAATCACCTGGAGAAAGACGCCCTCTGGCGGTCCGCCTTTGTGGAGCTGGCCGGTGGAATGGAGGAACCGAGGACCAAAGCCCACAGTGATGGGTCGACCTGTGGCGCTTTCCACGCTCCGTCGGGCGTCGTTCCAGGGTTCGACGAGTCCGTGGTCACCGAATACGCAGAACGCCCCGTAGGAGCGCTCCTGGAGGAGAGAGCGCCACCACGACATCAGACCGTGAACCGTCGCAACCTCCGGGGGAATGCCAGCAGGTGACCACAGCGACATACCCTCCAGCACCGTTTCCCCTCGGAGGCCCCGGGTGGAGGATTCTAGGAGTTCTTTCGCAGCAGCTTTGGCGCTCTCGACGTTGGGCTGATCAAAGGGATTGACGCCCAACATCTGGCAGGCAAGAGCCGTTGCCACCTCCCAGATCAGAAAATGTTCTCCGAGCGTTGCCTCCAGGGTCACTTCTGAAGGGTTCTGGCCATCGCCCACCGTGATGGCATCGCTAATGTCCGACAGACTTGAGTCCACCACTGGCAAGAGGCCCTGGCCTTCTTTGCCGGTGGACTCGGCCACCAATTGCTCGACCCAGTCGCCCAACCCGGGCAATCTGTTATGCGGCTTAAGGAGAAGCTTGTTGTGTTCGGGGTAGCCGGCTGCGAGTGCAGCACCCAGGACGAGCCCGGGGTTGTCGGAACGATCGAGGCGGCAAGCCTCCCACGCATCAGTGGCATCAGCGAGAATTCTCCGCACATCGATGCCGGCCAGGCACGCCGGAACCAGACCAAAAGGGCTGAGGGCGGAGAATCGACCGCCAATGTTCGCATCCCCTGTAAAGACTCGATACCCGGCGCTCACCGCCTCCTGGTGCAGAGGCGAGTCCGGGTCGGTGACAATCACTATGCGTTCTGCGGGGTTGAGTCCTTGGGATGTTAAAGCGGATTCGAAGAGGCGACGCTGTGAGTCTGTTTCCAATGTGCCACCGGACTTGGAGGACACCACCACCACGGTGTGGGAGAGATCACCGCCCACCACAGGGGAGAGTTGATCGGGATGGGTCGAATCGACGATCCGCAGGTCCACACCCGCCTGTTTTGCCATGACCTCTGGGGCAAGCGATGATCCCCCCATTCCGCAAAGGATGACCGAGGTGACGCCTTGTTGGGCAAGCTTCACCCGGAATGTCTCTAATTCCTCCACCAGAGGAAGCCATCGCGACGGGTTGTCCACCCAACCCAAACGGTGGGTGGCCTCGGACTCAGCGGCCTTGCCCCACAGGCGCGCGTCTTTTTCAAAGAGGCGGGAGGCAAAGTGATCGGTGACCGCACCGTCAATCCACCGTTGTGCTGCTGCACCGAGCTGAGAACTGAGGCCAATCTTCATTGCTAGGAGCCCTGCATGGCCTTGGTCACGGTGTCGAGTAGCTCGTGCCAGGAAGCAATGAATTTCGCTACCCCGTCGCGCTCGAGTTCATCGGTCACTCCGTCCATCGAAATTCCGAGCTCAGCCAGAGCAGCCATCGTTGCCCGCGCGCCATCGAAATATCCGTGAACACGATCACCATTCACTCCACCATCGCGGGCCGTGGCTAGCAGTGTTTTTTCCGGCATCGTGTTGACGGTGTGGGCAACTGCGAGCTCGGTCACATACAGCGCCTCCGGCAAGGTGGGGTCCTTCACCCCGGTGGAGGCCCAGAGTGGCCTCTGGGGGTTCATTCCAGCGGCAACTAGGCGCAGAGCCTCAGGGCTTCCATGGAGATGCTCGAAGAGTTCGTAGGCCAGCCTGGCGTTGGCGATGGCAGCCTGGGATTTAAGCTTCAGAGCCTCGGGGGTGCCGATTTCCTCCAGCTGAGGGTCGATGGCGGCGTCAACCCGGGAGACGAAGAACGAGGCAACCGAGTGAATGGTGGAAATGTCGTGGCCGTTATCAACCGCCGCGGCAATGCCTTTGAGGTAGGCATCAATGACCGCCCGATACCGTTCCAGACTGAAAATAAGGGTCACATTCACCGAAATTCCCTGCCCCAGCACCTGGGTGATTGCAGGAATTCCTGCCAGGGTTGCGGGAATCTTGACCATCAGGTTGGGCCGATCAACCTTCTTCGACAATTCAATGGCTTGAGCCACGGTGGCATCGGTGTCGTGAGCAAGAGTGGGCGAGACTTCCAACGACACGCGTCCATCGATGCCGCCAGTGGCGTCATACGTCGCTTGCAACACATCACAAGCACCTTGAACATCGGCCACCATAATCGCAAAGGCTGCTTCTTCTGCGGACAGACCATCCACGGCCATGGTCCGAATGTCTTCGCGGTAGGAATCACTTCCCGCAAGCGACCCGGCAAAAATAGTGGGGTTGCTGGTGACACCGACCACGGTGTGGTTGTCCATCAAGCCCTGAAGGGAACCAGAAGTCAACCGGTCTTTGGAGAGGTCGTCGAGCCAAATGCTGACGCCGATGTCTGCAAGCTGTTGGGTGGAGGTAGTCATGATGATGCCCTTCGGATCGAATCGAGGCTGGACTTCGCTGCCTCGACCACTGCTTCGGTGGTCAGACCAAATTTGCGAAACAGGGTGGCAGCGTCCGCTGAGGCCCCGAAGTGCTCGAGTGACACTGCGCGTCCGTGATCACCGAGGAAGCGATACCAACTCTGTGCAATACCGGCTTCTACACTGACACGAGCTTTCACAGTCGGCGGCAACACGGACTCGCGATAGGCGCCATCCTGCTGGTCAAACCATTCCACGCACGGCATCGACACTACGCGCGTCGGGTGCCCGGCTGATTCGAGGGTCGAGCGCGCCTCAAGCGCCAGGGACACTTCTGAGCCCGTGGCGATCAGAATAACCTCCGGGCTGCTCGAAGCATCCTGCAGCACATATCCGCCGCGGGCGGTAAATCTTGGGTGGGCGAGAGTCTCTGCGGTAGCTTCGCCAACACCCCTGGCAGGCGTGGGTAGACCCTGACGAGTGAGCGCGAGCCCCGCGGGCCCATCGCGCTTTTCCAGAATAGTTTTCCACGCCCACGCTGTCTCGTTGGCATCGCCAGGGCGCACAACGTCGAGGCCTGGGATCGCGCGCAAACTTGCGAGCTGCTCGACGGGCTGGTGAGTGGGACCATCCTCACCGACTCCGATGGAGTCGTGAGTCCACACATAGAGCGCCGGCACCTTCATGAGTGCTGCCAGGCGAACGGCGGGCCTCATGTATTCGCTAAAAATGAGGAATGTGCCAGCAAAAGCACGGGTGGGACCGTGGAGGACGATGCCATTGACGATGGCTCCCATTGCGTGCTCGCGGATGCCAAAGTGCAGCACCCGCCCATAGGGGTCGGCGCTCCATTCAGAGGTGGAGTGATGAGTTGGGGCAAAAGACTTCGCCCCCTTAATAGTGGTGAGGTTTGAGCCCGCCAGGTCGGCGGAGCCTCCCCACAGTTCGGGTAAGACAGCAGCGAGAGCGTTGAGGACGGTTCCTGACGCCTGCCTGGTGGCAATCGATGATCCAGACTCGAAAACGGGCAGCTGCTGCTCGAGATCTGGCATCTCGCCAGCGAGAAGTCGCTCCAACAGTGCTTTGCGCTCGGGGTTCGCCGCGGCCCAGGTGTCAAAGCGAACATCCCAGCGTTCTCGGGCGAGGGCTGCGCGCTCCCGAAGGCCTCGGGTGTGCTCCAGAACTTCTGCGGGGACAAAGAAGGACTCGTCCTCGGGGAGGCCGAGTGTCTTCTTGAGCCCGGCGACCTCATCCGCACCGAGCGCAGACCCGTGAATTCCCCCCGTGTTCTGTTTGGTGGGAGAGGGCCAACCAATAATGGTCTTGAGCGTTATCAGAGACGGCTTGCCGATTTCTTTTTTGGATAGTTCAATGGCTTCCATCAGGGCATCCGTGTCTTCGGAGTAGTTGTCTCCCAAGCCAAAGTCCACGGTATGGACGTCCCAGCCATACGCCTCGTAGCGGGCGGAGACATCCTCGGAAAATGCGATGTCCACATCGTCTTCGATTGAAATCTGGTTGGCGTCATAAAAGACAATGAGGTTGCCGAGTTCCTGATGTCCAGCCAAAGATGCTGCCTCAGCGGACACGCCCTCCTGCAGGTCTCCATCACCGGCGATGACATAGGTGAAGTGGTCGAAGGGAGATTCACCCCGCGGGGCATCGGGGTCGAAGAGACCACGTTCGAAGCGCTGCGCATACGCGAAACCAGTCGCTG
>JAFMDO010000011.1 GCA_017857245.1 Pontimonas sp.
CATAGGGCACCCCCACGTCTTCTCGCGGCTGGATGCCCTTGATCGAGACAGCTGGGTGATTAGCTCCTTGGTGGTAGCGGAGCTTCAGTTCGGGCTGGAAAAGGGTCAGCTGACGCCTCGGTCCCATGAAGCCCTGAGCAAGTTTTTATGCAGTGCCGCTGTGATTCCCTTTGACCTTGCAGCGGCGCAGGAAGCTGCCACCGTGCGATGGGAGCTTGAGGCCCTGGGCAAACCCTCGGGAGCGGTTGATCAGATGATTGCCGGGCACGCCCGGGTACTCGGTGCAACCCTGGTGAGCGCCAATACGAAGTATTTCCGTCATGTCCCAGGGCTGAGCCTGGAGAACTGGTTCGAGGGGGACCACTAAGTCACACTCTTCATCACTCCTGATGGTGACGGTCTATGGCGTAAAAACTTTCCCAGGATTCAGGATTCCCAGTGGGTCAAAAACTTCCTTAATCTTTCGCTGTAATTCCCATTGGGTTTGGCCCAGTTCTTCCAGAAGCCACTTTCTTTTTAGCAACCCCACACCGTGTTCCCCGGTGAGGGTGCCCCCGAGTGCTACCGCCTGACGAAATAAGGCGTCAGCGGCTGACCATATTTCTGCTGGCACCTCGTCACCGGTGTAAAGAAAGTTGGGGTGTAAGTTGCCATCCCCGGCATGGGCCACCGTGGGAATTTCGATTCCAAACTCTTTTTCAATCTCTCGGATGGCTGCGAACATGGCACCGATTTGAGATCGAGGGACAGCGACGTCCTCAATCAACACCGTGCCCTGAGCCTCCATCGCCGGGTGCATGGAGCGACGGAACTCGATCAGGTCTTCCCGATCCTGCCCCACCTCAACGTCGATACCGCATTCTCGCCAGGTTTCTGCGATGCGTTCGGCCTCTTCTTCTGAACCGGGCCCATCGGCCTGAGCGATGAGCTGCACGGTGCCAGGGTGGTCAATCTTCTGGGCAAGCAAGTTCGAGATGTGACGAACAGATGCTTCATCCAACAACTCCATGATCGCTGGCTTGAGCCCGCGGGCGATCGTGTGCTCGATGGCGCCGGTGGCCACACTCATGTGTGGAGCGCGCCCGGAGATCGTCCACACGGGGTGCGGGTCGAGGGGTTCGAGCGACACCCGGGCTTCGCAAATGATGCCCAGGGTGCCCTCACTGCCCACCATCAATGCGGCAAGGTCATAGCCGGTCACGCCTTTGACGCTTTTGTGGCCGACCTTCAGGATTTCTCCACTGGCCAGCACCACGGTCAGCTCTAGTACCGACTCTCGGGTCACCCCGTACTTCACGCACAACAAGCCACCGGCGTTTGTGGCGATGTTGCCCCCCACCGTTGACCACTTGCGACTGGCGGGATCAGGCGTGAACCACAATCCCTGTTCCTTGGCTGCTTCGTTCAGGTCGTGATTGATCACTCCCGCTTGCACCACAGCCCATCGATCACTCGCAGAAATCTCCAGGATGGCGTTCATTTTCGCCAGCGAGAGGACGATTTCTCCGGGGCCGCCAATGGCGCCCCCGGCAAGGCCACTCCCGGCGCCTCGCGTCACCAGGGGAATCTGGTGCTGGGAGGCAATGGTAACCACCTTCACCACATCCTCGAGCGCGAGAGCCTCGACCACACACAAAGGGGGTCGCGCGCTGGTGTGCCCAGATTTATCCGACATCAGGGCACGGAGTTGTTCCGGTTCCAGAACGAGTGCGTGGGGCAATTCCTGCAACAGCTGCTCGAGTACAAGGGAATGCTTCGATGCGGGATCGCTCATGAGGGTGTCCTGATCACTGGGTGTTCTCCCAAGCTTAGAAGGCGGAGCAGTGGATAGGCAGAAAAGGCTGTCCTCAGCGTTCCCGTTTTCTTTTCTCGACGTAGCCTCGGTGGTGTGGGAATTGCGCCATAACTTTTCCCTGTACGACGCGTTGTACGTCGCGATTGCGTTGACTCACCAGGCACCCTTGGCCACTTTGGATCGGAAAATGGCCTCATCTGCCGCCGGCTATTGCACGGTGCTGGTGGGGCCCCCTCATATTCGGGCGTGATTCCGTGCTTTAGACCCTTGGCAAGAGCCTTCGCAGTTGAGTAACGTGGCCGGGCTCGAGCTCCTCCAGGGAGGCAACACCCAAAAGGCGCATCGTCCGCGTCATCTGTTCGGTCAGAATATGGAACATCCGATCAACGCCTTGTGTGCCACCGGCCATCAAGCCATACAAGTAGGCGCGACCGACCATCGTGAAGCGGGCTCCCATCGCTATGGCAGCGACAATGTCGGCACCGGACATAATTCCCGTGTCGACATGAACCTCAACATCTTTGCCAACCTCTTTGACCACGGAAGGCAGAAGGTGGAACGGAATGGGCGCGCGGTCTAGCTGGCGTCCCCCGTGGTTGGAGAGAACAATTCCATCTACGCCCATGGTGGCCAGCTTCTTCGAGTCCTCCAGACCTTGAACGCCCTTTACGACGAGTTTGCCTTTCCACTGCTTTTTTATCCACGCCAAATCTTCATAGGTCACGGTGGGGTCAAACATGTGATCTAACAGTTCCCCCACAGTTCCTTGCCAGGAGGAAAGGGAGGCGAACTCCAGCGGGTCGGTCGTTAGAAAATCAAACCACCACCACGGTCGAGGAAGCGCGTTCAGCACGGTCCCCATCGTCAACGCCGGGGGAATAGAAAAGCCATTTCGTTTATCTCTAAGCCTCGCGCCAGCCACCGGCACATCGACGGTAACCATCAAAGTATCTACGCCTGCTTGCGCGGCACGCTCCACCAACTCCATTGAGCGTTCGCGGTCTTTCCACATGTAGAGCTGGAACCAGTTACGCCCCTCTGGGGCAACCTGCTGGACGTGTTCGATAGAGCGCGTTCCCATCGTTGACAGCGTGAAGGGCACCCCCCACTTTGCTGCCATAGAGGCACCCGCGTCTTCCCCGTCGGACTGCATCATTCGGGTGAAGCCTGTGGGGGCAATCCCCACCGGGAAAGCCACGGGAGACCCCAATACATCCCACGAGGTGGACACCTGGGATACATCGCGCAAAATAGAGGGCTGAAATTCGACATCCTCGAAGGCTTGTCGGGCGCGAGCTAACGATATTTCGGCTTCAGCGGAACCGTCGCAGTAATCAAAGGGCGCTTTGGGTGTTCGACGCTTGGCGATGGTGCGCAAATCCCAGAGCGTGAGGGCAGATTCCAGACGCCGCTTCTTGAAATTCAGTGTTGGCGTTTTGAATTTCAATAACGGTGCCAACTCAGCGGGCCTGGGAAAACGACGCTTTGTCATCAGAGGGTTCCTTCCAGTATTCGATCGAGCCACATTTTTCGCGAGGAAATGGCTAATTGGGAAACGTGGGCGCTAGGAAATGTCAGGTCGAATCCGTGAAATGCCCCAGCCCAAAGGTGGAGTTCCACCGTAACGTCGGATGAGGCGAGGCGCTCGGCATACTCAACAACCTCGCTGCGGAACACTTCTAGTGCTCCGACGTCAAGATATGTCGGGGGCAAACCTGAAAGGTTCTTCTCTAAAGAAGGGGATGCATACGGGCTCACTTCACTGGTGTGCCGCCGACTTCCCAACAGGGCGTTCCACCCGGTGTCGTTGCTTTCTCTGTCCCAGAGGCCTAGTTGGGAGAACTGGCGGCTTGATGCGGTGTCGTTTGATTCATCAAGCATGGGACACATCAACAATTGGCCGGCGAGCACAGGCCCACCCCGGTCTCGGCTCATGAGCGCGAGGCCGGCGGCGAGGCCACCCCCGGCGCTCATCCCAACGGCAATGAGGGGAATGTCACCATGCTTGTCGCTCACGTCCTTGGCAAAGGAAACAAACCCGTCATAACAGTCGTTGAGTGGCGTCGGGTCGGGATACTCAGGGGCGAGGCGATAGTCCACACTCATGCAGACAAGATTCTCCGCCTCTACCCAATCAGCCATCAAGTCCATGCCAATCAGACGATCGCCCGCAATCATCCCACCACTGTGAATATGGAAGAGGGCTGCCCGCGGGTGTGTGCTGCCTTTCTTCGTGAGCGTGGTCGCCAGCAGGCTCGTTCCGTCCCGGCTGAGAACGGAACTCTCCTGGAGATCCACCTCACGGCCGTCGGTGAGGGCTTCGGCTCCCGGGGACCTAAATTGTTCGCGTAACTCTGTGATGCCCTCTGGTTGCAGTGGAACTCGCCCAATTTCTGGGGACGAGTCGAGCATGCTCTGCAACTCGCGGTCATACCGTGGTGGCTTCTGCGACATGATGCGAGTATAGACCCCCAACTTGATAACCTATAGGATGTAGTATCCCCCCGATTGTTCAGATGAGGCGAGGAGTCTTTGCAATGTCCGGCCAGCTAGACACTCTCCCCTGGGGCGAGGACCCCCTAGATTCCTCGATCACGGTTTCCATGCTTTCTGATTCCCTCGATAGGGCAGGGCTTCGAAGCCAAGTTCTTGCCTCCCGGCTCCAGCCTCTGGTTCCCTTGACACGAGCAACAGGGCGGGCAAGAACCGCTCTCTTTGTGCCCGATGACACCATTGATCCTGAGCGCCCCTACGATGACGCCATCGACTTTATCGATGGATCTCAGCCGGGGGATTTCATCGTAGTCTCCACTTCTGAATCAAACGCGTCGGCTTTTTGGGGAGAACTCTTCAGCGCCGCCGCGCACGGAAGACACGCAGCCGGGATGCTCACGGATGGAAACGTCCGGGACTCGGACAAAATTATGGCATTGCGTTTCCCGGTATTCGCCGCCAGCAGGCGCCCCATAGATTTTCGCGGGCGGATGAAAATTGAATCTCAACAAACCACGGTGCACATCGGCGGCGTAGCGATTGAGCCAGGCGACCTCATTGCGGCCGATGACGATGGAATTGTGGTAATTCCCCACGCCAGCGAGAGGGAAGTTATCGAATTTGCCCGGGAGAGAGCCCGCGCAGAATCGACCGTTCTCGCTGAGTTACTTGCCGGTGCGACGCTTCGCGACGTCTGGACCCGGCACGGGATTTTGTAAATAGATTAAGGAGAAGAAAATGGGATCTGTCCAAAGAATAGCTTCGGTCATCAACCTTGACCCAGAGGGTATCGAAGAGTACGAGCAGCTTCACGCCGCAGTCTGGCCCGCTGTCTTGGCAAAAATATCTGAATGTAACATCCAGAACTATTCGATCTACCGCTATGGGGTTCTACTTTTCTCCTATTTTGAATATGTTGGCGAGGATATGGATGGCGACATGGAGTTGATGGGGCAGGATCCCAACACTCAGGACTGGTGGGCAGTCTGCAAACCGCTCCAGCGTCCCGTTTCCGAAATACTCGAGGACGAGTGGTGGCACACTCTCCCCGAAGTGTTCCACCACGACTAGCAACTGAGCCCGAGAGCTGGACCCCATGAGAAAAATAAATCACTGGCACACCGAAGACATCCGGTTCCCCACCTCGAAAGAGCTGGACGGGTCTGACGCTATGAATCCAGACCCTGATTACTCCGCTGCCTATATATCTTTCGGCCACCATGGCGAAACCCTCTCGGCGGGCCACGCATCAGTTTTCACCATAGGCCGCGGTAACGATGTGCAGGTGGCAGCTCTTGAAGCGCTAAAGCCTTTTGTGGTGGGCCGAGATTTGGACGAGTTGCTGGCGGACATGGGCGCTCTCTATAAGGAGCTAACCGGTGATTCCCAACTGCGGTGGCTGGGCCCGGAAAAGGGGGTCATGCATATGGCCATTGGCGCTGTAATCAACGCCCTGTGGGACATCAAAGCCAGAGAAGAGAGCATGCCATTGTGGGAGCTACTGGCTAGTTTCTCCCCGGAGGAGCTGTGCAATCTGATCGACTTTAGGTACCTTTCTAGTGCTCTTACTCCAGAAGAGGCCCTCGACATCTTTGTGCGCGCCGAAGATGGCCGCCCCGAACGGATAGCTGCCTTGCGCGCTGAGGGGTATCCGGCCTATACAACAAGCCCCGGATGGCTCGGTTATGACGATGAAAAGCTTGAGAGATTGTGCAAGGAAGCTCAGGCGGACGGGTTTTCCCGCATCAAGTTGAAGGTTGGCGGGAACCTCCAGGATGACATTCGGCGGATGGGCATTGCGCGAGCTGCCTGCGGCGACGGGTACCCCATTGCTATTGATGCGAACCAACGCTGGGAAATCAGCGAGGCAATTGAGTGGATTAAGGCCCTGGCTCCTTTCGGAATTGACTGGATAGAGGAACCCACCAGTCCCGACGATGTTGCTGGCCACCGGGAGATTGCTCGCGGGGTCGAGCCTGTTCGGGTATCCACCGGAGAGCACATGGCCAACCGTGTGGTGGCGCGTCAGCTGCTCGAGAGCCAAGCTGTCGGGCTGCTCCAAATCGACAGCGCGCGAGTCGCCGGCGTAAACGAAAACATCGCCATCCTTGCCCTCGCCGCCAAATTCGGGGTCCCGGTGTTTCCTCATGCCGGGGGAGTGGGTCTCTGTGAAGCAGTCCAGCATGTGGCGTTCTTCGATTATGTCGCCTTGACCGGGATGAAAGAAGACCGCGCAATCGAGTATGTCCAGCATCTGCATGATCACTATGTTGATCCCGTGGTCGTGAAGGATGGGCGCTACTGGCCCTCAGACGTGCCGGGCAATAGCCAGGAGATTCTCGAAGTCACGCGTCAGGATTATGCCTACCCTGATGGCATCATCTGGGGCAGCTAAGGATGACAATCCCTACTGTGGCGCTCGGCCAGGGTGGAATTGTCACGAGCTCACTGTCTTTTGGTGGCGCTGTCATCGGCAACCTCTTCACGGAGGTCAGCGATGAACAGGCCGAGGAAGCCCTGTCGGTTTCGTATGAAGCGGGGATCCGATATTTTGACACCGCGCCGCACTACGGGCTGGGACTCTCAGAACACCGTATGGGCAGGTTCCTCTCGGGACTCGACCGCTCGTCGGTCACGCTTTCCACCAAGATGGGCCGGCTTATCCGGCCCAATCCGAACTATGCAGGTGGCCAGGACACCCAAGGATTTGCGGTCTCGGGGAAGCTCCACCGCGAGGTCGACTATTCCTATGATGCGACGATGCGCTCCCTGGAGGAGTCGTTGGAGAGGCTCCAGACCGATTACGTGGATGTCGTGTTTGTCCACGACCCTGACGACCACGAGGCAGAGGCCCTGGAAGGGGCTTTCCCGGCTCTGGAAAAACTTCGCTCCGAAGGTGTGATTCGCTCCTATGGGGCGGGGATGAACCAATCTGCGATGCTGACGCGGTTCATCCAGAGAACAGATCTAGACGTGGTGATGCTTGCCGGTCGGTTTTCACTCCTGGAGCAGCCTGCTCTCGAGGATCTTCTTCCCCTGGCCCAGAGCAAGGGGATTTCCGTCGTGGCGGCGGGAGTATTTAACTCCGGGATCCTGGCGCGGGAGTACCCTCCCGATGGCTCGCACTACAACTACGACATCGCTCCGGCGGACATTCTTGCCAAGGCCCGTGAGCTTGCTCGCGTATGCGTGGAGCACGGCTATTCGCTGCCGCAAGTTGCCGCTCAGTTCCCCTTGACTCACCCTGCTGTTTCGGTGGTGTGCCTCGGAGCAAGAAATGGCGACCAGGCGCTCAGAAACGCAGCCTTATTTGATGAGCTAATCCCCGAGCAGTTCTACCGCGACCTGTTGGAGCAAGGCCTGCTCAGCGAGGGCTCGCTTCGTTACTGATTTTCTTCCATCATCGACATGGTGGGGCCAAAGCGTTCCAAAGAACTGTTGATGTGCGCGAGCATTAATGTTGAAGCCTTATCTTGGTCTCCTGCGGAAATTGCGTCGGCAATGGCTTGATGCTCAGTGAAGGCCAGGAATCCCGATTTTGGTTCGTAATAGAGCTCGAAGAGTTCGCGGATGACGGCGGCATCTTTTCGGTCTTCGCGCAATCTGGTTTTGAGAACCGTGTACAGCCTGAAGAGGTGTAAGTGGCAGTGCGTTCGTATGTATGCTTCGCGAACAAAGTCACTCCCGGAAAGCTCGGCCACCAGCGCGTGAAATCTGGCGTCATGCTCACTCATCGCCTTGTACGAGTCTTCCGTGTTGAGGTGTTGAGCGTCCTTTCCCGCAGTGAGTTCCGCAGCCAGGCGCTCCCTGCCGTCCTCTGTGATTCCTCGCGCCGCGGTCATAGCGGCCCAAGGCTCGATGATTCCGCGAAACTGAAAAAGATCTTTGAGCTCTGAGGCGCTGAGCAAAGCGGTCGCCTGATATCCGCGAAGGGGTTCCTTAATGACTAGGTCATCGGACTCCAACCTCGCCAATGCTTCTCTCACCGGCGTTTGGGAGACATCTAACTCCCGGGCGAGGGCGTCAATGTTGATTCTCTCGCCGGGAGCTATTTCATGCGTGAGCAACATTTCGCGAACGCGGTTGTAGGTTTCGTCCGACAAGACGGTTCGGAGGGGTCGAGAGATTCGGGCTTTGGGCGCTTCTGCCATCACTCGTTTGTCTCCTGCTCTCAACTGTTGAAAGAAAGTCTAGCTCTCGAGGGCGGTGCTACCGGGATTGGGCCAGGAACCTAAATCCGTGCCCGTGTTCTCAGCCCATCCATGCCGCCATCAACGGCGAGAGAAGTTCCGGTGGTCGATGCCTGCCGGGGATTAGCTAAAAAACAGACTGCGGCGGCTACTTCGTCTGCGGAGACGAGGCGACCAATCGGCTGGCGGGCATTGAGCGCTTTGCGCTCCGCCTCTGGGTCATCTGCTTGCGCGAGAAGGCGAGCAACCCAGGGAGTGTCTGCGGTACCCGGATTGACACAGTTAACGCGGATGTTGTCGGGGATGGCGTCCGCAGCCATTGCCCGGGTAAGAGAAAGCACTGCCCCTTTGCTTGCGCTATACACCGCCCGATCGGGAAGCCCGACCGTTGCCGCGATGGAGCAAATGTTCACGATGCTGGCGCTGGCACTTTTGCGCAGCAGCCGCATGGCGCGCGAGGAGATGCGGGCGGTGCCCACGACGTTGGTGTCATAGACCCGAGCCCACTCTTCATCGGTAGCCGTCTCGATAGACCCGATGGCCCCTATTCCCGCGCAGTTGACCACAATGTCGAGCGAAGGGGTGAGGGCTTCGATCGCCATGAATGCCTCTTCGATGGCGGGCTTGGAGGTGACATCGCAGGGGAACCACTCCATGTCGCTTGAGAGCTCACCACGGCTGATGTCCAAACCAACGACGGTGACGCCGTATCCACGGAGCATATTCGCGGTGGCCAAACCGATTCCCGAAGCGCTGCCGGTAACAACGGCGTTGAGGCCTGCCAATTCTTGGTTCATGGGAACCTTCAATCCTTATATTTTGCGCGGACACAAATGCACTCCAAGCAGATTTACAATAGGATACATGATTTAAGGGGATGCGCCGCAAGTATTGTGTGAAAAAGTTACGGGGATAGCAATGGCTGAGATGACGGTACTCAAGGGAATGACCTGGGATCACCCGCGGGGGTTTGATTCCGTGGTCGCATGCAACGCACTCCTCGAGGAACGTTTCGGGGTTACCGTCGATTGGACGGCAAGAAGTTTGCTCGAGTTCGGTGACCAGCATGTGCGCGAGTTCGCCCCGGGCCACGACCTGATGGTTATCGACCATCCTCATGTGCCTGACGGCGTAGCGGATGGGGCCCTCTTGGCAATGGATGACCTACTGAGCCACGAACAGCTCGAAAAATTGGCAAGGGAGAGCGCCGGGCCTTCCCATGAGTCATATCGTTTTCTCGGAAAGATTTGGGCATTGGCCATCGACGCGGCCACCCAAGTGTCTGTGTATCGTCCCGACCTCAGCGACGGGGTCCCTCCCTTTTGGGACGACGTGATGACTGATGCGAGGAAAGGCAAGGTGTTGTGGCCGCATAAGCCCGTGGATGCCTTCAGTACTTTTGCGACGTTGAGCGCGCAATGGGGATCGCCCCTAGGTAGCAGCGAAAACTTTCTGGATGAGGACGTCACTCAGGAGGTGATGGAGTTTCTTCTCAGTTTTGCCGCCCTGGTTCCCGAGGAATGTCAGCGATCCAATCCGTTTGAGATTTCCGAAATGTTGGTGAGCTCCGATGACTATGCCTACGCGACGCCGCTCTACGGCTACACGAATTATTCGCGCCAAGGCTTTCGCTCTCGGGTACTGGCCTACGACGACGTGCCCAGTTTTGACGGGCTTGCTTCCGGGGCACAGTTGGGCGGGGCCGGGATAGCAGTATCTGCGCATTCTGCTCAGCCCGAAAAGGCGGCCTTGGTTGCCGCCTACTTGTCTTCCGCTGAGGCGCAAAACGGCCCATATACCGAGATGCATGGTCAGCCCGGAAATGTGCGAGCGTGGCTATCGCCGGCGATGAATTCGCTTACCCACGGTTTTTTTCGCAACACGCTGCGCACCATTGAGCGGTCCTGGGTCAGGCCCAGGGTCGTGGGGTGGCCCGATTTTCAGTTTGCGGTGTCCCAGGTGATTCATCAAGCATTAGTTAATAAGGTCTTCAACGCTTCAGACTGGAGCGAGATGGTTGCTCAGGTTGAGCATCTTCGGGAAAGGGCAGAGCAGTGATGTATTTCGACGACTACGAGGTCGGCTCCTTGGTAAAGAGCCATGGGCGCACCATGACTGAGGCCGACATCGTCTTACATGCTGGGCAGACAGGCGATTTCTATCCCCATCACATGGATGCGGAGTTCTGTGCCACGCAGCCTTTTGGGCAACGTATTGCTCACGGCACGCTAATTCTTTCCGTTGCCGTAGGAATGTTGGCTTCGGGAGATATCAATGAAGCCGCTATGACCTATGGGTATGAAGCTATTCGGTTCATCCGACCCGTGTTTATCGGAGACACCATCACCGCTCACGCGAGCATTGCCGAGAAGCGGGAGTATCGCAAAAATCCGGAAAACTACGGGCTTGTCGACGAAAAAGTAGAAGTACTCAATCAGCACGGTGAGATTGTGATGGCGCTGACACACATTTATCTTGTCTCCAAAAACCCGCACCAAGGCTAAGAGAGGAAAACCCATGCCCTACACACCAGCTCACTGCGTGGACACCCATCAGCACCTCTGGGTGATGTCTGAGCGGACCTACGATTGGATCTCCCCTGATTACGGAGTTCTTTATGGTGACCATCGCCCGGAGGATGTCGCTGAGGACATCGTCAAGGCCGGTATAACGGCGACCGTACTTGTTCAAGCCGCTGACACGTACGACGATACTTTTTATATGCTCAGCGTTGAGCGCGCTTTCGAAAACGTCCGAGGGGTTGTGGGGTGGGTTCCCTTTGACCGGGTCCACGAAGCACGAGAAGCACTGGATCTCATATCGGGCCATCAGGCGCTCAAGGGGTATCGGAATCTCACCCACAATTATTCAGACCCGCGCTGGATCCTCCAGGCACCGTGTCTCGAAACGCTTCGCGATCTAGCATCGCGCAACTTAAGCCTGGATATGGTGAGCGTCAACTCCGACCACTCTCGGGCCATCGTCGAATTGGCGGACCTTATCCCCGACCTGCGCATTGTGGTTGATCACATGGCAAAACCCGACATTGCCTCCAAGGCCTGGGACTCCTGGGCCGAAGACATGGCGGAGTTGGCCAAGCGCCCCAACGTCTATGTAAAACATTCTGGATTGAATACTGCCTCTGGTCCCGGCTGGAGCGCCACTGACTGGGAGCCCTACGTGAATCACTGCCTGGAGCACTTTGGATCTCAGCGCATGATGATGGGCAGTGACTGGCCTGTCTCATTGTTAGCGGGTGACTTCGTCGGTGTGTGGCAGGCACAACGCGACTCTATTGCGAGCTTTTCAGAGTCAGAGCAGGATGACATCTACTTCAGGACCGCTCAGAGTTTCTATCTCTTGGAGCTCGCATGACATCAATCAGTGGTGGCCCACTAGAGGGCTATCTTGTTCTTGATTTCAGTCAATTTCTTGCCGGCCCTATGGCCGCTATGCGGCTGGGGGACCTTGGTGCCAGGGTCATCAAAGTAGAAAGACCACCCGCGGGCGATATCGGCCGTGGTCTCGCTTTTGGCGGAATTAGCGAAGACGGGGACACGCTTTCCTTCCACATCACCAATCGGAACAAGGAAAGCTACGCGGCTGATCTCAAGAGTGATGATGACCGCGAGAAGGTGCTGGAGCTGGTCAAAAGTGCCGATGTGATTGTCCAGAACTTCCGCCCCGGCGTGATGGAAAGATTGGGCCTCGGGTATGAAGCGGTGCGGGCGCTCAATCCGACCGTAATTTATGCCAGCATCACAGGTTATGGCGCCGAAGGTCCGTGGAGCACTCGACCCGGGCAGGACCTTCTCGCACAGTCACTTTCGGGGCTGCCCTGGCTGAACGGAAGTGGCGATGGTCCTCCTGTGCCAGTGGGAATAGCGCTGGCGGACATAATTACCTCAATTCATTTGGCTCACGGTGTAACAGCTGCCCTCTTGAAGAAAGAGCGCACAGGCGAGGGAAGCCGCGTGGACACGAGCCTCCTGGAATCGATGCTCGACTTGCAGTTTGAACTCGTCAGCGCGCACCTCAATGACCCCAGTGTTTTGGTCCAGCGAGGTGCGCCACACACCGCACACGCTTTCTTGCAAGCCCCCTACGGCACGTACCCCACCTCTGATGGATATATAGCCCTTGCCATGGGTTCTGTTCCTGACCTGGGCGAATTGGTTGGTTTGGACGCGCTTGCCGAGTTCGGTGACCCCGATACCTGGTGGACCGAGCAAACTCGTATTACCCAATTGCTTGCCGCTCATTTAGCCACGAATACTACGGATCACTGGCTCAGCATTTTAGACGCTGCTGATTTTTGGTGCGCACCGGTGCTTTCTTTGCCGGAGCTGGTGAATCATGAGGGTTTTGCCGCTATCGATATGGCCCAAGAATTCACTCGCACTCGTCCAGATGGCACCGACATCACGCTCACTACGACGAGAGCCCCCGTGCGATTTGATGGCAAGCCGCTGGGGTCCCCCCGAGGGGCGCCGCGGGTGGGGGAACACACGAAGTCGATCGACGTTGAATTCAGAGGAAAAGATAATGAGTAACCCCAACCCGGATAAGGCCAAGCGCTATGAGGTTCCCGTGTGGAATCAGGATGTCAAGAAATACGAGGACTACCAGGTGGGCGAGGTCGATCGGTCGATCCGACGGACAATTTCCGAAGGTGAAGTGATGCTCTTTAATTCCCTGCTTCTGGACATGCACCCTTATGTCGCGGACGAAATTTTTGCCCGGGAAGAGGGACTCTTTGGCAAACGACTTGTTCCCGGGGCGCTGGTTTTCAGTTTTGGCATGGGGTTAATGGCCCACAACAACGTTCACACCTTTAGTTACGGGTATGACCGGCTCCGGTTTATCAAGCCCGTATTCGTGAATGACACCATCTACACGATGAGGACGCTGCTGAGCAAAGAGCCAAAATATGACGACATGGGCCTCTTCAAAGTCAGTTATGAAGTTTTTCGGGCCGATGATGAACAGATTGTTTTGTACTGCGAACACTTGCAGACCGTTAAGTATCACGATCCTGTCGAAGCAAAAAAGGGTGGCCTCGAAGAGAGGAAGGACTCCTCCTCATGATTGACCTGTTTCACGACATCTCAGCAGCGTGCAAACTCTCTATCCCCGCGCACCACCACAAAGGTGTTGGGGTCATCGGGGCGGGCGGAATAGTCTCAGGGGCGCACCTGCCCGCATATTCTAAAGCCGGACTGCCCGTGCATGCGATTACGGATATTAATCACGACAGAGCTCAGCAGGTGGCTCAAGAATTCTCCATCCCCCACGTGTATCAGAGCGTGGAGGAGTTGCTGGCAGATCCTGCTATCGAGGTTGTAGACATTGCGGTGCCCGTATCTGAGCAACGCGAGATACTGCTCGCTGCCCTCCAAGCGGGCAAGCATGTTCTGGCGCAAAAGCCCCTGGCCACATCGGTGGGCGAGGCCCAGGAGATGGCCGATAAGGCACGTGACTCTGGTCTTATCGTTGGGGTTAACCAGCAGCTACGGTTCGACGAGGGCATGGCAGCCGCTCACATGATGGTCAACAAGGGGTGGATCGGAGAAATATCAGGGTTCTCCATCACCGTGAATCTTGACACTCCCTGGCATCTCTGGGATTGGGCTCTCACCTGGGAGCGCCTCGAAATAATGGTGCACTCTATCCACTACCACGACGTGGTCCGGTGGTTCTTGGGCGAGCCAGCGATGGTCTTTGCCACCTCGGGTCGAACGCAAGGACAAGCCCCGATTGGCGAGACTCGAACGGTGAGCACCTACGTGTATGACGACGGTCCTGTCGCTGTCGTGCATGCCAATCACGTGAACCGAGGAGGAGACAATTCCGCGGAGTTTCGCATCGATGGGTCCGCTGGTTCAATTCGGGGAACGTTGGGCTTGCTCTACGACTACCCGGATGGCCGCTGTGACACATTAGAGGTTAACTCTGACGTAGTGCCGACCGATGGTTGGGTCCCTTATCCCGTGACGCAAAGATGGATACCCGATGCCTTCATAGGGACCATGGGCTCACTGCTCGCTGAGATCGCCGGCGAGAAGGCCTTACGCAGTCCCATAAAGGACAACGTCAACACGGTGCGTTTGGTCAATGCCCTCTATGAATCGATCGACTCCAGGTCGGCAGTGACGCTTTAGCGAGGCCCAATTACAGTCTGGCGCTGTGACCCGAGGCCTTCGATGTGGAGCTCTACGACGTCGCCCTCGTGCAAATACTTCGGCGGCTTCGACCCCATGCCCACACCCGGAGGTGTGCCCGTGTTAATTACATCTCCGGGTTCGAGAACCATGAATTGGCTTAAGTAGTGCACCAGGAAACCGGGCGTGTAGACCATTTGACGCGTAGAGCTGCTCTGCATGGTGGCTCCGTTCACGCTCAGCTCCATGCTTAATGCCGTGGGGTCGGGGACTTCGTCCGCCGTGACCAGCCAGGGTCCCGCGGGATTAAAGGTTTCGCAGGACTTCCCTTTAGACCATTGGCCTTGGCGTTCGATTTGGAATTCCCTTTCACTGACGTCATTGCAGACCATGTAGCCGGCAATGTGACGCATTCCATCTTCCTCATCCGCAAGGTAGCTGGCGCGTGATCCAATGACAATTCCGAGCTCGACTTCCCAGTCAGTCTTATGGGAGTTTTTGGGAAGACGAATGGAATCGTTGGGTCCTACCAACGTGTTGGGCGACTTGGTGAAGATGATGGGTTCGCTGGGGATATCTTGTCCGGTCTCGGCGGCGTGATCTGCGTAGTTCAGGCCGATGCAGACAATCTGGTGCGGCCGACCAATGGGAGCCCCGATACGTTGGCCGGATAAAGGTTGCGGCTGTGCGCCATCCACCAGCAGCTGGTCCACCAGGGCGGGAAGTTGAGCTAGCTTTCCCGAGCGAAAGAACTCTTCGGTGAAATCCCCTCCCACAGACACGTCGAGAAAGAGGCCATCGCCCATCAGGACGGCCGGTATTTCCGATCCAGGAGCGCCAACACGGAGAAGCTTCATCTGCATTCACCTAATTTTCTCTAAATGAAACAATAAAATAACGATACCCTGTATCCTATACGAAACGACACTTTGTGTTATAGAGTCGTGTGAAACGGGAGCGAAGAAGCTTGTTGGGCTTCGCTCCTACAATCTAAATGGAGGGAAGTTGCAATGAGTAGGAAATTGATTGGTGCGCTCGTCATGTCGGGGGCGCTTTTGCTTTCCGCATGTGCGGGTGGAACCACTACTGCAGAAGAAGCGGCTGGAGGCGGAGAGACAGCCGAAGCCACTGGCCCACGTACGCTGCTGCTTTACGTAGACCCCGTTCGGGAACCTGCCGCACTGGCCTATCAAGCATCGGTCGAGGGTGAAATTGAGGTGACAGTAGAAGTGCTTGGACAAGAGGAGATTCTTGCCAAGGTTGCTCTGGCGAACCAGACCGGACAAGGCTGGCCCGATGTTACCTTCAACCCATCGAACAACGTCGGCGTTTTCCAGGACCCTCTGAATGGGTATGCACTAAATCTGGACGACTATGTTGATCCAGCAATCATTGATGGCTACCAAGGCTCTGGTGACTGGTGTCTCATTGACGGATCATATTGGTGCCTCAAGAATGACCTAGCGCAGACCGTGCTCTGGTACGACACAGTTATCTTTGACGAACTCGGGCTCACTGTGCCTACGACCATGGAAGAATATGCTGCTACCGCAATGAAGCTAAAGGGTACTGACTACGTAGCCGGCGCCATCGGCGACCAAGGCTTCTATGCAGGCTACCTATGGCCAAGCGGCTGCCCGATTTCTCAAGTGCTTGACCAGGAAACAGTCCGGATTAATCCCGACGCGGTCGAGTGCACACGAGTATTCGAGCTGGTCCAGCCCCTCGTTGATGCTGGAGTCGTGGACACTCGCGGATCCTTCGACGCTGGCTTCCTCGAGGACGTTGCTCGTCAGCAGAACGTTGCGATGACCATTGGTCCATCTTGGTGGGGACAGTTTGTCATCCGGCCTGAAGATTCATGGGCAATTCCCGCAGGGCGAATGGCTGCTGCGGAAATGCCTATTTGGTCCGGTGAGACCACGAACTGGTCCGGCGAGTGGGGCGGCGGCGTCTGGGTTGGAAATGCCAACGCCGATAACCCTCAGGATGTCGCGGACGCAATTGTGTTCTTGGCTACTGACCCAGACATGCGGGCTGACAAGGTAACCTTCCCCGGTTACGGGCCCGCATTTGAAAAGTGGGCCGCAACGATATCCACCGACCCATATTATGTCGGGGACGTGACCGCAGCAATGGTTGCGCAAGTGCCAAAGATTCGTCAAGACGAGCGACCTGCTCGTTTTGATAGCCGTGGACAACTCGGCGTTCTTAGCACGGAGCTCCAGGCTTCAGGTGACGTAGAAGCTGCAGTCCGCATATTTATGGCGGGTGCGGCAGAGCTCGCGGCGGGAGCCGGTTACACAGTAGTTAAGTAATCGACTAAGAGCTGCAAATTAGGTGAAGTGTTCTCGTGCAGGGCCATTAGTGCTCTGCACGAGAACACCACCTGACTGAGAAAGAGGAAATATGTTGCGGCATCGTTCAAAACTAATGGGCCAAATAAATGCGCTCCTGATGTTCGCGCCCTATCTGGTGCTGTTGGTCATGTTCGCCATCATCCCGATCATCATGGCATTCCGTGTTTCCATCGGCCCATCGAGGCTTTCCCCAGAGGGGGGCTTCGGTAACTACATGTTCGTTTTCGAGGACTTCCGCTTCCTGTCGGCTGTTGGCAACGTTGGTCTTTTTCTCCTGATCTACTTGCCCGCGATGCTTATCGTGGTTGCTGGATTGTCGCTACTGATGGACACGATCAAAATGAAGTACACCCTGCCTCTGCGCTTGGCATATCTTGTTCCAGCTGGGATTAGCGGATCGGTTGCAATCTTGGTCTGGTACTTTATGCTCGAGCCGACCTACAGTCCATTTGCAGGGATATTTGCCGAATTTGGTCTAACTGAGGGTGTGGAGATATTCAATACCAGCAACCTCGTATACATTTTTGCCCTTATGGCGTTTTTCACGGGAGCCGGCAACTGGATAGTTATTCAGTACGGATCGTTGCAGTCCATCCCCGATGACATTTTAGAGGCGGCCAGAATGGATGGCGCAAATGCTTTCCAAATGGCCTTCCTGATCAAATTACCCCTTATTCGAAAGTATCTCGTTTACATGCTGATTTTGGTATTCGCGGCGGGACTTCAAATTTTTGTCGAACCGTACTTGATTTCTTCTTCGGTCTATCCGGGGCTGGCAAAAGACTGGTCGCTTAACCAGCTGAGCTACACCCTTGCTTTCTTGGGGTCCAACTTAGGCGCTGCGATGGCGCTGTCGATGGTTATGCTCCTAGTCTCTGTGGTGGTCGCTCTAGTGATTATTTACAGGACTGATTTCTTTGACGAGGCAAGACTCAGAGTAAAGGATACAAAATGAGTGAAAATTCGACGGCTCTGCGGCGACCAGGGAGTGCGCGACTAAAGTTTCCGGCTGTTGTCGCTGCGAGGAATGTTTCAGCCAAGGCTGCTGCGTGGTTCGTAATGGTCATGTTCGCGGTTTTTAGCGTCCTGCCTATGCTGTGGTTGGTCCTGGCTCCGTCAAAGACACAGGTCGAGCTGCAAAGAGACCCACCTCTGTCGTTCGGTCGCTTTCAGGGTTACAGAGACGCCTGGGACAACTTGACTTTGTTCCAGGACGGACGGATTGTCGATTGGATATTCAACTCGATTTGGTACACGGGAGTTCAGGTTCTGGTGGCCTGTTCCGTCGCGATACTCGCTGGGTACGCGCTTTCCGCAACTCGTTTACCGTTCAAGAAGACCCTGCTTATTGTCACCTTGGTTGCGATGATTGTTCCCCAAGTGGCCTTTGTTCTCCCTCTTTTCGTTGAGATCACTGCCCTCGGTCTGTACAACACAGCCTGGGCTATTATTCTCCCGGGCAGCTTTTACCCGTTTGGCGTTTTTCTGTCTTACATCTATTTCAGCACCACGATTCCGAGCGAGCTTTATGACGCTGCGCGAATTGATGGGGCTGGTGACTGGGGAACCTTTTTCAGGGTTGCGCTTCCGCTCGCTGGCGGCCTCATAGGGATGCTCGCTTTCTTCAGCTTTCAAGTGAATTGGATTAACTTTTTCCTGCCGTTCGTGGTGGTGTCATCGGGGGAGGTGCTGACTCTGCCGGTTGGGCTCGGAATTTTGTTTTCCTCCACGCCCGCGTTGAGCCCCCAAGTCGGCGCGAATGCCCTGCCGATTCGAGCACCCGAAATCGCCTTGGCGGGAATGATTGTTGCGATTCCGATTCTGATTGTCTTTCTCTTTTCCGCGAGATTGCTCGTGAGGGGAGTGTTGGCCGGCTCGGTCAAGAGCTGATTCGTCGACGCGCTCGGGGGTCGCGTGTGAGCGCGAGCATTTTCGTCACCGATTCAGAACACTTTCACCGAGGCCTTTCCCTCAGGGCACTGATTGCAATCAGAGTTCCGAAGGTCAGGGCAAGTACAGCCAGTGAAACTCGCGAAACTTCCGTATCAATGACGTTTGCCAGCAGGGCGCCACACAGCGACCCTGCTGCCGCGGGCAAAATCATGGACGCCCCGAGGGCGACGTCTAGGCGTCTTGCGCGGTAGTTGGACAATGTTCCGACGATACTTGCGGGAATTAGCGCTAACAGTGAGATGCTTTTTGCGTCGAGGTCGGAGAAGCCTGACAAGATGAGAAAGGGGACTAGCAAAATTCCACCGCCGGCCCCGAAAAAACTGGAAAAGCTGCCTGCCAGGACACCGAGTAGCGCAATGCCAGCGTAAAGCGCCAACCCACCTTCGTTATTCATTGCATCTGTGGCAGGGGTGTCGATGAGCAAGGTAGCCGCAGCCACGATCTGGAGCCCCACAAAGCTCCATGTAAGCGCTGTCGCGTTGGCTCTGGCGAGGATAACTGAACCCAGGAACGAGCCACTCACAGCAAAAACTGCAACTGTGGCAGCAAAGAGTGGCAGAAAGTGCCCATTAGCACCGTAGGTGATTGAGCCGATTATCGCGATGGGGGCGATAACGAACAGAGACGTTGCACTGGCTCTCCGCGCGTCCAGTGAGCCCCAGACTATGAGGAGCGGAACCATAATAATCCCGCCGCCAACACCGAATATCCCCGACAGAAGTCCGCCGAGGACTCCAATAACGAGCAGAACGGCAAACTCCCGACCAGGGCGCTTCTTCATGACTACCTCCGGGCCACAGTTGCGGATACTTTCAAGCACCCATCACTGACGTTGACTTCACAACCGGATGCCAACTGGAGGCGGGTCAAGAAAATCGTGTAGGATATATTTTACCGCACAGACAGTGATCTAATCAACCTAAGGTGGGCGCACCTTGATTTGACAGGGGGAATCGTATGAGTGGGCAGCCAAACATATTGTTCATTTTGGCGGACGACCTTGGCTATGGAGACCTATCCGCGGTAAATGGTGGCTTGAGCGACACCCCCGTTCTCGATAATTTCCTTAGTCAGAGCGTATCCCTGACGCAGCAGTATTCCTCCTCACCAGTATGTAATCCCTCGCGGGCCTCGTTGATGACGGGGCGGTACCCGCATCGGACAGGGTCGATAGACACGCTCGAGTGGCGAGGGCTCGAACGTCTTGCCCTTGATGAGACAACGCTCGCTGATTTGCTTTCGAGAGGGGGCTATCGGACTGCGCACATAGGAAAGTGGCACTTAGGCGCGTTCGATAACCGTTACGCGCCACTTAGTCGCGGTTTTGATGAATCTGTCTGCTTCCGCGGCGGTGGGCACGATTATTTTGATTGGAGAATTGAGTACGACAATATTCCCCAGCATTCAGATGGTCGATATCTGACCGACGTTTGGACTGATGAGGCGATTGGTTTCCTTGGTCGGGTGCCCAAAGACCAGCCGTTCTTCCTCAACTTGTGTTACAACGCTCCTCACGTGCCGCTCCAGGTTCCTGAGGAGGAAGCAGATATTTTCCGGGCCAAGGGTCTTTTTTCTGAAGATGTGTGCAAACTGTACGGCATGATTCGACGGATGGACTCTGGGATCGGTCGCGTTTTGGAGGCGCTTAAGGCCAATGGCCAGTATGAAAACACCATTGTGATTTTTACATCAGACAATGGCCCCGAATTTATGTCAGATTATCTCCCCACTCCGACCCATACAGAACGCTTTAACTCTGGACTGCGAGGTTCAAAAGGTTGCGTTTATGAGGGTGGGGTGAAAGTTCCGTTGCTCATGCGTTGGCCAGGGGAGCTTTCGGCTGGAACAGAAGTCAATCAGATGACACATTTCACCGACTGGTTGCCGACGTTGCTCGCGGCGGCCAACATTTCATTGCCGTCGGATCTCGCAATTGACGGCGTCAATTTACTTCCCCTTCTTAGGGGAGAAAGCCACTCATTGCCCGATACCCGTTATTGGCAATGGAACCGCTACTCCCCTGTTGCCGAGTGCAACGCGGCCGTTCGTGAGGGGGATTGGAAACTGGTTTTCCCCGCTATACCGGAGGCTATGAGGGTCTTTGACCTCGAATGGCTTGCAGTGAGCATGTACCAGCCCGAGTATTTCATCGAGAGAGGAATCATTGATGATGCCGAGCCTTTTCGGGTGCTAAGCACCCCTGGTCAAGTCGAGCTTTACGACCTTAGCGAGGACCCGGCAGAATCGCATGACCTTGCCGAGAGGAACCCAGAGAAGGTCCGGCACCTCAGCCTGAAGTTAGAGAACTGGTTTCTCGAGGTGGAGGCTGACCGCCAGCGAAACCGCTAAAGCTTTCCTTCGGTGTGGCTTCTCGATCGTGAGGCGCATTTTCAGGGGCCGTCGGCTGGAACTGAACTGTCTGCTTCATAATGCCTGGCGCACACGGGCGCTGTGTTGGGGGTCCTGATCGGCGGCTCTGACGGGTTGCATGAAATTAGCGCCTAAAATAGTAAGGGGCAAGGGAACGGCTGAATCCTGGGAGTAATCCCAACGGGTGGAATCCGCAGAATGATGAAAGGTCCCGCGCCGGTGCCGACAGCGATGTGGCTAGCGTCGTCCGGGGAAAGAGGAGATATGCAGTGGTAGCTGCCCTTGATGCAGATTTCCTAGCTAAACGCGGACCTGCTTTAACAAAGGTCGCGTGAGTGCTGATGCCTCCTCAAGATAACTGCGCCGATGGGTGCGGGTGTGGCGCACCTACCCGGTCGGAATTCTCGAAAGCAAACGCCGGAGAGACTCGCGTGGTTCAGGTGTCAGCTGCTGGGAACCACCGCATCAAGCAGTCACAGATTCCGCCCGGCACAATGATGATGGGCGACTCCTCGGGAGACGAAAATCTTGGCGACGGCGAGACACCCGTTCACGAGGTCTCACTGGACTCCTTTGAGATTGACGCTACGACCGTTACGAATGATGACTTCGCACGGTTCGTCTCCGACACAGGGTACGAAACAGAAGCCGAAGCGTGGGGATTTTCTGCGGTATTCCACTCTGTCGCTCGCGCAACGGAGGAGGAAATTATTGGTCCAGCTGCTGGAACGCCCTGGTGGCTCGCTGTCCGTGGATCGAGCTGGGCGCATCCGGAGGGACGGGATAGCACGCTCGCTGGGCGCGGTGATCACCCAGTGGTGCACGTGAGTTGGACCGACGCGAAAGGCTATTGTGCTTGGGCCGGCCGGCGTCTTCCGACAGAAGCTGAATGGGAGTTTGCCGCGCGTGGGGGGTTGGAAGGCTCCAAGTATCCCTGGGGGGAAGCAGAGGTTGACGCTGGCGGTTGGCGTGCCAATATTTTTCAAGGAAATTTCCCGCGAACCAACACCGGAGAGGACGGCTGGCTCACAACCGCGCCAGTTCGCGCCTTTCAACCAAACGGATTCGGCCTCTGGCAGCCGATAGGAAATGTTTGGGAGTGGTGTGAAGATTGGTTCGACAATTCGTATTACGCGTTTTCTCCTCGTAACGACCCCCGCGGCCCTATCGGGGGGACGATGAAAGTGATGCGCGGTGGGAGCTATCTTTGCCATCCCTCGTACTGCAATCGCTACCGAAACTCGGGCCGCTCGGCCAACACCCCGGAATCGTCAATGGGTAACGCGGGGTTTCGAACAGTAGGGCTATCAGGGAACGGAGGGCTCGTCGCGAGGCCGGTTGAGGGGAGTTCGTTATCCTAGGGGCCCTTGACGAACAGGGGTGCGATCAGCGGCAGGCTTTATTGGCGAGAGGAAATGAGGGGACTCCAGTCGGCGCGGGCCGACCATGGAGTGTCGTAACGCGGTGTCCGTGAATAGCGATCCATCGTCAGGCGAAGAGAAACGGTCACATTGCCAGGGATCGATATTTCTAGCCACGGTGTGGGTTCCGCGAGCGGCGCAGAGTCCTCGGCATTGTCACCCACTCCCGTGATGAGGTGCTCACCGAAAGCACCTGCTTGAATAATAATGGTGACCTCTTCGTCCCCCGTGTTAGCGAGCTGAACATCGGCATCGGTGGCACTGATGCGAGTAACCAGGGCGGCGACCGAGTCGGGCAGGCCGGGACGCTGGGTTGCACTGTTGTAGTAACGAAAGGTGGCGTGTTGGAAGCCGCCGTGCGAGATGTGCATGGGCGCGCCCCATTGCAACTGCACCAGCGACTCGAAGTAGACCGGGCAAAATTCCTGCCATGCATGGATTGCATAGCCATCGACTTGCATGCTGAGCGAGTCTGGGTAGCCGTTAATTTGCTCGACCGTGTCCCAGGTCAGTGGGTCGCCATCCCCAGAGCGCATTCGCGCAAGTTGCTGGTCAATGAGCCTGTTGTTTGCAGCAAGGATTTCTAGGGGATAGTTCGGCAAGTTTCCTGTGATGTATTCGTACCACGCTGTTGTATTGGTGTTGTAGTGCTTGGCGCTAAAAGGTTTTTCCGCGATAGAGACGTGGGACCAATCGAATCCGCCGCGGGATCTCTCAACTCGATCTTGGTCTTCTTTAGCGAGGCTTTTCGTCCACAAATGAATGGAGTGGAAGGGCGTGATCGGGCGGAAATCCGTCCAGCCGGCGTCGAAGTGCTTGTGGGGGGTGAAGCGCATGCCGTCTCTGTCTTCGCCCAGCGCATAGTTCGCATCTATTTGCTCCCGGGCGAGTGCCAAGAACGAGGAATCTCCCGTCAGCAGGTAGGCATTGCTGCAAGCATTTATTGTTGGCTCGATAATGGTCAAGAATCCGTGGGGCCAGCGCCACCCATAGTGGCCGCCCCACCATTTGCCATCAAGGTATTCGCCCACTTTTCCTGAGAGCCCGACGTTGTCGGGCAGTATTCCGCCATTCTCGATGGCTCGCGTGCGCCACCGAAGCAGGTAGTCGGTGACCCAGTCCTTCAGGCTTTCGTCCCCCGAGTACATGTATGCATGAGCCATCTGGCCGGTGGCATTCATGTTCAGAGGGACATCTCCCCGGGTCGTTCGCTCGTTCATCAAGCGAACTACTTCGTCAAACACCGCGTCGTCAGACCAGTTGCAGGTGCCCAACGCAAAAGGGGAGGTTTTCATGTCTTCAAAAGGGGCTAGATAGTCATCGAGCACTCCACGGTGAGTACCTAAGTCCTCCTTGGTTACCTGGAGACGCGGGCCGCGGGAGCCACTCTGTGGCGCCCGAATGATTCCCGTTTCTGTGTCGTAGTTGGGCGCCTCGGGGTCTTCGCCCGTGTACATCCGAGCAAAGCGATCAGCACGCGTTCGGTCTTGTAAAGATTCCGGTTTGGTCAAGCCAAAAAAGTAGTGGAATAGGTTAGCTTCGCCGTGGTGCATCCAGTCGTAGTAGCCGTCGAACTCTCGATGAATCTGCCCATATTGAGTCCATTGCCACGTAATGGACTCCCACATCTTCCGGGCTAATTCATAGACCGACTCGTCTCCCGTTAGCGCATAAAACAATGCCAGGTACTGGAAAGCTTCGTAGGGATCGTCCGACCCGTCCATACCGGGCCAGCTCTCGCGCCAGGTCAGGGTGCCATCAGGGCCCGTGTAGCGGGCGACAAATTCATGAGCTCCTGCACTGAGGCGCTGCTTGAGGCTGACCTGCTCGAGTGCCCATTGCGGCACGACTGGCTCCGAGTGCGTGAGTGTGTAGCGAGAGAGTGCAGCGTCACCAGACATGGTGTCCCCATTTCGTCTATGGAAAAATCCTATAGCATCTAGGGACAATGATGGACAGGGGTATTCATGCGAGCAGCACTCGTTACAGGGTCAACTTCAGGACTGGGGTTCTCTACGGCTCGAAAACTTTTCGAGGCAGGCTTTGCTGTGTCCCTCCATGGGAAAAGCGCCTGGGAGCAGTTGCCCGCAGAGTTCCAAGCCTGGGTGAATTCGAGCCCGTTGCTCGAGTACCTATCGGCTGATCTCTCGGACAGTGCTGCTCCCGATGCACTCGTCCAGGGTGCTGCGGCGCACTGGGGGCAGCTCGATTGCCTGGTATCTAACGCCGCAATAACGCTGCATGCAGAGTCCTCCGAGGTCCTTCCCGCGCAATGGGAGAGGGTCTTTCACGTTAATGTCCAGGCGCCCTTCTTTCTCGCCCAGGCAGCGCTGCCTCACCTAGCGCTTCGATCGGGCTCGATTGTCTTTGTGAGCTCCACTAACGCCCACCGAGTGAACAAGAAGAATCTCGCTTATGACGCATCCAAGGCTGCGCTTAACCACATGGCCAAAGGTGTTGCATTGGAAGCGCGCAGTCAAGCGGTGAGAGTCAACGTGGTGATGCCAGGGGGAATTGACACGCCTATGCTTCAGCGCTGGCTTGTCGACTATGCCGGCTCCGAGGATGCCGCTCAGGCAGCCCTGGCTCAGGCCAAGGAGGATGGTGTGGTGGGAGCGGCCGATGACATCGCTGATTCGATAGTTTTTCTGGCTTCTGATTCGGCTAGATGGGTGACCGGAGCGTCGCTCATCGTGGACGGTGGCGCTTATCTCGAAGAGGGCTAGTCCTTGTCTTCCACGCTGAAGACGGGGAGGGGGCCGGTGGGGGGATTCACAAGCTCAAGATCCCTCGCTTGCGTCTTTTCCGAGGTGCGATGGGCGATAGCGGCCCCGAAGAAAATGAGAGCAACCGGGAGGACAAAGGCCCACGAAACCCCATAACCCTCGGCGACAGCTCCCATCGCAATTTTCGCGCCGATGGAAACACTCTGAGTGACAAAGACCAAGGTGCCCACCGCCTGAGCGGTCGTGAGTCCCGGCACTGTGCTGCTGGTCGAAATCATTGTGGGGCCTAGGGGGGCGAGCCCTAGCCCTGCAAACAACCACAAGGCCGCGAGCCAGATGATGGCGAGCTCAGCGGAGTAGGCACCTAAGAGGTGCGCCCCCCAAAGGCCAGCGGCCATGGCCGAGCCTGAGATCATCGCTCCGGCAACCGAAATACTGTGCACGTCAAAACGCCGGGTGAGGCGAGAAATGGCGAGTCTCCCTACGATCATGCCCATCATGAAAGTCGCAAAGGGCAGCGCTCGGAGCACGAGGTCCACGCCGCTCGCTCTCGCGAGGGTTGCCGACCATTCGAGCACGGCAATCTCGGGCATGACGGAGCACAGTAGACCAAAAGACAACAGCCACAAACGAGGAGGGAACCGGTAAAAGGGGATTCGAGTGCCGCTTAACCGCTCCTCGCGGTGCCCGTCCTCAGCGGGCGAGAGCAAGAATCGCGATGTCACAAAAACTCCGACCGCCGTCACCACTGCCACGAGAATCAAGTAGGCCTGGAGCGAAATAAAGACGGAGGCGATAGCGCCGGTTGCGGCGGCCATTACAGCGCCGATGCTCCAGCCTGCATGCATTCCGCTCATGATGGATTCCGGTACTTTTCGCTGGAGCATCACGGCGTGGGTGTTGACGGCCATGCCGGTAAGCGACGCAGTGAAGTTGAAGACGGTGTTGATTGCCGTCCAGGTCACTACCGAGTCTGTGAAACCCAGCGGTATGAGAAATCCTGCAGACAATATGGCGCCCACCCGCACGACGGGCATAGCTCCCGCTCGACTGATGACCGAGGGCGCTAGAACAACGGCAGTAATTGCGCCCAGAGGGGCGAAACTGAGGATAAAGCCCCATGTGGCAAACGACACACCGAGCCGATCGATATATTCGGGAACCCACGCGACCGAACACAACACGACTTGGCCCATGAGCAAGAAACTCATGAACCCTGCGCGTCGCGCGGTCGCAAAGCGACGAGGGGAGACGCTTGTCACTATTTTCGGTGCTACAGCGTCACGACAGTGTGGTCGTCGATGAAGTCCCAATCGTAGTCAATTCCCAGCCCCGGTCCCGTGGGGGCCTGAACCATGCCATCTTTAATCACGACCGAGGTGTTTGTCCCGAAAGTGAAGTCTTCAAAGGGGTAGAGCATTTCGAAGAATTCGCAGTTGGACAGAGCCAAGGCGGCATGAACCTGCACCTGCTCGAGAGCTTGATAGATGGTGGTGTGAAGCTCGCACTGAACACCAAACGACTCTGCGGTGTGAGCCGTTTTCATCACCGAAGTGATTCCCCCTCGCCACGAAACGTCGGTTCGCACGATGTCTGCAATTCCTTCGTGAATATAGTGCGCCGTGGAATAGTGCCCACCCGCGAGGACCTCGGTGCCGCAGATGGGGATGTCAAGTTTTTCTCTCAGTTTGCGCAATCCGTTAAAATTGACGTCGAGGAGAGGCTCTTCGAGCCAGCGGAATCCAAGCTTCTCCAGTTCGCGCCCCACAACGAGAGCTTGTTCATAGTTGTAGCTAATGACGGGATCGGCCATAAGGGTGAAATCATCACCGACCGCTGCGCGAACCGCGCGGTAGCACTCAATGTCCACTGTGGGGTCACCGGGGGGGTGCAGTTTGTAACCGCGGATACCTCGGGCCTGCACCTCTAACGCTTGAGCGACATATTCATCTGGCCCCGGCAGAAACATTGAGCTCACATAGAGAGGCACCTCGGTGCGCGCGGCGCCAAGGAGCCGGTATACCGGCTCGTCAGCGGACTTTCCCACGATGTCCCAGCAAGCATTATCGAACGGTCCGTAAGCATAGATTGGAGTCAGATTCCATTTTCGATCGAACATCTCGAAGTCTTTGAGGTTCTGTTGGGTGTGAAAAGGATCCCGCCCCATGAAGAAAGGCTTGACCTGGCTGAGAGCGTGAGCAGCTGCCACAGCGTCCAATGCCCCGAACCCGAAGGATGTGCCTGTCGTGCCGTCAGCGGTGGTCAGGGTTACCACTGTGAAGTCCGGCCGGGAACCGCCCGGAAGCTGAACAGCAGAGACCGAGTCGAGGGGAGCTAATTCATCGGCCCCCCGGCACCCTCGAACTTCTACGTTAACGATTTGTTTGGGATCCACCTAATAAATCCTATAGGAAAGTTGCTGCTGCGGCAAGTATCGCTGGGAGATTCCGTTGCACCTTTCTCTCGGCGAAGCCAGTGTTCGTTTGCATCGGCTAACGTGAACTGATTACGTGACCCTGTCCGGGAGTGAAGATGAAAACCAAAGTTGTTGCCTCTGCCGCTGGGGCTCTCGCCGAGCGCGTGAAGGATGGCATGACAATCGCGGTGGGGGGTTTTGGCCTTTCCGGGATACCCACAAACCTTATTCGGGCCCTGCGCGATTCCGGTGCAAGTGACTTGACCATCGTGTCCAACAACATGGGGGTCGATGGCAAAGGGTTAGGGCTCGTCCTGGAAAACAAACAGGTCAGTCGGGTCCTGGCTTCCTACGTGGGCGAAAACAAGTTGTTCGCCGAACAGTTCCTCGACGGGTCTCTGGAAGTGGAATTTGTTCCCCAGGGGACCCTCGCAGAGCGGCTCCGCGCCGGCGGCGCAGGAATCCCTGCCTTTTACACGCCCACCGGCGTGGGCACGCCCGTGGCCGAGGGTAAAGAAGTGCAAGTTTTTGATGGCGTAACGGCCATTCTTGAGCGGGGAATCACTGCTGATATCGCTTTGGTTCGGGCATACCAGGCAGATCGGGCTGGAAATCTGACCTATCGGCTCACGGCGAGGAATTTCAATCCCCTGATTGCTGCCGCTGGCCGCTTCACGCTCGCCGAAGCAGAGTCGGTGGTTGATGATTATCTGGCGCCAGACTCGGTGATGACACCTGGAATCTATGTCCAGGCCGTCGTGGCAGTCGAAGATTCGGTGAAACACATTGAACAACGCACCACACGCGGTGAAAGGAATGCAGCAGATGTGGACTAGAGACGAAATGGCAGCCATCGCGGCAAGTGAGCTTGAGGATGGTCAGTATGTGAACCTCGGCATTGGTATCCCCACCCTTGTTGCTAATCATCTCCCCGAGGGCGTCGACGTCACCTTGCAGTCCGAAAACGGAATCTTAGGGATGGGTCCTTTCCCCTTTGATGGGGAAGAGGATGCTGACCTCATCAACGCGGGCAAGCAAACAGTGACATTGCTTCCCGGCGCCAGTATTTTTGACTCCGCCACCTCCTTTGGCATGATCCGCGGAGGGCATGTCCAGGTTGCGATTCTGGGTGCGCTGGAGGTTTCCGAACACGGCGATCTGGCCAACTGGACCATCCCTGGAAAAATGGTCAAGGGAATGGGGGGCGCGATGGATCTCGTTGCCGGCACACCCCGCGTGATCGTGTTGACCGACCATGTCTCCAAAGACGGCTCGCCCAAGATCGTGAAGCACTGCAGCCTGCCCTTGACCGGAGTGGGCGTTGTTTCCCGGATCATCTCTGACCAGGCCGTGTTCGATATCGATGATGAGGGACTGGTCTTGGTCAGGAGTGCGCCAGGAGTTGACCTCGATTCGTTGCACACTTCCACCGGAGCGCCATTTCGCGTGGCACCCACCTTCACGAGCGCAGAGCCTGCGCCATCATGAGCATCATTGTCGGATGCCGCAGAACCCCTGCGGTCAATTTTTAGGCGGCGCTATCGCTCCGGGTCACCCGATTGGCAGCTCTGGTGCCCGCATCGTCGGAGCCCTTTCCAGGATGCTGACCCAGCTCGAATCCGGAACCCTGCGTGCGGCCGTACTTTGCGGTGGTGGCGGTCAAGGATCTGCCGTCATTCTTGAGGCTAGATAAAAGATTTCCCCACGCCCCACGACGCCACTAGTCACGGCCTATTGTTCCCCGGTAATCGGTCCTTCCAGGGCATCAAAGTCGATCGTTTCCGCTGAGCGACTACCTGGGTTTTCTAGGCGCAAATGAAGCTGATCGATCCAGAGTGCTGCCACCACCGGCTGGGAGAGCGTGGCGCTTCTCAGGTGGCCGCCTGATGTTCTGTCGGCACTAATCGCATGCAGGTGGAGACCTGGGATGGTCGCGCCGGTGCTGGCATCGGGGTATCGAAAGCCCACCAGAGTGCCCGACCACTGCTCAAAGGGGAAGCGGGCCTCAGCTTCGATCACCTCTTCCAATGTTTCCCCCTCGTATTCGGGGGTTCCCACGGTCCGCAACAACACATCGTGGAAGTTGCCCTCAATTTTGAGAGCACAGACCACCTGTTCGTGGTCGACATGGGTGTCTTTGAGGTATCGATCGAGGGCATCATTGATGCCCTCGAAATCAAGACCCTGCTCAAGGGGAAGGTAGTGGGCGATGCCGCCGTGGGCGGCAATGCCAAAGGCGAGGGTGTCTTCGGGCGCGGCAACACGGGGAGTGCCGTCCTGCGGAACGAACCACGTCTCTCCAGAGAGGCTGATGACTTCGCCCCCCAGGTTGTCCATGACCCCCAGCCCCAAAATGCTTCGGGAGAATTCAGCCTCGATGGTCGTTGTTCCCACGAAGTCGCCGGCAAACAGCGAGGAGGCTTCGCGATCTTGGTCGACGTGACCGTGGCCCAGCCTGCCTAGTCGGCTCGAGCGAAGCGCTTGCAGGACACTGTCAAACATGAAGCCTAGTTTACGAGGGGCTGGGCGGTCTTTGCCTGTCACCCCAGCGCCGAGGGGTTCTTTGTCATAACATAGTTCGAAACATGTCCCTTTGTTAGGTGTCTCGTGCGTAAAACTGAAGTACTTCTGCCTCATTCTCTCTTTGCGGATTTAGACCGCGATGGCACTATGCCGCTCTACCAGCAGGTGGCGACCAAAATTGAGATGGCCATCCGACAGGGGACCTTGGCCTCAGGCTCGCGAATTGAAAACGAAGTGTCCCTTGCGGAGCGTTTGAAACTGTCCCGTCCCACCATTCGTCGGGCCATTCAATCCCTGGTAGACGCTGGCCTTGTTGTGAGGCGCCGGGGGGTTGGCAGCCAGGTTGTTCACGGTCAGTTGACGAGGGGTTTGGAATTGACCTCCCTTTACGACGACATCCGCCGTGGTGGCGCCAAAGCAGAAACCGTTGTGGTCAGCCTGGCCGATGCGCCTGCACCGAACCACGTTGCTCAGCAACTGGGGCTGAAGCCTGGCACACCTGTCACGGAGTTCGTTCGTATTCGCCTAGCCGATGGCGTCCCCATTGCGGTATTGCACAACTGGATTCCCCAATCGGTGGGGAAGCTTAAGGCAGAGGAGCTCAAGTCTGAAGGCCTCTATGAATCCCTCCGTAGCAGAGGATTTGTGCCACAGGTTGGCAAGCAAAAGATCAGTGCCCGCAAAGTAAGCGCCCTCGAAGCCGAGCAACTTGATATTGACACCGGATCCGCCGTGTTGACCATGGACCGGACTGCCTATGACTCCATGGGTCAGGCGCTAGAGCATGGCGAGCACATTTATCGGACCGACCTTTATGCGCTGGAATTCACCGTCGTCAACAAATAGCGCGTAGCACAGGCCCTCCCGCTGCTCCGAACTCTTGGATCCTAAATTCCTGGACGTTGAGCGCGTAGGCCCTCATCCATGGCAGCCCTGGCCGCGGTAACGCTGGCACGAGGCGATACTTCAGGAACCCCCACCTGCCAGAAGGCACCACCTTCGGTGAAGTCTTTGGCGCGGACCTGTGTCACGATAACGGCGGTGCGATCGGCGGCACGGGCTTTGACAAGGGCTTTGGCAAACTCATCAAGGCTGGAGACCTCGAAGGTTTCTGCCCCCATGGCTGCTGCGTGAGCGCGGAAATCCACGCGAGCATCGGTTCCCGTTCCTGCGGAGTCAGCCAACATGTTGTTATACGAAGCCCCACCCTGGCTGACCTGAAGCCTCTCGATCACGGCGTAGCCCTCGTTGTCGCAGACAACGAGGATCATCTTGTGACCAGAAAGTACCGAGGCATAAATGTCGGAGTTCATCATCATGTACGAGCCGTCGCCGACCAAGGAATAGACCTCGCCCTTCGGGCGTGCCATCGCAGCACCCCAGGCGCCAGATGTTTCATAGCCCATGCAGGAAAAGCCATATTCGCAGTCAAAACTCGCGATACCTTTGCTCATCCAGTTGATGTTGAGCTCTCCAGGCAAGCCACCAGCTGCGGTTAGGACGTAGTCCTCAGCAGTTGCTGATTCGTGAACGAGGCCCACGAGTTGGGCGTAGCTGGGTGGCCAGACACCGTCATCCACAATCCGGGAGGAGACAAAGGTCTCCAGATCCTTGCGGCACGCAACAGCGTGCTCTCGCCAGGAGGAATCTACCGACCAGCCTTCGAGTTCCTTGCCCAATTCGAGCAGCGTTTCTCGGGCATCAGCCACCACGGGAAGAGACTGGTGCTTCATCGCGTCAAAGCGGGCGGCGTTGATGCCCACAAACGTGGTGTCTGGATCAAAGAGTGTCCAGGAGCCGGTGGTGAAGTCTTCCAGGCGCGTTCCCACCGCAAGGACGAGGTCAGCTTTGCTGACGACCGCGTTTGCTGCTGCAGCACCGGTAACACCGAGGGGGCCGGAGTACTGGGGGTGATCCGACAGTAGCGAAGATTTGCCCGCCACCGTTTCCACGACAGGAATCCCGAACTTCTCAGCGAACGCAGCGAGTTCGGCTTCCGCCAGGGAGTAATGCACACCGCCGCCGGCGATAATCACCGGACGGGTTGCGGCCTTAATCGCCGCCACAGCTTTGGCAAGCTGTGTGAGGTCCGGGCGAGGCCTGGGGATGGTGTGAACGTGGGTGGCGAAGAAGGCTTCAGGGAAGTCATAAGCCTCTGCTGCTATGTCTTGGGGGAGCCCGATAAATGCTGGACCACAGTCTCCTGGATCGAGCATGGTTGCTACCGCCTGCGGGAGCGAGCTAAGAATTTGGGCGGGGTGCGTGATTCGGTCCCAGTAGCGGACCACCGGCCTGAACGCATCATTCACCGTGATGGAGGGTGTCCCGAAGTGCTCAACCTGCTGCAACACAGGGTCGGGAAGCCGCGAGACAAAGGTGTCACCGGAGAGAAACAACACGGGAAGTCGGTTGGACATCGCCACACCCGCTGCGGTGACCATGTTGGTGGCACCGGGACCAATCGACGAGGTGGCCACCATGATTTGCTGGCGCCTGGATGCCTTGGCAAAAGCTGCGGCAGCGAGTCCCATGCCCTGTTCGTTCTGGCCACGCCAGACAGGAATCTCGTCGCGGTGGGTTTCCAGCGAGTGGCCCAGGGCGGTCACGTTTCCGTGACCGAAGATCCCGTACACCCCAGGGAACAGCGGCACATCTTTGCCATCAACGACGGTGCGTTGAGCAATCAGGTAACGAACGATCGCTTCGGCGGTGGTGATGCGCAGTGTTTTAGGGGTCATTTTTTCTCTCCGGCTAAGTCGATGACGGGCTCCCAGCTGCGGGAATCCCAGGAATTGATGAGGGCCTGCTGCACACTGACAACATCCACAGCTTCACGGAAGCTCGGGGAGAAAGCCGTGCCGGTGGCGATGGAGTCCAAGAAGGACAAGTCTTCGATCGCGACGATGTCTTCAAAACCAATCGCGTTGGCCTGTCCGGGAGCAAAAGCACCGTGGAAGGGGAAGCGGTCACCACCATAGATGGTGGTGTAGCCGGAGCTGGGGTCCTCGGTGAGCTTGTAGTACTGGAGCTCGTTCATCTTCTCCAGGTTCCAGGACAGGGAACCCTTGGTGCCATACACCTCAAACGCATTCTGGCTCTCTGGCCCGACCACGGTTCTACTGGTTTCAAATGTTCCGGTCGCACCGTTGTCGAACGTGCAGAGCATGGAGGCGAAGTCTTCATTCTCCACAGCACCCATAGGGTCCCCAGGGTTGCCGCGACCGTAATGGCTGGCGGCACCGGTGGGGAGGGGGCGCTGCGGGATCGTGGTGTTGCGCATCCCAACAACTTCCTTGATTCCGCCAACCAAGAACTGCGCCATCGACACCGAGTGACTGAGGATGTCACTGCTGGCGCCATATCCGGCCTGGTCCATCAAGAAGCGCCAAGTCAAAAGGCCCATTTCGTCACTGCCATACATTGAAAAGAAGCGCCCGCGGTAGTGGGTGATGTCCCCCAGAGCCCCGGATTCGATCAGGTTTCGTGCGTGAATGACCAGGGGAGCCCAGAGGTAGTTGTAGCCAACACCTGTGGGTACACCGGCAGCGCTGGCTGCGTGAAACGCTGCCAAAGTCTGCTCGGGCTTGCCGCCAATGGGCTTTTCGCTAAAGACTGCTTTTCCGGCGGCGGTGGCGGCTTCGATCATGGGGACATGGAGCATGTTGGGGGCTGTCACCCACACGGCGTCAACGTCGTCAGATTCGACAGCTTCGCGCCAGTCGGCCACGGCTCTCTGGAATCCGAAGTCCTTGACCGCGCGTTCGCGACGCTCTTCTTCGGTGTCAGCACACACCACCAAGACGGGGTCAAAGGAGCGTTCGGGGAATAGCGAGGGAATGCGGAGCATGGAGCGACTGTGCGCCTGCCCCATCCAGCCCAACCCCAGCACGGCAATTCCGATGCGACGATTCATGCGTTTGTTACCTTTCGTGGCCCACTCGTTGCGAATCGCTGACGGTGGGGATGTGGTTGTTCAGAGTGTGGTGTGGAGCGGATGGTGCGGTTGATTTTCGTTTTTGTGTCTGATGGTGCGCGGTTAGGAGTGGTGGGGGTGAACAATTGCGCCGGCGCGAACAGCGGCGCTTTCGGAGTCCCCATCGGAGGGGTAGAGCAGGGTTCGACCTGCGGTCAAGCCGCGGATGTTGGGCTCTTTCATGGCGGTGGACCACTGGTCAAAAATGTCACCGCTGGAACCTTTGGGTTCTCCGCCGAGCATCAGGATAGGAAGTGTGGTGGCCGCTGCCACTTCGTCCATCCGGTCACTGGTGGGGAGCTTCAACCAGGAGTAGGCCGAGGAGGACCCGAGGCCAGAGGCAATAGCGACAACTTTAATGAGCGCATCCGGGTCGGTATCCAAGATGGCGCCGCCGTTAGCGTCCTTGAGGTAAGGCAGCGGCTCAATCAGAGACATCAGGCGACGATCTGCGAGCTGGGTCGTAATCGACGCCACCGTTTCCAGGGTGCGGGCGACACCGGGGTCGTGGTGGTCGATCCGGATCAGTGTTTTCCCGCCATCGAGACCGAGGGATTCGATGTGGTCCACGTCATAGGCGGTGACCCGGTCATCGAGTTCCCACTTGGCGCCAATGATGCCCCCGCGGTTCATGGTGCCGATCGCCAGCTTGTTATCGAGTGCTCCCAGCCAGGCGAGCTCTTCCAAAATGTCAGCACTGGCCAGCACTCCATCGACCTGAGGCAGGGCAAGACAGCGAACCAGACGATCCAGCAG
>JAFMDO010000042.1 GCA_017857245.1 Pontimonas sp.
TGGGCGGCCACATTGTGGGCATGTCCACAGCTCTGGAGGCTATTGCTGCCAGAGAGGCGGGCATGGAAGTGTTGGGCTTATCTCTCATCACTAACCTCGCGGCTGGAATTTCACCAGAACCTCTCAGCCACAAAGAGGTTATTGAGGCTGGGCAGATGGCAGAGCCGGTGATTTCCGCTCTGTTGGCAAAGATTGTTGTCGCACTGTGACCAGCGCAATGGAGACCACCGTGGCGGCAGCCACCCAGTGGCATAACCAGGACCCTGACACGCACACAAAGGCTGAACTAGGGGCTCTGCTTGAGAGTCATGCTGGGGGCAACCTCGAAGCAGATGCGACCCTGTCTGAACTCTTTGGTGGCCGCCTCGCTTTTGGGACTGCAGGAATTCGGGGACCCTTGCAACCAGGACCCCGGGGAATGAATCGCGTGGTCATTGGACAAACCACCGCCGGGCTAGCCGCGTATTTGCTGGAGCATCGCTCCACAGAACCAGGGGAAACTCTGAGGGTTGTGGTGGGGTGTGATGCGAGAACCAATTCCGACATCTTCGCAGCAGACACCGCGGCCATCATGGCCGGCTACGGCCTGGAAGCTATCGCGCTCCCCGAAAAGCTCCCCACACCTGTCTTGGCCTTTGCCGTGCGCTATCTGAATGCTGACGCGGGTGTGATGGTGACGGCAAGTCACAACCCGCCACAGGACAATGGCTACAAGGTCTATCTCGGTGGAGCCGACGAGGGTTCACAAATCATCCCCCCGGTTGACAGTGACATCGAAAAACTTATCGCCGGCGTTGCCCACTCGATAAGTTGGGCAGACATCCCGCGCTCCCCTGAGGCGGTTATTCCAGCCCCAGAGGACATTGTTGCCCAGTATGTGGCGGCAACGGTTGCTTCTGTGGCACCAGAAGCCCCACACGATCCGCCTTTATCTGTTGTCTATACCGCCATGCATGGAGTGGGGGCTGGCACTTTTTTCGAAACGGTAGAAGCCGCCGGATTTCCGAGCGTCCATCCCGTCACAGAGCAAACAGAGCCTGATGCGGCATTTCCCACAGTGGCCTTCCCTAATCCAGAAGAGGATGGAGCACTAGATCTCAGTATCGCCACCGCCAAAAAGCATGATGCTGCCCTCATCATCGCCCACGACCCCGACGCAGATCGTCTCGCCCTGGCGTTGCCTCGCGGCGGGGACTACATCCCCCTCACGGGGAACCAGGTCGGCGCCATTCTCGGTTGGCATTGCGCGAAGCGGGCACACAAAACTGGAGTCACCGGGATGCTGGCGAATTCTTTGGTGAGCTCCCCTGTGTTGGGCAAGATTGCGAAACACTTTGGACTGGAGCATGAAGAAACCCTGACGGGCTTCAAATACGTCTCCCGTGTCCCTGGCCTCATCTTCGGTTTCGAAGAGGCCCTCGGTTATCTCGTGACCCCTGATGTTGTTCGCGATAAAGACGGGGTATCTGCAGGCCTTATGGCGCTGGAGATTGCCTACTCGCTGGCAGCCGAGAAAAGAACGCTCTGGGATTACTTGGCGACCATCGAAGAGGCCGTAGGAGGATTCGCGTCCAGCCAAATCACAATCAAGCTCGGCGACCAAGGAAACAACACCCCTCTCGCGGAACAGCTTCGCAGCACCCAGCCGGGCGCCTTCGGGACGCGTGCCATCACTCAGGTGGATGATTTCTTGCAGGGCGTCGGAAAATTCCCCCGGGAAGACATCCTTCGCTACTACTTAGACGATGGCTCCCGCGTGATTATTAGACCCAGCGGCACCGAACCTAAGCTCAAGATCTACTTGGACACCCAAGGAGACACGCGACGTGAGGCAGAAACATCACTCACGGACTTAGAGAGCGCCCTGCGCTCTCTCGTTGATGATCTGTCCTAGCTTGTGTAAGCGCTGACGAGGGCGTCTACCAGTGCCTCGCGGTCTTCAAAGCGAGCGAATGCGCCACCGGCAGCGTTGAGCTGAAAGAGGAGCAAATCTTCTCTCCCGTAGCCAAAGGCCTCGACCAGGAGAAGCAGTTCCTTGGTGAGCGTTGTGGAGCTCATCAAACGGTTGTCGGTGTTGACCGTGACCGCAAAGCCGAGTCGATAGAGTGCATCAAACGGGTGCTGGGCAATCTCGGTTCCCCATTGCGCAACGGCACCGGTCTGAAGATTAGAGGACGGGCTCAGCTCCAGAGGAATTCCCCGCTCAAGTACCCACCGAGCCACGTCGCCAAGCCCTGCAACATCAGCATCCCCCGCATCGAGCGCAGCAATGTCTTCGGCAATACGCACTCCGTGACCAAGACGTAGCGTTCTCCCGTCAACCAGGGCACTACGAATACTCTCAACACCATCGGCCTCACCGGCATGAACGGTGATGGGGAACATGTGATTCGCCAGGTGAGTGAAGGCATCAGCAAACTTACTGGCGGGGAAACCCGCCTCCGCTCCTGCGATATCGAAGCCCACCGCACCCTTATCGCGGTATTTCAGCGCAAGCTCAGCAATCTCCATCCCGCGATCGTTGTGGCGCATGGCGGTGATGAGTTGTCCGACCTGGATGTTCTTACCCGAGGCTTCTGCCGCGGCGACAGCTGCATCCAAGCCAGCTTGGACTGCCTCAACAGCCTGCTCAAGGCTGAGGCCCTGTTCGAGGTGTTGTTCCGGGGCCCAGCGGATTTCACCATAGATCACACCGTCGCTGACAAGGTCTTCCACAAATTCCTTGGCGACCCGGTGAAGCCCTTCCACGCTTTGCATCACACTCAAGGTCACATCAAAAGTTTTGAGATATTCCACCAGTGAACCCGAGTCAGCTTGTGTGGCAAACCACTGACCCAACGCTTCGGCAGAGTCGGTGGGAGCCCCGCCAGGGAGCTCGATTCCAGCCTGTTGCGCCAAATCAAGAATCGTTTCCGGGCGGAGCCCGCCATCCAAATGGTCATGCAAAGAGACTTTGGGGAGTTCCCGAATCTGTTCCTCCGTCAGCGCTGTGGTGTTCATGATGCATACTCCTCAAGTTGTCGTGGCCCAAAAGCATCGGGCAATACTTCGTCAATTGTTTTCATTCCACTCACCGTTTCGAGCAGCATGCCCGGGCTCGAGTGTTCATACAAGAGCTGACGGCATCTCCCACACGGCATCAACACGTCTCCATGGCCATCCACACAGGTGAAGGCAACCAATTTCCCACCACCGGTCATCGTGAGCTCAGATACCAGCGAACACTCTGCACAAAGCCCCACTCCGTAGGAAGCATTTTCGACGTTGCAGCCAGACACTATTCGACCGTCATCCACCAGCGCGGCAGCACCGACAGGAAAATTCGAATAGGGCGCATACGCCCGCGCCATCGCGACGTTTGCCGCATCACGGAGTGCTGGCCAGTTGATTTCGATGAGTTACTCCTTGATGTAGGGCTTGCCAACAGAGGCCGGTGGTCGAACTCGGCCCACAAACCCCACCACAGCAATGATGGTGACCAAGTAGGGAACCATGATGATGAAGTCGGTGGGGATGCCCGGGCTCACCTGGTTTGCCCACACCCGAAGGATGATGGAAAAACCAAACAACAGGGCCGCAGCGGACATATAGAAGGGGTGCCAACGACCAAGGATCACCACTGCGAGCGCAATAAAGCCTTGCCCGTTAGACATCTCTTGCCCAAAAGCACCCACATTACCGATGGTGAAGGCAGCGCCACCCAAACCAGCAAGCGCGCCGCCCGTGGTGACCCACCAGAACCTGGTGCGAGCGACATTGACACCCATCGTGTCGGCCGCCATCGGGTACTCACCAACTGCTCGTGCCCGAAGGCCCAGGCGGGTGCGAAACAGCACAAACCACAGCAAAGGAATACACAGGAACGCAAGGTACACAGTCAGGCGGTTTTCAAATACCACAGGGCCGAGGATGGGGATCTCACTGAGAAAGGGAATCTTAACAATCGGAAAGGTTCCTGGGTTATTAGCCCCAGCGCTGTCTTGCGTCAACCATTGCGAATAGAGAAAGTTTGTCACCCCAATAATTAGCACGTTGAGGACAACACCCACGATGATTTGATCAACGAGGTACCGCACAGCGAACACAGCAAGGATTGTTGACACCAGGGCAGAGGCCACCATCGCGGCGACAAGGCCAGCATAAAGATTCCCGGTGAGCGTGCCCACCACAGCGGCCACGAAAGCCCCCGTGAGGAGCTGGCCCTCAATAGCAATATTCACCACGCCAACACGCTCTGACATCACGCCGGCCATGCCCCCGAAAATGATCGGGATCGCGAGCACAATGGCGTTAGCCAAGAGGAACGCAAACGGAACTCTGTCTCCCGCCGCAAGCCAGCCAAGCAATGCCACCACCGCGATAAACCCAAACACCATCGACCACCACAGGGGCACCGGGCGTTTCGAAATGACGCGGAAAAAAGCGAGAGCCGAAATCAGCATCATAACGATGCCAAGAACTATTCCCACAGTGCTGGAAAGAGCGGTAATGGAGGGCAGCGAAATCGCTGCATCATCAGCCGTCACCGTGTACTCCACCGGTTCCCGTCGGCCTAAAATACCAAACGCCACAAAGACGAGGACAGAGAAAACGGCCATCAGTGACGGCGCCTTCCAGCTCACCTTGGCTTCGGCAATGGAGAACATTCCTGGTTTCACCTCGAGGCTCATGAAGTAGTCTCCTTCCGCTGGAGCTTGGCTCTCAGCCGGTCAAGGGCGGGGGTTGACGCCAAGGAAGGCAGCCGGAAGATTGCCCGCACCAACGGCGGCGCGGCAATAAAGAGGACGATGGCCCCTTGGACGATGCCCAGCACTTCAGGGGAGACACCAATCACCTGCATCTGCGGTCCACCCGCCTTGAAAGCGCCGAACAGGAGGCCTGCAAAAAGAATGCCGACGGCGTTTCCACCACCCAGCAACGCAACCGTGATGCCGTCAAACCCGATACCGGCGTGGACCGTCTCGGTGTAGCCAACCTGGGTTCCGAGTGCTTGATTGGCTCCGGCAACCCCGACAAAAGCCGCAGATGCGGCCATGGCCCAAACATATGTTCGCTCGACCGAGATTCCCGCAGTCCTGGCGGCATGAGGGTTATGCCCGACCATCCGGAAGCGGTACCCAATCGCAGAACGCTCCATGAGCCACCAATACACCGCAACCGCGATCAGAGCGAAAATAAACCCTAAGTGGAGTGAATACGTCCCGGGGAAAAGTTGCGGTAGTTGGGCCGTAAAAGCAGGGGCTTCAGCCTTCGGTGTCCCTCCCGCTTGCTCAGCCTGTAGAAGGTTGGGCGAGCGAATGAACCAGGTGAACAAGCTAATCGCCACATAATTCAACATGATGGTCAAGATGACCTCGTGGGCGCCGGTTTGTGCCTTGAGGAAACCAACCAGAGCGCCCCACAAGGCAGCGCCCAAAATGGCAACTATCACGGCGACAACCATGTGGAGAATCACGGGCAATTCCATGCGGGTACTGATCCAGGTGGCCCACAAGATGCCAAAAATCATTTGACCGTTTCCACCAATGTTGAAAAGGCCTACCCTGAAACCCAGCGAGATACCCAGGCCTGCTGCAATCAGCGGTCCGGCAAGGCGCAAAGTCTCTGTCAGCGGACGCAAAGCGGTAGCTAGGTCATCGGCACGAGTATTAAAGATAGAGCCACGAAACAGTGCGGCATACCCATCGGCAACAGTTCGCAGTGCGGCTTGGATTGCATCTATCAGTCCGCCAGATTCAAACGCCTTACCGACATCCTCGCTGGAAACCATCATGAAAATTGCTCCCACGAGGAAGCCCATCACGATCGAGAGAAACGCTCGCGTCGCACTGGTGGAGAACACTTCTTTGAGAAGACTCATGCGGATACTCCCTCCGGCATAATTCCCGCCATCATTTGCCCCATGTCTTCACGAGAAATTGACGGTGGAACGATTCCTACGACTTTGCCCCGATACATCACCGCAATACGGTCTGCGAGGTTGAACACTTCATCCAATTCCGTGGAGATAATCACCACGGGGATTCCCGAATCACGCGTTTTGATGATGCTTTCGTGAATGAACTCAATGGATCCCACATCAACACCCCTTGTCGGTTGAGCGGCCACAAAAAATTTCAGTTCGCGGGAGAGTTCCCTCGCCACAACTACTTTCTGCTGATTTCCACCCGAAAGTTTTTTAACCAGGGTCTGGCCTGAGGGTGTCCTCACGTCAAAGCGCTTGATGAGATCTTCGCTGTGCGCATGGCGCGACGCAAAATCGATCGATAAGCCTTTAGTGAAGGGCTTGGAGTATGAACCATCCAACATAAAGTTCTCTTCAATCGTGAAGTCCGCGACCAAACCGTCTTTTTTGCGGTCCTCGGGAACGTATCCGACACCCGCTTCCAGCACTTCCTTCACGCTCGCGTGAGTGATGTCCTCGCCCGCGAGAGAAATAGTTCCCTCACTCACGTTGCGCAAACCTAAGAGAGTTTCCGCTAAAGCGGTTTGACCATTCCCCTCGACCCCCGCAATACAGAACACTTCACCAGCGCGAACATCAAGGCTCACGCCATCGATGACCCGTTGCTGGCGCTCATCCACCACTACCAAATCTCGGATCTCTAGGACTGTGGCGCCCGCAGTGGCCTCCACCTTATCGACGGAGAGGTCAACTTCACGGCCCACCATCAACGACGCAAGCTCACCCACCTCTGTCGAGGGCGAAACCGAATCAATAACCTTTCCACCGCGAATCACGGTGACAACATCGGCTACGGCCTTCACCTCCCGCAATTTGTGCGTAATGAAGACGATTGATGTTCCCTCTTGCGCGAGCTGCCGCATGATCTCCATCAACTCATCAGTCTCTTGCGGGGTGAGGACGGCGGTCGGTTCATCCAGAATCAGAATTTTTGCGTCCCTCGCAAGTGCCTTGACGATTTCCACTCGCTGTTGAATCCCGACCGGCAAGTCTTCGATGAGCGCGTCAGGGTCAATATCAAATCCAAATCGGGCAGAAATGTCGCGCACCCGCTCGCGCGCTGTTGCAAGATCCAACGCACCGATCGCGTTGATTGGTTCGTTGCCCAAAACAACGTTTTCTGCCACGGAGAAAACGGGAACCAACATGAAGTGTTGGTGGACCATCCCGATACCAGCGGCCATCGCATCACCGGGGCCAGAAAACTTTACTTCTGTATCGTCCAAAAGAATGCGGCCCTCATCGGGCTGGTAGAGACCGTAGAGGAGGTTCATCAGCGTGGACTTGCCGGCGCCATTCTCCCCGAGCAGCGAGTGGATTTCGCCGGGCTGCACGATAAGAGAAATTTTGTCGTTCGCGACAACGGGGCCAAATCGCTTCGACATTCCCTGCAGTTCAAGCTTCATTGCTTAGTTCTCCTCTGGTTTTTGGCGCTCTCCATTGTGCGGAAAGCAGGAGGGGCCCCGGACGCAGGTCCAGGGCCCCTCCGCTACTTCACGTCAGAACGTCGTGCCGCTGTCTAGGACAGAGGGTCGATCGTTCCATCGATGATGCCCTGCTTGATTTCGGCAAGACGATCCTTGATCTCCTGGGACACCTTGTCATCGAAGGCGTAGAACGGAGAGATGTCCGTTCCTGCATTCGCAAGGTCACCCATGTAGTAGTCACCGTTGAAGTTACCGTTGACTGCATAGTCTTCGATGATGTCGAAGGTTGCTGCACCCATACGCTTTTCCGCAGAGGTCAGGATGTAGTCGGCATATTCAGGCGACGTGGCGGCGATGTCCTTGTCGACACCGATCATCACAGCATCCACACCGGACTCCTTGATAGCTTCTGAACCTGCACCGAACTGGTCTCCACCCACGGGGAAGAGAACGTCAGCGCCCTGCTCGAGCTGAGAAGCGGTGATGCTTTTACCAGTGGGGTCATTCGGAGCGAATGAGCCCCAGAAGTCACCGGTTGCTGCCATGGGGTCCCAACCGAGAACGGTCACAGAGGTGCCGGTTTCGGTTTCGTATGCCTTGGCGCCGAAGTAGAAACCAGACATGAAGTCGGTCACAGCGTCAATCTGGAGACCACCGTATGTACCCACAACCTTAGAGGTCGAGTAGGCAGCTGCCAGGTATCCAGCCATATAGCTGGACTGGTTCATCTTGTAACCAACAGGCTTGAGGTTTTCGTTTCCTTCGCTCCAACCATCGACGGTCACCATGGAAACATCAGGGTTGGCCGCCGCGGCGAGGTTGACATCAGCAACCAGGTTGAATCCGACGGCAAAGATGACATCGCAGCTTGCGTCGACCATGGCCTGGAGGTTAGGAGCGAAGTCCTCGGCGCTGTTGGACTCTGCCTCAGCAACCTGAACACCCAACTCTGATTCTGCCTGCTCGAGTCCGTCATATACAGCTTCGTTGAAAGAGTTGTCATTCCAACTTCCTTCGTCAGAAACGGCACAGGCGAGGAAGTCAAGGGACTCTTCGG
>JAFMDO010000012.1 GCA_017857245.1 Pontimonas sp.
TCACCGTCGTGATGCCAGCAGGGGTCGACCCTCACGATTTCCAACCTTCTTCCGCGCACGTTGCGTCGATGGTCGCCGCGGACCTGGTAATCGTCAATGGTTTGGGCTTAGAGGAAGGTCTGTTGCCGGCTCTTGACTCCATCGGTTCAGACGGTGCCCGAGTTCTCGAGATTGGTGCACTAATCGACCCTCTGCCTTTTGGTGCTGAGGCCGAGGAGCACAGCGAGGACGAACATCACGATGACCACGCTGATGAGGATCACAGCGAGTCAGGTGCCGAGGAAGATGACCACGCTCATGGAGCTTATGACCCGCATTTCTGGATGGATATGGACAGGATGGCGGCCGCAGCACGGTTGATCGGTGAAGAAGTAGAAACATTCGGCGCCGAAGGCTACTCAGCGTGCGGGGAAGAGGTCGCTGCCTCGATTGAGGCAGCCGAGCAAGAGCTACTGGATACCCTTGCTGGGGTGCCTGATGCGCGCCGAATTCTTGTAACGGACCATGACGCACTGTCCTACTTTGCCGAAAGTTATGGGTTCCGCGTTATTGGCGTCGTTATTCCTGGTGGCTCAACACTGGGAGAGCCCAATTCGCAAGAGTTGGCCGCTCTTGTTTCTGTGATTCAAGATCAAGATGTCCCGGCGATATTTGGTGATGCGACCCTCTCTAACGAAATACTGGAGATTCTCGCCGCAGAAGCAGGTCGCGACGTGCAGGTGGTGCCACTCTTTATCGGAAGTCTTGGTGGCCCGGACTCGGGTGCGACAAGTTATGAAGAGATGATGATGACCAACGCTGACCGTATCGCGCAGGCACTGGCAAGATAAACACGTGGATTGGTTGCTGGAACCTTTTGAACTGGGCTTTCAACAACGAGCCCTGCTCGGTGGTGTGCTCGCAGCACTGATGGCTTCAACCGTTGGGACCTGGCTGGTTCTGCGAGGAATGAGCTTCTTTGGTGATGCCTTCGTTCACGGGGTTGTTCCCGGCGTTGCAGCAGCTGTTGTTCTTGATGTGAATCCCCTGCTCGGTGCAGCGGTCGCAGCAGCGGTAATGGTCGCTGCTATCGAATTGGTTCAACGCAAGACAGTCTTGGGAGAAGACACTTCCATTGGTTTGCTATTTGTAGGAATGCTTGCGCTGGGGGTGGTTATTATTTCCCGGATGGATTCCTACTCTGGGTCCCTGACAAGCATCCTTTTCGGTGATGCGCTTGGGGTGACGAGCGCTGACATTGTGGGCCAAACGATTGTGTTGGTGATCGTGTTGGCGACATCTCTGCTGTTGTATCGACCCTTGGTGGCCTTGAGCTTGAGCAAGGACAAAGCCGAGCTGTTGGGGATGAAGCCGGGCCTGGCGCACGCTGCCCTCTTGGTCCTTATTGCGCTTGCCGTCATTGGTTCTTATCAATCCGTGGGGACGTTGTTGGTGTTTGGATTGTTGGTCGGACCCCCAGCCACAGCGAGCCTAATGACCAAAACCATCCGTTCGATGATGGCGGTGGCGGGACTTATTGGGGTGGTTGCGGTCTGGTTTGGGCTAACGCTGAGCTACTATCTCGGCACTGCTGCTTCAGCCACGATGGCACTGGTGCCGATCGTGGCGTTCTTCCTGGTGTTGGCAACGAAGAGCCTGCTGAAGAATCTCAAGGTCGGTGTGGAGGCATGAACAACGTGATCACCGGAAGCGGTGTCGTCATCGAACGGGATGGAAGAGTAGCGCTTCGCACGTCCGATTTCACGGTTCCCGAGGCAGCCATCACTGCCGTAATTGGGCCAAATGGCAGCGGTAAATCGACACTTCTTCATGCAATGACAGGTTTGTTGCCGCTTACTGAGGGGACCCTCGAGGTCAAGGGCCTTGAACCCGAGCAGGCACGCAACGATATTGCCTACGTATTGCAGCACATGAACGTATCGCCCGGGACGCCCATGACGGTGCAGGAAGTGGTTTCGATGGGCCGGTATTCGACCTTGGGGGTCTTCCGCAGAGCACGAAGCGCGGACAAAGAAGCTGTGCGCGATGCGATGGGGTTATTGCGCATCGAAGATCTGGCTGATCGGCAGGTTTTCAGGCTTTCCGGCGGTCAACGGCAGCGAGTTTTCGTTGCGCAAGCCCTCGCCCAGGAACACAGCCTTTTATTGATGGACGAACCCCTTACGGGGCTCGATATTCATTCGGCACAAACCATCGACCACATCATCCACGAGGAGCCGGCCCGAGGATGCTCTGTTGTCTTCACCACCCATGATTTAGAGGAAGCGAGAGCTGCTGATCATGTGATTTTGGTCAATGGCTATGTTGTGGCCAGTGGGCCACCGGCGGAAGCTTTGTCCGATCAGAACCTCGCGACGGCTTATGGGCTAGGTCTTTTGCACCCCGAAACCCGCTCTTCCCGCGGGGTTATTGATGATGCCCACGATACGTCTCATCTTCACGGTGGCGTATGAAGCGAAATACCAAGCAACGCGAAGAAGTGTGGGGCGCTCTCGAGCGCACCCCTAGTTTTGTGAGCGCCCAGGAGCTTCATCAGAGCTTGCGCGCTGCAGGATCCGGAATCGGACTGGCCACGGTGTATCGGACGCTGAATGCTCTGGCACAAGAAGGCAGCGCCGACGCGCTCACCCTGGAGGGGGAAAACCTCTTTAGGGCCTGTTCTCCAGGCCACCATCACCACGTAATTTGCCGAGACTGCGGGGTAACGAAGGAAATCGAGGCTAAGGCTGTTGAGGCCTGGGCTCGTGATGTCGCCGCTGAACACGGATTTCATGACCCACAGCACATTGTCGATATCTATGGCACCTGCACGGACTGCTACCGGGGCTTGCCAGGTTAGAAACAAGGGCGTAGTCTTGCCTACTGGTGCAAAAAAAGTTTTGCACCTTGTACACACATCAGCGCAGGTTCACAGAATCTGCTGCAGGTGTTTGTGTGCCGACAAGTGACCTTGGGTAGGGCTTTCGTCCTACGGTAACCACAACAGGAGGAAACATGGCAGCAGTCTGCCAAGTGACCGGCGCCATTCCCGGCTTCGGACATAACATTTCACACTCGCATCGACGCACCAAGCGCCGTTTTGATCCCAATATCCAAAAGAAGACTTACTTCGTGCCTTCCTTGAAGCGCAACGTCACTTTGACTCTTTCGGTGAAGGGCATCAAGACCATCGATGCCCGCGGTATTGAATCCGTTATCGCCGAGCTGAAGCGTAAAGGAGTGAAAATCTAATGGCTAAAGCACAAGATGTCCGACCCATTATCAAAATGCGCTCCACCGCAGGCACGGGATACACCTACGTCACGCGGAAGAACCGTCGTAACGACCCCGACCGTCTGGTCCTAAAGAAGTACGACCCCGTTGTGCGCAAGCACGTTGAGTTTCGCGAGGAGCGATAGAGCATGGCCAAGAAAAGCATGATTGCCAAGAATGAGCAACGCAAGATTATTGTCGAGCGCTACGCCGCAAAGCGTCTGGAATTGAAGAAAGCCCTTGTGGACCCCGCCGGCAGTGACGAGTCGCGCGAAGCAGCTCGCCTGGGCTTACAAAAACTCCCCCGTAACGCATCACCGATTCGTGTCCGCGGACGCGACTCTATTGATGGACGTCCTCGTGGATTCCTGAGCAAATACGGTGTTTCCCGTGTGCGATTCCGCGATATGGCACACCGGGGCGAGTTACCGGGCATTACGAAGTCCAGCTGGTAACTTTTTTTGTGGGCTCGGGACTGATTCTGGGCCGAGCCAGAAAAACAACCAAAAGTCCGAGGAGGACACAAGATGAATCGTTCAGAACTTGTAGCAGCAGTAGCGGAGCACACTGGTCATACTCAGGCCGCCGTTAACGGCGTCGTTGACGCCATCTTTGCCGTTGTGTCAAAGGAAGTTGCTCAGGGCAACAAGGTCACCATTCCAGGATGGGTTTCCTTCGACCGCACCAACCGCGCAGCTCGTCAGGGCCGCAACCCCCAGACCGGTGCCACGATTCAGATCGCAGCATCCAAGGGTGTCAAGGTTTCTGCCGGTTCCAAGCTGAAGGCTGCTGTTAAGCACTAAGTAGCCACACCAGACTTACCACTGAGGGGCGACCGGGTTCGGTTGCCCCTCAGTCATTTAATGCATCCCCCCTTTACCCAAGTTCGCTCGCCTAAGCTTTTCTCGTGACGAACCGTCTGATTCCTGCCTTCACCGCAGTAGGCGCGTTGTTTCTTTCCGGACTAGGCATTGCTCTGGTTTTCGGACTTCTCGCAGGAGGGGGCGCCGAGCCGCTTCTGATTGTGGACCCCGGCCCCGTGGTGAGATGGGGAATCCCCGTGGCCAAAGCCTTCGTCCATTTCGGTGCCGCCTTAGCGGTGGGTTCCCTGATGGTGGCAGCTTTCGTGCTTACCCGCGGATCTCGGGCGTTCTCCCTCTCTCTGACGGTAGCGGCGTGGGGTGCCGGGCTGATGACGGTGGCGGGGGCGGCGTCTGCTTTCCTGACCTTCATGGCTATCTATGTCGAGCCGGTCAGCATTGATCAGCGGTTTGGAGATTTACTGTGGCTCTACCTGCAATCGACTGAGATCGGTCGCTCATGGCTCATCACTGTGGGACTTGGCGCTATCGTCACCGTTCTTAGCGTGGTGGTGCGGAGCTTCGGCGGAGTCTTTGCCGCAGGGGTTCTTTCTGTTGCAGCACTCTGGCCCCTTGCCGAACAGGGGCACGCGGCGGGGACAGCCAACCACGAAGCCGCAGTGAGCGCTTCGTATGCGCACAGCGTGTTTGCCGCGATGTGGATCGGTGGACTTGCGGTGATGGCCATCATTGCGTGGAGCGAAAAGCCTTCGACTTCGAGCCTCACCACCATGCTCCAGCGCTATTCCACGATCGCGTTGGTCAGCTTTATTGTGGTCGCGGTGTCGGGACTTACCAACGCCTGGCTTCGGGTGGGGACACTCGCCGACTTGGCCTCCGGCTACGGCGCGCTGGTAATTGCCAAAACCCTCTCGCTCGTGATTCTGGGGGTGATGGGCGCTCTTTACCGGGGCCGTCTGATCAGTTCTTTGGGACAGGGAAAACGCAAGAACTCGGCGGTGGTGTCGCGGATGATCGCGGCGGAACTAACGGTCATGGGCGTGGCATCGGGCCTTGCTAGCGCGTTGGCGCGAACCCCCACTCCCGTCCCGCAGGTTCCCGCAAGTGAGTTTGCTCAGGCGACACCGGCAGAAGTCCTCACGGGAGAGCAGCTACCCCCCGAGTTCACCTGGTCGAGAGTGTTCACCCTGTGGGAGCTCGATCTCCTGTGGGCCTTGATTGCTGTCTTCGCCATCGTCTACTACGTCTGGGGTCATCTTCGTTTGGCCAGGAGGGGGGACCACTGGCCGATTTCTCGAACCATTCTCTGGGTGTCGGGGATGTTGCTGTTGATTTTCGCAACCAACTCGGGGCTTGTCGTCTATGGCACCTATCTCTTTAGCATCCACATGCTCGCCCACATGTTGCTCAGCATGGCCGTGCCGCTGCTGCTCGTGCTCGGAGCACCGGTGACCCTTGCTTCGCGAGCGATTGCGGGGCGAAAGGATGGATCCCGAGGGACTCGAGAATGGATTCTTGTGGCGGTTCATTCGCGATATCTCGCCATCATCGGGCATCCGGTGGTGGCGGCCGCCATATTCGGGTTGTCCTTGATTGTCTTCTACTATTCCCCACTGTTTGAGTGGGCGCTTCGCGAACACCTGGGGCATCTGTGGATGACGGCCCATTTTGTGTTCTCGGGGTATCTTTTTGCCCAAGCACTCATCGGCATCGATCCAAGCCCCCACAATCCGCCCTATCCCCTGCGGCTGATTATTGTCTTGGCCACCATGGCATTCCATGCCTTCTTCGGCTTGAGCATCATTCTGGGAACCGGGCTTCTGGTTCCCGAATGGTTTGGAGCGATGGGTCGCACCTGGGGTGACTCACCCCTGGTGGATCAACAAAACGGTGGTGAATTGGCCTGGGGCTTGGGCGAGTTCCCCACCCTCGCGCTTGCCATCCTGGTCACCTGGGCGTGGAGCAAGAGTGATGACCGCATCAACAAACGTCGCGATCGCTCAGCAGATCGCGACGGAGACCTTGAGCTTGAGGCCTACAACGACATGTTAACGGCGCGAGCCGAGGCTGACAGGCGGCTCAGTAGAGGTTGAGCACCGGTTCGTCTGTTCGCGTCCCTCGAACTACTCCGTCAAGAAAGAAGGAGACAGTCTCGTTGTATTCGCTCAACGAGCCGTCAAAGAGCGACTGAACAGACACAGAGGCCTCCACGACTCCGCCCACGGCTACCATGCCCCACGAGGAGCGGTCGGATCCCAGACGCAATGACACCAGGGGATAATCCAGCACGGTCCACTGTGGCGACCCAATAACCCGGTCACTGATGCTCACCCCGAAAGGACACCCCACGGGCTGGAGAACCTCTTGAGCCATGCAGCCCTCGAGGTAGCTCTCCACTGCAGCAGTGACGGTATCGGTGAGTTCATTGGTTGTTTCGGCCTGAATTCGGAGGGAATATTTTTCTCCCGGTCCCACCGCCAATACTTCGGTGGCAGGCGCCACCACCCAGGCGGTAGTGAGGGACGCTTCATACGCACCGGGCACAAAGACGGTGCTGGCGGCGGGAAATCCTAGGTCGGCAAGAGAGAGGCGAGACCCGTTGACATCGACACGGTTGTCACCGAGGACCTCATAGTTCAGTGTCGCTGTGGGGGCCTCGCTAAAGCGCCAGGTCGTAAAGAGCCACAACACGGGTTCCTCGGGTTCGAGGGTAAAAAAAGTAGTGGCTGTTTCACCATGAATCTCGTATTCCGCCAAGACAATCACTCCACCGGTGTCGAGGGTTCGTGTTCCGACAACGCGCGGGTCGGTCAGGGACCCCGAGGGTTCGGGAAGCACAGTAGGGACGCTGTCAATACCAGCTTTAGTGGCGGCGAGCCCAAAGTTGCCCTCCTCGAGGGCATCAAGATACGTCTGCACGCTCCTGGCGGGGGAACCCAGGCTCAGATTGATCACGAGCACGCTCAGAAGCCATAATGCGATAACTCCGAAGGCAATCACGCCAAACCTCCGCACAATTGGCCACATAGCTGACATCCTAGGTTGGTTGTCTTTGCCCGTGCCGGGCTTCCATCCATCGAAAGGAGGTCCTCGTGACCGAAGTCACCATGAGCCAACAGCAAAACGATGTCCTCGATCGGATGGAAAACTCCCTTGACCACGTGTTCATCACGGGACGAGCGGGCACAGGAAAAACAACACTCTTGCAGGCGTTTGTGGAAACCACGGCCAAGAGGGTGGCCGTGTGTGCTCCGACGGGGGTGGCGGCGCTTGCTGCCGGGGGGCAAACCATTCACTCGTTGCTGCGCCTACCGATCGGCATCATTGGGGAGCGAGAATTGGGTTTTATCCCCAAAGAGTCACTCGCCGTTCTTGCTTCTCTCGATGCCCTTGTGGTTGATGAAGTTTCCATGGTGTCCGCTGATGTGCTTGACGCGATAGACCGAAGGCTTCGCCAAGCAAAACGAAAGCGAAGCACGCCCTTTGGCGGGGTCCAGATGATTATGTTTGGCGACCCCTACCAACTTTCCCCGGTGGTGTCGGGACAGGCGGAAAAGGCGTACTACCAGGATCATTACCGCTCGGCATGGTTTTTCGATGCCAAGGTGTGGTCCGCGACGGACATCGACATCGAAGAACTCGACACCATCCACCGTCAAGCAGATTCTGAATTCCGATCTGTCCTCAACGCTCTCCGCGAAGGCCGCATGGATCCTGAGATGGGCCGGATGCTAAACGAGCACGGCATGCGCACCCCGGAAGACCCCGACCTCATCACACTGGCCACCACCAACAGCGCCGTGTCTCGGATAAACCAGGCCGCACTGGAGAGGTTGCCGGGAAAAAGCAAGATTGCCCATGCAGATATTGAAGGTGATTTCGGTTCTACTGCCGCCTACCCCGCTGATGACCAATTGGTGCTGAAGCCTGGCGCTCGCGTGATGTTTCTGCGTAACGACTTGGCCGGAGCTGATGGTCCCCGCTATGTGAACGGCACCCTGGGGGTTGTCGAGAAGATCACTGACACGGTGCTGGTCGACGTGGATGGTGAAGGGGTGTTGGTTGAGCCGGTGACTTGGGAAAAAGTGAAGTATGACTATTCCCCGGCCACGAAGACCTTAACCCAGGACGTGGTGGCGGAATTTACCCAGTTCCCCCTGCGCTTAGCCTGGGCCGTCACGATTCACAAGGCACAGGGAAAGACTTTGGAAGCAGCCGTTATCGATTTAGGCCCCAGGGCTTTTGCTCCCGGACAGACGTATGTGGCCTTTAGCAGGCTCACGTCTTTGGAGGGGCTGCATCTCAGACGCCCCTTGTCACCCTCGGACATCATCGTGGATGAAGACGTCGTGAGGTTTATGAATCAAGAGCGGGGCACAAACCGGCTGATTTAGCCACTTGCCCTGGCGCATGCGGAGACGTTTGCACGAGAGCGAGTGACGGGAATCGAACCCGCGCTATCAGCTTGGGAAGCTGAAGTTCTGCCACTGAACTACACTCGCGAACCCTCACTTTTGAGGGCATAGCCAGTCTACTAGTCTGGTGATGTGCTGCTTTCAGATGGCGATGTCAGACAAGAACTCGAATCAGGCCGTGTGGGCCTTGACCCGCTGGATCTCTCGATGGTTCAACCCTCGAGCGTCGACGTTCGTTTAGACCGTTTTTTTCGCCTTTTCGATAACCACAAATATCAACACATCGATCCATCGCTCGACCAGCCTGATTTGACCAGGCTGGTCGAAGTCGACGCTTCTGAGTCTTTCGTTCTTCATCCCGGGGAGTTCGTCCTCGGTGCCACCTTCGAAGTGGTGACGTTGCCTGATGACATTGCGGCCCGTTTGGAGGGCAAGAGCTCGCTAGGGCGGCTGGGCCTTTTGACCCACTCGACCGCGGGGTTTATTGACCCTGGCTTCTCCGGCCACGTCACACTAGAGCTCAGTAACGTGGCAACCCTGCCCATTACGTTGTGGCCGGGAATGAAAATCGGCCAGTTGTGCTTCTTCCGCTTAAGCTCGCCCGCGGAGCACCCCTATGGGTCAGAAAAGTATGGAAGCCGCTACCAAGGTCAGAGAGGCCCGACCGCGTCGCGGTCGTTCCAGAATTTTCACCGCACTGACGTCTCAGAAGCGTAAGGGCCTACCCAGGCGGCCATCTGGTCCACAAGCCAGGGGCTAAAGACAAACGGAGTGTCAGCCACGGCGTTCTTGACGTGGGAGGGCTCCACCCACTGCCATTCACAGACTTCGCTGGCGGCTGGTTGGGGGTCACCCTCGGCGACTGCGATAAAGACTGGGCACACTTCGTTTTCAACGATTCCCGATGCGTCCACCGCACGGTAGCGAAAGTCGGGCAGAACTTCGGTGATGACTCCAAGTTCAAGCCCCAACTCGTGGCGAGCGCGACGCCGGATCGCATCTTCCATCGACTCCCCGGGCGCGGGGTGGCCGCAGGCTGAATTGGTCCAGACTCCCGGCCACGTTTTCTTCGACAACGCGCGCCTTGTGATGAGGACCTGCCCTTGCGCGTTGAAGACGTGGCAGGAAAAAGCCAAGTGCAGGGCGGTGTCGGTGGTGTGAACAGTGGCTTTGTCCGCAGTGCCAATCGGGTGACCCTCAAGGTCTAAGAGGACTACTAGTTCGGAGGTTGTCATCTGATTCGCGCGCTACTCTGCAAGGGTAAAGTGTGGGTTTGGTCGCTGCCGAAGCAGTCGCCCATAGTGTAGCCAACAGAATCGATACCTGGGGAGGGAACAACCGTGGCGGTTGACTTAGACACCCGGATCGATTTGTATACCCGCGTTGCCGAAGAAACATCGGCGGGCGTCATCAAGCGATATTCGACGTCTTTCGGGTTGGCTTCGACCCTGCTGGATGCCCGGATGCGCACCCACATTGGGAACTTTTATGCCCTGGTTCGTTTGGCGGACGAAGTGGTCGATGGTGTTGCTACCGAAGCCGGTGTGAGTACTGCCGAGGCGCGCGTCATGCTGGATGCCCTTGAGGCGGACACCCATCGAGCTCTGGAGGTGGGATACAGCACGAACCTGATTGTGCATGCTTTTGCCCACTCCGCCAGAAAAGTGGGTGTTGGGCCCGAACTCACCACACCATTTTTCCACTCCATGCGGATGGACCTGAGCGAAACGACCCACACGCCAGAATCTTTCGCCGAATATGTCTATGGCTCAGCAGAGGTCATTGGCCTGATGTGCCTCCAGGCCTTTGTGGAAGGCCACGATGTCTCACCCCGGGATAAAGACACCATGGTCCTCGGGGCACGAGCATTGGGCGCAGCTTTTCAAAAAGTGAACTTCTTGCGTGATTTGGGCGCCGATGCCCAAGCGTTGGGTCGCAGTTACTTCCCCGATGTGGTGGTGGCCGAATTGGACGATGCCACGAAGGACCGGCTCTTGGATGACATTGACGCAGACTTGGCCCTGTCCGCGGCAGCACTCCCCCTTCTGCCACCGGGACCAAGACGAGCTGTGAGCCTGGCCCATACGTTGTTTGAGGCACTCGCCAGGCGCATCAGGGTGACGCCTGCAGGAGTTTTGCAGACCACCCGTATTAGTGTTCCCACGTCGCTCAAATTGTTTTTGGCTGTGGGGGTGATGTTGGGCTATGTGCCCCGCAGTTCTCTCAGCGTAAGAAAGGTTTCCCATGTCTAAATCCGTGATTGTTGTCGGTGGCGGCATTGGCGGTATTGCCACCGCTGGTTTGATGGCTCGCGACGGTTATGACGTGACACTGGTGGAGGCTCACGCCCGTCTGGGTGGGAGAGCCGGGTTATGGGTGAAAGACGGATTCCGTTTTGACACGGGGCCTTCGTGGTACTTGATGCCAGAAGTTTTTGATCACTGGTATCGGTTGATGGGGACTTCGGCGGACGAGCACCTGAAACTGACCAAACTCGACCCTGGCTATCGGGTGTATTTCGAGCCTTCGGGAGATGAGCGCGCAGAATTTGTCGACGTCCGCGCCACTCGTGAAGATAATCTGACGCTGCTGGAAGAGATGGAACCTGGCTCGCGAGCGAGCATGGAAAAGTATCTCGATTCCGCCAAGGAAACATATGAAATTGCTAAAGAGCACTTTCTTTACACTTCCTTCCAGGATCTTCGCCCTCTGCTGGTGAAGCAGGTCCTCAAGCGCACTGGCACCCTCGTGCGGCTGTTGACGACACCCATCATGACCTTTGTTAAACGACACACCTCAAACCCGAGAATCCAGCAGCTGCTGGGTTATCCCGCGGTATTCCTTGGCTCGAGTCCCTACCTTGCTCCCAGCATGTTCCACTTGATGTCCTATCTGGACCTGGAAGATGGCGTCTTGTATGCCGAGGGCGGTTTTACCCGTGTGATCGACTCCATGAGGGAGGTGATCGAAGCCCACGGGGTGACGATCATGACCAGCACCAAGGTCAACGCCATCGCCACGGAGCGTGTGCGGGGTAAAGCCCGCGCCACGGGTGTGACCTATAAGAATCCCGATGGCCATACCCATACCCTGTCGGCTGACATCGTGGTTTCCACCACCGATCTTCACCACAGCGAAACCAAGCTTCTTCCGGAAGAGCTGCAGACTTATCCCCAAAAGTGGTGGGACAAGAAGGTCGCTGGCCCCAGTGCTGTTCTGCTGTATTTGGGCGTGAAGGGGGAAGTTCCCGAGCTGCTTCACCACAGCCTGTTCTTCACAGAAGACTGGGACGACAATTTCTCCCAAATCTTTGCTGACAAGCCCACGGTGCCCTCTCCGGCATCGCTCTATGTATGCAAGCCCAGCGCCACAGATTCCAGTGTTGCCCCGAAGGGCCACACCAACTTGTTTGTGTTGGTTCCCATGCCAGCAGACGTCACCCTCGGGCACGGCGGCCTCAACGGGTCGGGAGACCCCGCCGTGGAAGGAATCGCCGACCGCGCGATCCAGCAGATCATCAGGTGGAGTGGGGCCAGCGATTTAGCTGAGCGGATTGTCCTCCGCCGCAGCGTGGGACCGGCCGATTTTGCCGGGGACTTGAACGCGTGGAAGGGCACGGCTCTTGGCCCAGCACACATTTTGACCCAAAGCGCACTCTTTCGCGCAGGAAATGTCAGTAAGAAAGTCGAAGGGCTCTTTTACGCGGGTTCCTCGACCATTCCAGGAATCGGATTGCCCATGTGTTTGATTAGCGCCGAGGTGTTGCTCAAAAGGGTCCGCGGCGATGTGTCGACGGGGCCGCTCCCTACGCCCTTGATGCCGGTGGCCTAAGAGGGCATGTCCTTTCTCTACGGGGCAGCTCTGCTCTTCGCGATTGCGGGAACAGGGTTGTTGGATTTCCGTCATTCTCTGGCACTGTTCGGCGGAGCCGCAGGAAGAACCACGGTAATTGTGGGAGTCGCGGTCGCCTTTTTTCTTGCTTGGGATGTGGCCGGGATTGCCACGGGAGTATTTTTCCGAGGCGGTGGCCCGTGGATGACTGGCATTCTTCTCGGTCCAGAACTCCCCCTGGAAGAGCTCTTTTTTCTTGTCTTGCTGAGCTATTCCACCCTGGTGTCCTATCTTTTGGCCACCCGCGCACTGTCACGGAGGTCAGCACCGTGACCTACTGGCTTATTAACGCCCCTTTTTTGGCGGTTGCACTCGCCGTGTTAGTACTCGCGCTCTGGCGGCGCGCGCAACCTGCGGCGTTGCCCTGGGCGATTGCTTTTTTCGTGATGATGATCCTGACCGCCATTTTTGACAACGCGATCATCGGCTCCGGTCTAGTGGACTACAACGACGCACTGATCAGTGGAATCCGGGTCGGTTTTGCCCCCTTAGAAGACTTTGCATATACGCTTGCGGCTTTGCTGCTAATTCCCGCCCTGTGGCATCTCTTGGCGCCCAAGAAATAGGCTCGGAGCATGAGATTGTTCAAGACTTTGGTGTTGAGCTCTCGACCGCTCAGCTGGGTCAACACAGCGATCCCTTTTGGGCTGGGCTATTTCTTGGTGAAGGAAGAGTTCACCCTTCCCATGGTGGTCGGAATGGCGTTCTTCCTGATTCCCTACAACTTTCTGATGTACGGGATCAACGATGTCTTTGATTACGAATCAGACCTTCGCAATCCCCGCAAGGGAGGTGTCGAGGGCGCTCTGCTGCCGCCGGCACTTCACCGCACGACTCTGTGGGCAAGCGCGCTCCTCTCGGCTCCTTTTGTCTTCTTCTTAGCCACTCAGGGAACTGGGCGAGCGAATCTGGTCCTAGGCCTCACCCTCTTCTTTGTCATCGCTTACTCGGTGAAAGGTCTGCGCTTCAAAGAAAAGCCATTCCTCGATTCCATGACCTCTGCGCTTCATTTTGTGCTTCCTGCGGTGTACGGACTCTTCTTGGCGGAGGGCAGCCTTTCCCCTCTCTCCATCACTCTGTTTGCGGCCTTTTTCGCCTGGGGGATGGCGTCGCATGCCTTCGGTGCCGTTCAAGACGTGATTGCTGACCGTGAGGCAGGGCTGGGTTCGATTGCCACCGCAATCGGCGCTGCCGGCGCTGTGCGGTTTGCCCTTGCCCTGTATGTGCTTGCGGGGCTGGTGATGCTCAGCACTCCCGGCCCGTTGCCCTTGATAGCGCCTGCCGCCCTGCTCTATATCGCTGCGGTGATTCCGTGGTGGCGAGTGGAAGATGTTATGGCAGAAGCAGCGAATAAGGGTTGGAAATGGTTCCTTTTGCTCAATTTTGTTACCGGAGCGGTGATCTTTCTGGTCTTGTTTGAATGGTGGACTCTCAGGGGCTAAGCGCCATGGCGTCACATTTCGTAGCGGGGCGTAATACTGGGGCCCTCTTTCGTCTCTAGTCCCTAGGCTCATTGTGAAATTGACCCCGATGAAAGAGGAACCATGTCTGTCACTGACCAGCTATTGAGCAACAACGCAGCCTATGCGGCAAGCTTTAACGGACCGCTCCCGTTGCCACCGGCAAAGCATATTGCGATTGTCGCCTGCATGGACGCCAGGCTAAACGTGTATGGCGCGCTGGGACTCGAAGAGGGTGACGCCCATGTCATTCGCAATGCTGGCGGCGTGATTACGGAAGACGAAATTCGTTCGTTAGCGATCAGCCAGAGACTTCTTGGCACCAAAGAAATCATTCTCATCCACCACACGGACTGCGGAATGTTGACGTTTACCGATGATGACTTCAAGAAAGGCATCGTCGAAGAAACCGGGCTGCGCCCTGCCTGGGCCGCAGAAGCTTTCGCGAATGAGTATGACGATGTGGCACAGTCGATCAAGCGGGTGACATCATCACCGTTTATTCCCCACACCGACCAGGTGCGCGGCTTCGTGTTTAACGTAGCGACCGGTGTTCTCGAAGAGGTTACCGGCTAAAACAGGGTCTTCTTCCTTGGCATCTTGACGAACAGCATGAGCACCAGATCGATTGCGAGGACCGTCATGATGCCAAGGATGCCCCAGTACTGAGCTCCACCTATAGAGATAAACAAAGCCCAGAGTGCCGGGGTGAGGAAGCTCACAGCCCGACCAGTGGGGGCGTAGAGCCCGAAGATGTGGCGGCAGGTTAGCGGCTAGTCCGCGGCGGTGCTTTCACAAAGAGGAGCATGATGCCGCCCACCAGCAGAACCAGCGAGATGCCGAGAAGGCCAAACAATGTTTGGTTGGCAGCCAGAGCGATGAAAAGACCCCAGGCCAAGGAGGCCATCCAGCCAGCGGCGCGACCCGTTGTGGCATAGAGCCCAAAGACCTCTCCCTCTTTCCCTGCCGGTGTTACCCGCGCAAGGAAGGACCGCGATGCGGCTTGCGCGGGTCCCACAAATGCCGCCAGAACCAGACCTGCCGCCCAGAACATGGGAGTTCCTAGGTCGACCAAGAAAAAAACAGAAAGCGTGCAGGCAACGAGGCCGAAGACGGACACGACGATGACCTTCTTAGGACCAAAGCGGTCATCGAGTCTCCCCGCCAGGATGGTCGCAACGCCTGCCACAATATTGAGCGCAATTCCAAAAATGACAAGGTCAGTGAAGGTAAACCCAAAAACAATGCTTGCAATCACAGATCCGAAGACGAAGACTGCGGAGAGCCCGTCTCGATAAACAGCGCTGGCCAGCAGGAACCAGAAGGTAGGCCGGCTCTCCTTCCAGAGCCGCACGACACTCGTGCGTAACTCCACGTAGCTGCGGAAAAAGCCCACTTTCTCCGCAGCAGTGAGTTTGGGGGGCTCGGGAACATTGATGAAAATCGGAATCGCAAAAATGATGGTCCAGATCGTGGCCCCGAACGCAATCAGCTGGAACGTGGATGCAAGCTCCCCATCCAAGACACCACCCAGGATGAGCCCCACCACGGCAGCCAAGGCGATGATTCCTCCGAGATAGCCGAAGCCCCAGCCCAAACCGGAGACTTTCCCGACGGTCTTTGGTGTGGAGATAGAGACCAGAAGGGCGTTGTAGCTGACCCCGGCAATTTCAGAAAAGATGCTGCCCACCGCAATCAGGGCGACACCCATCCAGAACCATTCAGCACCGGGCTGAACAAACACCATCCCCACTTGAGCGGCGACGAGCAGAGCCGTAAACAATAAAAGCTGGGTCTTCTGCTGGCCGGCTCGATCGGCACGTTGGCCGAGAACTGGGGCGAGGAGCGCAATCAGGAGACCGGCTACGGTGATGCCGTATCCCAAGTTGCTGGCGAGCTGACCGAGAGCAGCAGCCTCACCGGCTGTTCCGACGACATCAGGGTCAACAAAGAACACACTGGTCAAGTAGCTCGGAACCCAGACGAAGGTGATGAGCACAGTATTGAAAGGCTGTGTAGCCCAATCCCAGAAAGCCCACGACCACACCCGCTTGCGAGGGATAGTCTTCCCCTCGTTTTTTGCGAGACCCACTACGGGCAGGGCGTCAGTGTCGGTAAAGAAGGAGGGAGTGCCTTGCTCGGGTGAACCGTCTTTGGTCATGAGAAAACCGTAGCCCTTTTTGGCAAAATTTGGGTCAAGAGAGACCCACAATTGTGACGGAGAAGAATATGAGCCCTCTTGACTCATATTTTTCCTACCGAACTTGACAAAGGTCAACTCATATTGCAAACTTGAGTCTTATCGGCTCATATAAGAGCATCGAAACAACGTAAGGAGCAGGCCAGATGGCACGCGCAGTAGGAATTGACCTCGGAACCACCAACTCGGTGGTGGCCGTACTCGAAGGTGGAGAACCCACCGTAATCGCCAACGCAGAAGGTTTGAGGACCACTCCCTCTGTCGTGGCATACACCAAAGATGGCGAAATCCTCGTGGGAGAAACCGCGAAGCGCCAAGCAGTGACCAACGTCGACCGCACCATTTCTTCCGTCAAGCGCCACATGGGCACCGACTGGAAGCAGGAAATCGACGACAAGAAGTACACTCCCCAGGAAATTTCCTCGAGGATTCTTGCAAAGCTCAAGCGCGATGCAGAGCAGTACCTGGGTGAACCCGTCACGGACGCCGTCATTACGGTTCCTGCATACTTCAATGACGCAGAGCGTCAAGCAACCAAGGAAGCCGGAGAGATCTCCGGCCTCACCGTGTTGCGCATCATCAACGAGCCCACCGCCGCAGCACTGGCCTATGGCTTGGACAAGGGTAAAGAAGACGAACTCATCTTGGTCTTTGACCTTGGCGGGGGAACCTTTGACGTATCCCTGCTCGAAGTGGGTAAGGATGAAGACTTCTCGACCATCCAAGTTCGCTCCACCTCCGGCGACAACCGACTCGGTGGCGATGACTGGGACGAGCGGGTCGTGGATTACTTGGCCACCCGGTTCAAAGAGACCACCGGAGTGGATGTCTCAAAAGACAAAATCGCCAAGCAGCGTTTGAAAGAAGCTGCTGAGCAGGCGAAGAAAGAGCTTTCGACCGCCACCAGCACCCAGATTGCGCTGCCCTACCTGTCCTTGACAGAGAGTGGACCAGCCAACCTGGACGAGACCCTTACCCGTGCGAAGTTCGAAGAGCTCACCAAAGACCTTCTCGAGCGCACGAAGAAGCCCTTCACTGATGTCATCAAAGAAGCAGGTGTCAAGCTCGCCGAGATTTCTCACGTCGTCATGGTGGGTGGCTCGACGAGGATGCCTGCGGTCACCGCTTTGGTGACCGAGCTGACCGGCGGTCGCGAACCCAACAAGGGTGTCAACCCCGATGAGGTTGTCGCGGTGGGAGCTGCTTTGCAAGCTGGTGTGTTGGTGGGCGAGCGTAAAGACGTTCTGCTGATTGATGTCACCCCCCTGAGCCTCGGTATCGAGACAAAGGGTGGGATCATGACCAAGCTGATCGAGCGCAACACCGCGATCCCGACCAAGCGCAGTGAAACGTTCACGACTGCTGATGATAATCAGCCCTCCGTGTCGATCCAGGTGTTCCAGGGTGAGCGCGACTTCACCAAGGACAACAAACCGCTCGGGAACTTCGAGCTGACTGATATCGCTCCTGCCCCCCGGGGAATTCCACAGGTGGAGGTGACCTTCGACATCGATGCCAACGGTATCGTCCACGTTTCTGCCAAAGATAAGGGCACCAACAAGGAACAGTCGATGACCATCACCGGAGGTTCCTCGCTTCCCAAGGAAGACATCGAACGGATGGTTCAGGAAGCAGAAGAGCACGCTGCAGAAGACAAGAAGCGTCGCGAAGCGGCAGAAGAGCGAAACTCCTCTGAGCAGCTCGCCTACTCGGTAGAGAAGCTTCTGAAGGACAACGACGAGAAGCTGCCCGAGGACGTCAAGTCCGAAGTCCAGGCCGACCTCGATGCCCTTAAGACAGCGCTTGCGGGAGAGGACGATGCTGCCGTGAAGGCAGCAGCGGAAACTCTCAGCCAGAGCCAGACGAAACTGGGAGAGGCGCTGTATAGCCAAGAAGGCGAAGAGGCCACGGAGTCCACCGAGGCACCTGCCGAGGAGGACGAAGACATTGTCGACGCGGAGGTTGTGGAAGACGAGACCGACGACACAACCGATAAGAAGTAGCCACCATGGCCGACTCGCAGAAGCCGAACCCGGAGGAAGAGGAGCAAGAAACCCCTCTTTTCACCGATAAGCGCAGGGTGGATCCAGAAACGGGAGATGTTCGACCTGAGGCAGCGCAAGCTGCCTCAGGCGAGGACGTAACCGAGGAGGATATTGAACTTCTTGCCGAAGCTGAGCGCGACCTCGTAGCGGAATACCGTGATCGGGCAGCTCGCGCAGAAGCAGAGCTTCAAAACTTCCGCATGAGGGTGGAACGCGACCGTCAGGCGAACCGAGAGGCCGTTATTGCTGAGGTTATTCGGGGGCTTTTGCCCGTGCTGGATGACCTTGACCGCGCCGAGGTACACGGTGACCTTACCGGTGGCCCCATGGAAATGGTGGCCCAGAAGCTTCGCTCGGCTTTTGAACGTTACGGGCTCGCACCCGTGGGAGAAGTCGGCGAAGATTTTGATCCAGCCAAGCACGAAGCGATGGTGCGGCTTCCGGAAGCGGGAGCAGAAGGCGAGACCGTCGCCGACGTGATTGAGGGCGGCTACATTTTGGGCGAGAGACTGATTCGACCCGCCAAAGTGGCGGTCAAAGTTCCTGCAGACGACTAGACAACAAGGAGGTGAGCCATGGCTAGCCAAGATTGGTTAGAAAAAGATTTTTACAAGATCCTCGGTGTGTCCAAAAACGCTTCAGATGCTGAAATCAAAAAGTCCTATCGCTCACTTTCTAGGAAATATCACCCCGATGTGAATCGGGACGACACCACCGCCGAAGCCCGCTTCAAAGAGGTTTCTGAGGCCTATTCGGTGTTGTCGGATAAAGACGAACGTGGCGAATACGACCAGATTCGCGCGATGCAATCCGGCGGTCCCCGGTTTAGCTCCGGCGGTTCTCAGGGTGGCTTCGAGGATGTTTTTGGCGGACGATTCGGCGGTGGAATGCCACGAAATGCCCCCTCCGGAGAGTACGGGGATTTGTTCTCGGGTCTCTTTGGCGGAGGTGGTGGCTTTGGCGGCTATCGCGAGCCGACTAAAGGACGCGATGTTGTCTCTCGGGTGACCATCGATCTCAAGACTGCCATTGCCGGAACAGATGTGACCCTTGAGGGGCCTGGCGGTAAGAAACTGACCGCCCGGGTGCCAGCGGGAGTAAAGGACGGGCAAAAAATCCGGCTGCGTGGCAAAGGTCACCCAAGCCCCGATGGCGGCAAGCCTGGTGATGTCATCATCACCGTAGGCGTTCCGAAACATCAGATTTATGGCCGCGATGGTGACCACCTTCGCATTGAGGTCCCGATTACTTTTGGGGAAGCAACACTGGGCGCCACGATCGAGGTGCCAACCATCGATGGTGATGTGGTGAAGGTCAAAGTCCCACCAGGAACACCGGGTGGAAAAGTCCTTCGCGTCAAGGGCAGAGGAGTCCGTGGTGGGGCCGCGTTGGGAGATTTGCTTGTAGAACTCCAGGTTGCTGTCCCCTCCCATCTCTCCGGCGCTGCGAAAGCGCACTTGGAAAAACTCATGTCATCTCTGCCGAAAGAAAATCCCCGTGAGGACCTGCTCAAGCGAGCCAAAGGTTAGGTGAATGATGGATGAGCTAACGCCTCTTTTCTCGATCACTGCTGCCGCAGAGCTCGCGGGAATGCACCCGCAAACCCTTCGGCAATATGACCGGCTCGGTCTGGTGTCCCCCACGAGGACTGCGGGCCGCACCAGGCGCTATTCGATGAAAGACGTCGTCCAGCTCCGGGAAGTTCAGCGCCTGAGTTCTGAGGGCCTCAATCTTGAAGGAATCAAGCGGATTGTGGAGCTTGAGGAACACGTCACCACATTAACTCAGCGCGTGCGTGATTTGGAAGGTGCACTCGCCGACGAAATGCTTGCCCGTTCGGGACGCCGCGTCTTCGCCGCGGGCTCCGAAGGCGATGTCATCCCGCTTCGACCGGGCGAAAGAGCAAAGAGAGCAACCCAAGTCGTGGTCTGGAACCCCTTGCGGGGGATACTTCCCCCGACACGCAGTGATGATTCATAAAGGAGGCGACAATGCCCAACGGTAATCCTCAACAAGAAGAGCAGAAAAGCGCTTTAGAGCAGTATGGAATGAACCTGACCGATATCGCGCGGGAAGGCAAGCTGGACCCCGTTATTGGCCGCGATGCCGAAATCCGCAGGGTCTCACAGGTGTTGACCAGACGCACCAAAAACAACCCCGTGTTGATTGGAGAACCAGGTGTGGGTAAAACCGCTGTTGTGGAGGGGCTTGCCCAGCGAATTGTCGCCGGCGATGTTGCCGATTCCCTCAAGGGGAAACAACTCATTTCCCTGGACATGTCCGCTCTGGTCGCGGGGGCAAAATATCGTGGCGAATTTGAAGAGCGCCTCAAGGCCGTGCTGAAAGAAATCAACGATGCCGAAGGGGAGATCATTACGTTTGTTGATGAGCTCCATACCCTGATGGGCGCGGGAGGTGGCGAAGGATCTGTAGCAGCTGCAAACATGCTCAAACCTATGCTTGCCCGAGGGGAGCTGCGCCTGATTGGCGCAACGACTCTCAACGAATACCGGGAATACATCGAAAAGGACGCAGCACTTGAGCGTCGTCTCCAGCAAGTCTTTGTCGGTGAGCCCAGCGTCGAAGACACCGTGGCCATCTTGCGCGGACTTAAAGAGCGCTACGAGGCACACCACAAAGTGGTGATCGCCGATAGTGCCTTGGTGTCAGCCGCCATGCTGTCCAATCGCTACATCACCTCGCGTCAGTTGCCCGATAAGGCGATTGACCTGATCGACGAAGCTGCGAGTCGATTGAAGATGGAAATCGAGTCCTCACCTGTCGAAATTGATGAGCTTCGGCGAAGTGTCGACCGGTTGAAGATTGAAGAATTAGCGTTGAAGAAAGAAAAGGATGACGCTTCCAAAGAGCGTCTGGGAAAGCTTCGCGAAGACCTGTCGGAGAAAGAAAAAGCACTCGCCGCGTTGCAGGAGCGGTGGGCGAAAGAAAAAGCTTCACTTCAAGGCGTGGGTGAGCTGAAGACCAAACTTTCCGAAGCCCGTATTGATCTGGATCGCGCGATGCGCGAAGGGCAGTACCAGGAAGCATCCAAGCTGAATTACGAAATCATTCCCGGAATCGAAGAAGCGATTAGCGCTGCAGAATCTGGGGAACGCAGTGACGACCGCATGGTCAATGACCAGGTAACCGATGACGACATCGCTGCCGTTGTTGCGGCCTGGACGGGTATCCCCGTGGACAAACTCACCCAGGGTGAAACTGAGCGCCTGCTCCACCTCGAGGCGGAGCTGGCCAAACGATTGGTGGGACAAAAAGAAGCCGTGACTGCGGTCAGCGACGCGGTTCGCCGCACCAGAGCCGGCCTCAGCGACCCCGGTCGCCCCACCGGTTCATTCCTTTTCCTCGGTCCCACCGGGGTGGGAAAGACGGAGCTCGCCAAAGCACTCGCGGATTATCTCTTTGATGATGAGAAAGCGTTGGTGCGTATCGATATGAGCGAGTACGGCGAGAAATTCTCTGTCTCGCGCCTCATTGGTGCGCCTCCCGGATACGTGGGATATGAGCAGGGTGGTCAGCTGACCGAAGCTGTGCGCCGCAGGCCCTATTCCGTGATCCTTCTGGACGAAGTGGAGAAGGCCCACCCAGAGGTGTTTGATTTGCTCCTCCAGGTGCTTGATGATGGTCGACTAACGGATGGTCAAGGTCGAACCGTTGACTTCCGGAACACGATATTGATACTCACCTCAAACCTCGGCTCCAGCTACCTGACGGATCAGTCCTTGGCCTGGGAAGACAAATTATCTGCGGTCAACCAGGAGGTTCGGAAAGCATTCAAGCCTGAGTTTGTGAACCGACTCGATGACATCGTGGTGTTTTCCACCTTGACCAGCTCTGACCTGGGGCAGATCGTGGAAATCACCGTCGATCGGTTGCAGAAACGCTTGAGTGAGCGCCGATTGGAGCTTGCCGTGACCCCCGCCGCCCGATTGTGGCTGGCAGAGAATGGCTATGACCCGATTTATGGCGCACGACCGCTGCGCCGGCTGATGCAAAAAGAAATCGATGACAAGTTGGCACAAGCCCTCTTGGGTGGCGCCATTCATGATGGAGACACTGTTCGTGTCGATTTGCTCGAGGACAAATCCGGTCTGGTTGTGGAACCCTTCAGCTTGGACTGAGACGATAGAGAGTTCTCGCGAAAGGCACCCTTAGACATGACCGAACAAAACTCTGACCACAGTTTCCCCCTCAGCGATGTTGTGGCAAAGAGATGGAGCCCTCGAGCCTATTCGAGCACGCATGTCTTGAGCGCCAAAGATTTAGGCCCCTGCTTTGAGGCAGCCAGGTGGTCGCCCTCCTCCGGGAACTCACAACCGTGGAGCTTCGTCGTGGGGTTTCGAGGAGACGAACTTTTCTCCGCCATGGTCGCTTCAATGGCAGAGGGGAATGCCATCTGGGCCACCCACGCGAGCGCTGTTGTCGCAAACATCACTATGACCCATTCGGCAGAGGGAAAAGCGTTGTCTCACGCCCTGTATGACTTAGGGCAGGCAGTCTCACATTTCAGCATTCAGGCCACCGCGGAAGATCTGCTCGTCCACCAAATGGGTGGATTCAACTCTCCCGAGCTTGGCGAGACCCTGGGCCTGGCGGACAATTTCACCGTAGTCACCTTGATGACGGTCGGTGTTCTCGGCGATATCGCTGATCTGTCCGAGAAACTGCAAGACCGTGAGAGGGCTCCGCGAGTGCGCAAACCGCTCTCAGAGATTGTCATCCAAGGAGCCAGTTACTGAAGTTCCTTCTCGATGAGGTCAGCGAAAGACACGATGTCTTCCTCTGTCGTGTCAAAGGAACACATCCAGCGGACTTCACCCCGGGCGTGATCCCAGTCATAAAAGCGCACCTTCTGTCGAAGTCGCTCAGCGACAGCCAGGTCAATCATGGCGAAAACACCGTTTGACTCCGTGGGATAACTAAATTCCAGTCCGCTGATGCGGCCAGCGCTGATTCGCTCTTCGAGAGTGGAGCGCAAGAGTCGAGCCATGGCGTTTGCGTGTGTTGCCGAGCGCAGACCCACTGAGTCTTCCAGGAGCGCCAAGATTTGCGAGCTCACGAACCGCATTTTGCTGGGGAGCTGCATACTCATCTTCCGCAGGTACTTGATTCCCTCCACCGCTTCGGGGTTCAGCACCACGAGGGCTTCCGCACCCATGGCCCCATTCTTGGTGGCGCCCAGACTGAGGACATCGACACCCGCACGAGTGGTGAAGTCGGCGAAGGGAAGTCCCAGGCTGGCAGCGGCGTTGAAAAGTCGCGCGCCGTCCATGTGGACGAGCATCCCCTGCTCGTGTGCATAACTCGACACAGCGGCCACCTCCTCGGGGGTATAGACGGTCCCAACCTCGGTGCTTTGGGTAATCGACACCACGAGGGGCTGGGCGCGGTGTTCGTCACCGAAGCCAAAAGCCTGGGTCGCGATAAGTTCTGGTGTGAGCTTCCCTTCCTGAGGGGCAACGGGGTAGAGCTTCAACCCGCTCACTCTTTCTGGTGCACCACCTTCGTCGGTGTGGATGTGCGCCGATGTGCTGCAGATCACAGCACCCCACCGAGGCATCATCGAGGTCAACGCGACAACATTCGCCCCGGTGCCGTTGAAGAGCGGAAACACTTCGGCCCGGGGACCGAAGGCTTCTTGGATTTTGGTCCCCAACGCGGCGGTGTAATCGTCACCGCCGTAGGCGACCTGGTGGCCACTGTTGGCCCTTTGGATGGCCGCCAATACCTCAGGCAGGATCCCGGAATAATTGTCGCTGGCGAAACCTCGCCAAGGGGATGAGGGAATAGTCACAGGGACATCTTCCCACTGTGGGTAAACCTTCTGCCAATGGACCAGACTGTGCGTTGTGAGCAACGTGGTCCTCGGGTTTGGAATTGTGGCCCTGGTCGTCGCCGCAGGTTATGTTGTTGGGCGCCTTAAGATTCTTGGCGAATCAGCTCTGGACGTATTGAGCAAGGCCGCCTTCTTCGTGTTTTCCCCCGCCTTGTTGTTCATTGTCTTGGGGGATGCCGACATTGGTCAGCTCTTTTCGAATCTGCTTCCTGTGTCAGCGCTAGCTGTCGCGGGCAGCTTGCTGGTGTATGTGGTGATTGCCAGGGCATTGTGGAAGCGAAACATCTCACAGCTGACGGTAGGAGCCCTAGCTTCCTCCTATGTCAATGCCAACAACATTGGCCTTCCCTTAGCGGTCTACATTCTCGGAGACCCTGCGGCGGCGGCACCGGTTCTGCTGCTCCAGCTCATCGTCTTGACGCCCATTGCGTTGACCATTCTCGACATCACCTCCAGCGGGAAGGTGTCTCTCAGGCGGATTCTCTCCCAACCCATCCGGAACCCACTGATTATTGCTTCGGCTATGGGTGTGGTGATTTCCGCCCTGGACCTGAGAATTCCCGACATCGTTCACGAACCACTGGAACTTTTAGGGCAAGCCGCGGTGCCAACCCTGTTGTTTGCTTTGGGCTTATCTCTGGCGACCCAACGGTTGTGGGACGCAAAAGACCAGAGACCCGATATCGCCCTGGCAACAGGGATCAAGCTCGTGGTGATGCCCCTCATCGCGTGGGCCGCAGGAGCTTTTGTGTTTGAACTTGAACCTGCCGCCCTGTTCACAGTTGTCATCCTTGCCGCACTTCCCAGCGCGCAAAATGTCTTTAACTATGCTCAGCGTTATTCGGTCGCCATTGCGCTTGCCAGGGACTCTGTCGTCATCACCACCGTGTTGTCGCTCCCGGTCATGATGGTGATTGCACTGCTGCTCGCTCCGGTTTAGAACACCATCGGACGGTCATCGTCACCGCCGAGATTGTCGATTTCCACCGATACGGGAACGTGATCACTGGGGCTCTCTTTGGTTCGTTCTTCTCGGTGGATGTTCACCTCCACCACTCGGTCCGTGATCTCAGAGGATCCGTAAAGAAAATCGATTCTCAGGCCGTGGTCTTTCGCGAACTTCCCCTGCTTGTAATCCCAGAAGGTGTAACCCTCGGGAATGCTGGGGCGGACGACGTCTGAGACCTTCGCGCGGCTCTGGAAAAATTCGAGCGCTTCCCGCTCAGGCGGTGAAGTGTGGGTTACTCCTGGTTCCCAGAAGATCGGATCCCCGACGTCTGAATCGAATGGCGCAACATTGAAATCACCGCCAATCACAAAAGGTAGGGCGCCTTCTCTCTCGCCGTAGTTCCCGTAGGCAGCGCCCAACGCCTTCAACCAGGAAACTTTGTAGGTCATGTGGGGGTCATCGAGACTCCGGCCGTTTGGCACATAGACCGAGCACAACCGAACACCTTCCACCGTTGCCGAGATGGCGCGGGCTTCTGCTGGTTGGTCTGCGGCGGGGTCTTTAGCAAACCCGGGCATACCGGCAAAGCCCTGCTCACTGTCGGAGAGGGGAAGGCGAGACGCAATGCCCACGCCATTCCACTGATTCAGGCCGTAATGGGCGAGGTCGTATCCGGCATCCGTAAACGCCTCGAAGGGAAACTGGTCGTCGCGGCATTTGGTTTCTTGCATCAGCAGGACATCGATATCCTCGCGATGCAAAAAATCTACGACTAAGGGAAATCTGGTCCGGATGGAGTTCACGTTCCAGGTGGCAATCTTCACCCATTCAGTTTAAGGCGCCCAGATAGACTAAAGACGTGTCCAGGGTGAAACAGGAACTTATTGACCACATTTCCCGTGATGCCGTTCACCACGGTGATTTCACTCTGACCAGCGGCCAGAAAGCAACGTATTACGTTGACCTCCGCCAGGTCAGCCTGGACCACCGGGTTGCGCCGCTGATTGGTGACGTGATGTTGCCTTTGATTGCAGAATTTGACCCCATCGATGCCGTGGGGGGTTTGACGATGGGGGCAGACCCCATCGCCTCGGCCATCATGCACCGCGGTCTTTCCCAGGGGCGCACCTACGATTCGTTCGTGGTGCGCAAAGAACCTAAGGACCATGGTCGTGGACGCCAGATTGAAGGACCTGACTTGGCTGGCAAACGCGTGATCATTGTCGAAGACACTTCTACCACGGGTGGGTCACCTCTGACAGCTGCCCGGGCAGCTGAAGCCGCCGGAGCTGAGGTGGTAGCCGTGTGTGTTGTGGTCGATAGAGACACAGGGGCTTCCGCTGTGATTGAAGCCGCAGGCTACCCGTATCGTGCGGCACTCCACCTGTCCGACTTGGGTTTGTAGTGGACGATGAGCGATCACCGGAGGAGAAAGTTCCTCTGCGGGCGACAGCCCGCGGTCAAACCATCATCGTGGGGCTCTCGGTAGCGGCTACTTTTCTTTTTCTCGCGGCTGTCGTGGGTGCTTTTTTCGTGGGCCAATCGCTCGCCCCCACTGCTGAAGTCGAACTGGCGGAGCCCCAAGCGCTCTCGTTCGAGCAAGCGCCCATTACTTTTCCTTCTCTCACCGGTGGACCTCAAAGCCCTGGTGCCTATGACTGGGATGAACTTCGCGGTGGGGAATGCTTGGCATCCTTTGATACTGCGTTTGCGGAGGAATTTATGGTCGTGGGGTGTGACACCCCACATCCCGCTCAACTGGTGAGGACGGAGCTTCTCTCCCGCGATCGCACCGAGCTCTTCCCGGGTGAAAGCGCGCTTGTTACTGAGGCAGAGGCCGTGTGTGAACTGGCGGAGATTATTGACCCGGTGGTGGTGTCAAAGTTTTCCCAGCTGGTCATAAACATGGCCTACCCCGTGAGCGCGGAGCAGTGGGATGCTGGCCAACGTGTTGTGTATTGCTTTATCCACAGCTCCAGCGGGGAAGTGTTCGAAGAGAGCCTGCTTGCTCAGAAGTAGGGGGTAAGGCGGGGGATCATGATGTCCAGGGCTGGTTGATGGGAGTCCATCAGCACAAACTTTCGACCTAGTTCTGCGGCTGCATGCCCGGTTGAGCCGCTCCCGCCAAAGGGATCCAGCACCCAATCACCAGGGTTGCTAGAGGCCTGAATGATTCGACGCAGGATCCCCAGCGGTTTCTGGGTGGCGTATCCCGTTTTCTCTTTTCCGGTGGGGCTGACAATCGTGTGCCACCAGACATCGGTGGGCAGCTTGCCACGGGCTGCTTTTTCAGGACCCACCAGACCGGGAGCCATATAGGGCTCGCGGTCAATCGCTTCGGAGTTGAAAATATAGCGGGCAGGGTCCTTCACATAAACCAGGATGGTGTCGTGCTTGGTGGGCCACCGGGTTTTTGTTTTCCCGCCATAGTCATACGCCCAAATAATTTCATTCAAGAAATGGTCGCGACCGAAGATGATGTCCAAGGCAACCTTCGCATAGTGGACCTCGCGCCAATCGAGGTGGACGTAGAGGGTCCCCTCTGGTTTCAACAACCGCCAGGCCTGTTCCAGTCGGGGGGCGAGGAAAGACCAGTAGTCGCCAAAGGAATCGTCGTAGCTGATCAGCTTTTCCACGGTCACGTCGTAGCGCTTGCCGCCAAATCCGCCCCGAGTTCCTTCGCTAGCCGTCTGCACCTTGGTAGTCGTGCGGGTTTGGGTGCGACCGGTATTGAAGGGCGGATCCATGTAGCAGAGAGCGAAGGACTCATCGGGAAGACTTCTCATCAGCGGAAGGTTGTCTCCATGGAGGACGCGGTTGGGGCCCTCGGGAGACCACGATTTATGCGCCACCCCCACAGGGTACCGCTGGTGCCTAGGCTAGGGAGGTGACCTCTCCCACCCAACATCCCGAGACTTCTACCCATGGGGTCGGACCGTGGGTCGGGGACCTCCCTACCGATGCCCGGTATGACCCAGAGCTTCTTGTCGAGGGAGATTCCAGGAATGTGGTGGATGCATACCGCTATTGGACGATGGAAGCCATCGTCGCTGACTTAGACACTAAGAGGCACTCGTTTCATGTGGCAATCGAAAATTGGCAGCATGACATGAACATCGGCTCAATCGTTCGCACGGCAAACGCCTTCCTGGCCCAAACCGTTCATATTGTCGGGCGGCGTCGGTGGAATAAGCGTGGTGCGATGGTGACCGATCGTTATCAGCACGTGCTTCATCATGAAACGATCAACGATTTACTGGCCTATGCCACAGAGCACGCATTGCCCATTGTTGCCATCGATAACGTTGAACGGTCCGTGGCCATTGAAAAGACCGTCCTGCCCACGCACTGCATCCTCCTGTTCGGGCAAGAAGGACCGGGGCTTTCCCCCGAAGCCCTCGGCGCAGCAGATGAGGTCGTGGAAATCACGCAGTATGGGTCAACTCGATCCCTCAATGCCAGCGCAGCGGCCGCGATTGTCATGCACCAGTGGGTAGTCCATCACGCTCCTCAAGGGTGAACGCGACAGGGCGGTGCACCCCTGCTGCCGGCGGATTTCGCTAGACTTCTTGGGTAAGGACGGCTTAACAAAGGACTCTTCATGCCCGCCGTTGTAATTGTCGGCGCCCAATGGGGCGATGAAGGCAAAGGCAAAGCGACAGACCTCATCTCGGACCGAATCGACTATGTCGTGAAGTTCAATGGCGGAAATAACGCTGGCCACACCGTTGTCATCGGCGATGAAAAATATGCGTTGCACCTGCTTCCTTCGGGAATCCTCACCAAGGGTGTTACCCCTGTCATATCCAACGGGGTGGTTATCGACCCCGAGGTCCTCATGGAGGAGCTCGATGGACTCACCGCCCGAGGAATCGATGTGTCAAAGCTTGTGGTGAGCTCTCACGCGCACATCATCACGGCATACCACCGCACGCTGGATCGCGTCACGGAGAGGTTCTTGGGCAAACGCCAAATCGGAACCACGGGCCGCGGCATCGGTCCCACCTACGCCGACAAAATCAACCGTGTGGGGATCCGCGTTCAGGACCTTTTTGATGAGGGGATTCTTCGTCAAAAAGTTGAAGGGGCGCTGGAGTCCAAGAATCACTTACTGGTCAAGATTTATAACCGTCGCGCCATTGGTGTTGACGAAGTTGTAGAAGAACTTCTCTCGTATGCCGACCGGTTGCGTCCCATGGTTCAGGACACGGCGCTGCTCCTTCACCGCGCACTCGAAGAAGGTAAGACTGTTTTGTGTGAGGGCGGCCAGGCCACCATGTTGGACGTCGATCACGGCACGTACCCCTTCGTGACATCCTCCAACGCCACCTCCGGTGGAGCGAGCACCGGGACCGGTATTGCGCCGTGGCGTCTAGATAAAATTATTGGAATCGTGAAGGCCTACACAACGCGTGTGGGGTCAGGTCCGTTTCCGACCGAGCTTGATGATGAATTCGGGGAGTTTCTGCGCAGTAACGGCCATGAATTTGGCACTACTACCGGCCGCCCACGACGATGTGGCTGGTATGACGCCCCGATTGCCAGGTATTCCGCCCGAATTAACGGCGTCACTGATTTTGTGTTGACGAAACTCGATGTGTTGACGGGGCTCGAAAAGATACCCGTCTGTGTGGCCTATGACGTGGAGGGAACTCGGGTGGAAGAAATCCCGTGGTCCCAGTCAGATTTCCACCACGCTAAACCGGTCTATGAATACTTCCCGGGCTGGAGTGAAGACATCACCGGTGTGCGGAAATTCGAAGACCTTCCCCAGAACGCTCAAGATTACGTTCTCGCCCTAGAGGCAATCAGCGGGTCCAGGATTTCTGCCATCGGTGTCGGACCCGGGCGCGACGCGATCGTCGCCCGCCATGATCTTCTGGGCTAGTCAGCACCTTCGCTTGCTCGATAGGGTCGGAGTATGAACACTCCCCTTCCTGCTGAGCTGGTGACCCTGCGCAAGAGCATCGACAACATTGATGCAGCACTGGTTCATCTCTTAGCCGAGCGCTTTAAGACCACCCAGCAGGTGGGGCACCTGAAAGCTGAGCTGTCGATGCCGTCCTCTGATCCTGCGCGGGAGGCCGCTCAGCTCGCCCGTTTGCGTGAGCTTGCTCAGGGAGCCGACTTAGACCCAGCTTTTGCCGAAAAATTCTTGAGCTTCATTTTGGCCGAGGTAATTCAGCACCATGAAGAGTTAGCTGCTGGCGAGGGGTAGTTCCCGATAGAGATCGTGAGCGACTTCAACGAGTCGCTCAATCAGGGCTTCGTCCCGCTCCACCACGACAAATTTGGGTCCCGGCCAGCCAGGCACCATCTGCCCGCCCATGTTTTCCCGCAGCATCCAGCCAAAAACGCACGAGGTTGCACCGGTCACATGGAGCTGCCATTGGACTTGGCGTTGGTAGTGGCCTGGCACAAAACGCCACTCACCCCAGTCCTTGCCCGTGGTTTTCACTTCAGCAATCATCTCGTGGGTGCTGGAAAGGCCATCGGGTGTTGCCATCTGCCATTTAGCGTCGCCATCGTCCTTGGCGATGAGCCAGTCGTTTCCCTGCAAATCAAACTGGGTGGCTAGTTTCTCGATCAGCGACTCTTCTTGTTCCCGACCAAAGCGCATGTAGTCGTTATCGGGAATGGAGCGCGGGTTTTTCATTTGCCCGACCTGTTCGCGAAATCCCGCCGGTGTTACCGCCTTGGAAACAGCGGTAGCGGTGACGCCACTTGCGCGAACCTGGAGCCAACGTTGGTAGTCGGATGAGGGAACAAGAAAACGTGAAGAATCAATCATGGGTTTTTCTACCGTACCCCGTGCCAGTGACCGTCAAGCCGCGTTACCGAGACGGCTGGTAGCCCACTACAGGACCCAGGGCGTCAGGAATTGTCGAGCGGGTGATGCGGGAGAGCTCTTCTAGGGAGAAGGATCCCACCTCTGCAATTTCTAGCGCGCCGGAGGGCATCTCGGTTACGCCAATCCGGGTGACCGGGACTCCCCGTCCACGGCAGAGACCCTGGAACTTGACGTCGTCTTCGCGCGCAACAGAGACCACCATGCGCGCCACACTTTCCGAGAAGAGGATCTGGGTGAGGTCGAGTCCAGTGGTGTCCATCATCTCGCCTACCCACACCCTGGCTCCCACTCCGCGGCGGAGTACTCCTTCAGCGAGAGTAACCAGGAGCCCACCCGTCGAAACATCGTGGGCGCTCGTCACAATTCCATCGCGAGCGGCTGCGACCATCAGGCCAGCGAGGGCCTTCTCTGCGGGCAAATCAGGAATCGGGGGCATCCCACCGAGGTGGTCGTGGAGGGTTTGAGCCCACAGAGACCCATCGAGCTCTGCGCGTGTGTCACCCAGGAGATAGAGATTTTCGCCATCGTCTTGCCACCCGCTGGGAAGCCGGCGTTCGACCGTGTCAATAACCCCCATGACCGCGACAACGGGGGTGGGGAAGATCGCAGTGGTACCCGTTTGGTTATAGAGACTTACGTTCCCGCCAGTGACCGGAACTTCAAGCTCTAAACACCCATCAGCAAGACCGCCGACAGATTCCACAAATTGCCACATCACCTCGGGGTCTTCCGGGCTTCCAAAGTTTAGACAGTCACTGACTGCGACTGGGTTTGCCCCGGTTGCCGCGACGTTTCGATACGCCTCCGAAAGAGCTAGCTGCGCACCGCGATAGGGGTCGAGGTAGCTAAAGCGGGCGTTCGCATCTGTGGCCAGCGCCACACCGAGCCCGGACTCCTCGTCCACCCGGATCATGCCACCATCATCGGGGAAGGATAAAGCGGTGTTTCCTAAGACGTATCGGTCGTACTGGTTTGTGATCCACTCCATGTTCGCGACGGAAGGCGAGGCAAGCACGCGAAGGATCTCTCCGCGAACCTTTTCGCGGTTCGTTGAGCGCGGAAGATCATCGGTGGTGTTCGCCTGGAGCGCGTCTAACCATGAGGGCCGGTGGTAGGGGCGTTCATACACCGGAGAGTCAATAGCGACGGTGGCGGGGTCAACATCGACGATGGTCTCGCCCCTCCAGTGAATGATCAGGCGGCCAGTGTCGGTTACGGTTCCCAAGACGCTGGCCTCCACCTCCCACTTTTCGATGATGGCCATGAAGCGCTCGAGCTTCTCGGGCGCCACAATCGCCATCATGCGCTCTTGGCTCTCCGACATAAGAATTTCTTCCGCCGTGAGTGTCTTGTCACGAAGCAAAACCTCGTCGAGGGAAATTTCCATGCCCGAACCGCCATTTGCGGCAAGCTCCGAGGTTGCGCAGCTGATTCCTGCAGCGCCCAAATCTTGGATCCCTTCGACGACTTTGTCGGCGAAGAGCTCCAAACAGCATTCGATGAGCACTTTTTCTGCGAACGGATCACCGACTTGAACGGCCGGGCGCTTGGTGGGCCCACCCTCGTCAAAGGTTTCACTGGCCAGGATCGATGCTCCACCGATACCGTCCCCACCGGTTCGGGCGCCGAACAAGACAACTTTGTTCCCGGCGCCTGTGGCGCTGGCCAGATGGAGATCTTCGTGGCGCAATACGCCGACCGCGAGAGCATTCACCAGCGGGTTCGCCTGATAAATCGGGTCAAACCAGGTTTCGCCGCCAATATTGGGCAACCCGAGGCAATTTCCATAAAAACTAATCCCGCTCACAAC
>JAFMDO010000043.1 GCA_017857245.1 Pontimonas sp.
GCCTCGGGGGAGCGGGCTGATCTCACAGCGTGGCTTCCGATTACCCAGCTACCCTGAGGGAATGTCCACCACCCCTCCCTCGGATCGCCAGAGCGTTCGAGTGCGGCGATCACCGAAGCTTTCGGCGTTTGTGGCGGTTTTTGCGGGAATCGGATTTTTTGGAACGCTTATCGTCACGGGTTTGTTCCCCTCAGACCCGTCCGTAGGATTCGCGGCGCTCTTCGCCTACTTTGCGCTCTATGGCATCACAGGAAGTGTCGCCGTGGGCATCCTGTTGTGGCTTGGGCTTGATGCGCTCTCGCGGAAAAAAGCGCGCGAGGTAGAAATGGAACGGGAGTTAGGGCCTTTTAGCTAGCCTGGTTGTTTTCCACCCAGTCCAAATACTCCGAATCGACGGATCCGGTGACGTATTCCCCGGTAAAGCAGGACATATCGAGCTCCGTAACCTCAGAGCCCTCGATGATGGCTGCCTTGAGATCTTCTACCTCTTGATAAATCAGGTGGTCTGCGCCGATTTCGCGAGCAATTTCGGGGATCGTTCGCCCTGCTGCGACCAGCTCGCTCTTGCTGGGCATGTTGATTCCATAGACATGGGGGTAGCGAACGGGCGGGGCCGCTGAAGTGAAGGTGACCGAAAGGGCACCTGCTTCTCGGGCCATATCGACAATTTCTCGGGAGGTCGTGCCGCGAACGATCGAGTCATCCACAATCAACACGTTCTTGCCAGCAAACTCGCTCGGCAAAGCATTGAGTTTCTCCCGCACACTCTTGGTGCGTCGCGCTTGGCCGGGCATGATGAAGGTTCGACCCACATATTTGTTCTTGTAAAAGCCTTCTCGGTATTCGATACCAAGCTTTCGTGCCACCTGCATGGCCGCTGGTCTGGCAGAGTCAGGAATCGGCATCACCACGTCGATGCTGTCGGTGGGGGCATAACGGGCGATCGTGTCCGCCAGCTTTTCCCCCAAACGCAACCGAGCCTCGTAGACCGAAATACCATTCATCGTTGAATCAGGCCGGGCCAGGTACACATACTCAAATGAACAGGGAGCCAGGCGGGGATTCTTCGCGCACTGCTGCGCGGTCATGGTTCCATCGCGGGCAATAAAGATTGCCTCCCCGGGTGCGACATCCCTCACCGTTTCGTAGCCGCCGGCTTCGAGGACCAGCGATTCGCTGGCAACAACCCATTCATCCCCGACTAAACCGGCAGGGCGCTTGCCCAAAATAAGCGGCCGAATGCCAAAGGGATCCCGAATTGCCAGCAAACCTTGCCCTGCGATGACTGCGAGAGCTGCGTAGGACCCCTCCACCCGCTCGTGGAGTCGCGACACAGCTTCGAACACGACATCGGGGCTGAAGGAATTTGTGGCACCGGCTTTTTGCAATTCGCTGGCCAATACATTTACCAGAAGCTCGGTGTCAGAAGTGGTGTTGAGGTGGCGGCGATCCGTGTGGTGAAGGTCTTTGGTGAGCTCCCGGGTATTGGTGAGATTCCCGTTGTGGACCAAGACAATTCCCCACGGGGAGTTCACATAAAAAGGTTGCGCTTCCTGCTCTTTTTTCGCATTTCCTCTGGTCGCATAGCGAACGTGGCCCAATCCGACCGTTCCTGGCAAAGCCCTCATGTCTCTGGTGCGGTAGCCCTCTCGGACTTGCCCTTTGGTCTTATAGACGTGCAACGTCTGATCATCCGAGGTAGCAATTCCCGTTGAATCTTGTCCGCGGTGCTGCAAGAGCGCTAAAGCGTCATACACCTGCTGGTTGACGGGGCTGGAGGAAACAATGCCGACAATGCCACACATTTCGGGGGCTATTCTCCTACCTGAAAGCTAGCGTCTCGTCCCAGCCTAGTGCCCCAGACGCGAGCCCTTTTTATCCCCAGGCGTTGTCCGTTGTGCCTCGGGAGGCAAGGCGTCGGCGGAAAGCTGCGATCAATCCTCCGGCGAGCATTACGACAGCAAGGCTCAGGCCTAACCAGGCTGAAGCGTTGGTGGGTTGGGGAATCTCAGGCTCCAGGGGGATAAAAAACGCGGGGTCCCTTTCTACTCGCGGAGCAGGGGGCTCATCGGAAAGAACGGGGGGCTCAGGGACTTCAGGGAGCGGGTCAATCACCAGGGGGCTGGGTTGCGGCGAGGGAGCAACCGTTGCTGGTTCCACCGCAGGAGCTAGTAGTGGTTGTGGTCGGTTCTCCGCTGGCTCGGTGTCTGCCGGCGCGGGCGGCGTTGCCACGGGTGCTTCCTCTTCCGCCTCGGGAAGTGGCGCACCTTCGGTGACGACGAGTGTGCTGGTAACCCAATCGCGTTGAGATACCGTCACCACGCCGGAGGAGTTGACCTGAGTTTCTCGGGTGATCACGGGGCTGTAGGAACCCGGCGCCACCTCGCGTGATGCCGTGAGGGAAAATGATGCCCTCGTGCCCGAGTCGCTTCCCCGAACAGCAGTAACGCCGGAAGGCAATCCCGAGACAGTGATGTCGGTGGTGTGGCCCTCGGGCAGACCATCGAGGTTAATCCCCGTCTCGAGGTTCACGGTTTCGGTTTCGCCTTCAGCGGGAATGCTCCAGGTGGGCGCTTGCAGACAGGACGTGTGGGCTGACCACCCCTCACCAAAGGAGCCAGCCTTCGAGTGTGCAGATGATGCCGCTGCCACTTCAGAACATGGGTCACGATCAATAATTCCCACGGTAATGACAATGGTGAATTCTTCTTCACTGGTCGAGTGGATATAGAGGGTGGGAGATAACGTGCCGTTAGTCAGGGCGTCGGTGTATATGGCGGGCCCACCCCAGGTGGCTATCCCGGCGCCCGTGGTGGCGTGCAGCACGAGAGTCGGGTGTGCGTGAGAGCCATCAGAGACCACCAGTGTGGAACTTCCCGCCCCGGTGAACTCACTCTGGTGTCCCGGGGGTAGGTCAGCTTTCCAATACAGCCGCTTGTCTTGCATGACGTCTCCGTCGATGGGTTCGAGAGCCAGGGTGAACCGGGCTGTGTTGCCTGACACATCCAGTGTTTCTCGAAGAAAGATCGAATCGCGGGGACTGGAGGCCACATTGCCGGCGGTGATCCAGGTCGATGTTCCGCCCGGAATCAGGGACGAGCTTTCGGTGCTGCCGGAGTAGGTCATCCGACGTGTGTCGCCCTCAAGGGAATCCCATTCCAAGCCAAAGAGGCCCAGCGATGCGAATGCTTCCCTCGTCCATCCCTCCACGCCAGTCTCGTAGGAGACCGGCGTGCCGCCTTCGAGCACACCTTGGCTGATGTCGGTGGCGGAGAACTGGAGTGATGCGCTCGAAAGAGCGGGGCTTCCGGCCTGGCTGGGGCTCAGGGACGCACTAGAAACACCGGCGCCCAAAATGAGAACACCAAGCCAGGACACCCAGCGGGAAAAAATAACGGGGGAAGAAGAAGTGGAGTTCATCCCAGAAGGGTAAGAAGGGTGAGCCACTGCCCGCAGAAGTTATTCACACCCCCGGTAGAATGGGCCCGTGAGCTCTTCTTCGCCCTATGCCGACAGTGGCGTCGATACGAGTGCCGGAGATAGAGCCGTTGACCTGATGAAGCGAGCCGTCACGGCTAGCCATTCCTCCCGCGTCGTGGGGGGGCTCGGCGGATTTGCGGGTGTCTATGACGCCTCTTTTCTCACGGCGTATCGTCACCCTCTTTTGGCTACCTCCACCGATGGGGTGGGGACCAAGGTGGCGATTGCCACCGCGATGGATAAGCACGACACCATTGGCTACGACCTTGTGGGAATGGTGGTGGATGACATCGTCGTCATCGGTGCGACGCCGCTTTTTATGACTGATTACATCGCGTGTGGAAAAGTTGTTCCCGAAAGAATTGCCGCCATAGTCGAAGGCATCGCGAACGCGTGTTCTGCCACCGGAGTGTCTCTCGTGGGGGGCGAAACTGCTGAACACCCGGGGTTGCTGGGAGAGAACGAGTACGACGTCGCGGGCGCTGCGACCGGTGTGGTGGAAGCGGACATGATGTTGGGTCCCGAGCGCGTGCAACAAGGTGACGTGGTTCTTGCTTTGGGCTCCAGCGGACTACACAGCAACGGGTATTCCCTGGTGCGCAAGATTGTTGCTGACAATGCGTGGTCGTACACCGACCATCACCCCGATTTTTCGAGAGCACTCGGATTAGAACTCCTGGAACCGACCATGCTTTACACCCAGGCTTTGGTGTCGGCACTCGATGCCCACCCCGGTGCGATTCACATGTTGAGTCATGTCACCGGAGGCGGCATTGCTCAAAATCTTTCCCGAGTCCTCCCGCAAGGTTTGGGTGTCGCCCTCGATCGTGGAACCTGGTCGCCTCCTGCGGTGATGCGTGTGCTGGCCGATGCGGGCAACTACGAGCTGCAGGCTTTGGAAGAAACCTGGAACATGGGCATTGGGATGATTGCCATCGTTGACGCCGCTCTCGTTGACGAGGTGAAGAAGAGCTTGGCACGCGCCGGTCACACGGCGTGGCAAGTGGGTGTGATGACCCAAGGCTCAGAGGTTGCTGGGTATTCCCCCACCACACAGGCCAAAGGCGTCAGTGGTGGAGCAGTCGCCCTGGTGGGCGAGTACGGGAACTAATCCTTCGAGTCTTCTTCGGACTCGTCGCTGGAATACTGACTCTCAGATTCTGCGGGAGTAGAGAGCTCGCGCTGGAGTTGACTCAGGTCCATATCCGGGCTCGAGTATTTCAATTCGCGCGCCACCTTGGTGTGCTTTGCTTTTTGTCGGCCGCGACCCATGGGTCACTCCTTCGTTCACGTTGACCACTGCGAGAGTGCCTGTCACGGTGAAAGCCGCAACAGAATCTCACGGAGTTTATCACGCAGCCGCTGTGTAGTTGGGGTCAACCAAGGACTATGGAAACAAGGCTGTAGGTAGCCAGACACGCCCCAACGCCCCCCAGGGAATGAGCGAGAGCCAGACCCACAAGCCTGGGTAGCCCTCGGGTCTGCTGACCCGGGACAAGGTGAAGGGCAAGAGTGGAAAAAGTTGTCAGTCCCCCACACAGCCCCGTAACGAGCGGAAGAAACCCCGCTGCAAAGGGAAAGGCAACGACTCCACCGGCGAGGGCGGAGCCTGCGATGTTAACGAACAGGATTGCCAACCAGGATCGGGTGGACCCGAGCCCTTCAAGGACGAGCCATCGAAGTACTGCTCCCACACCGCCCAAAGCGGCGCTGAGTGCCACTGCCGCGAGGCTCACGCGGGCACCGGCCTGCGAGGCGTGAGGCGCGCGCCCAGAGCAACGCCGGCCCACGCGAGAGCAACCCCCAGGCCGAGGGTTATCACCAGGTATGCCAGAGCGATCAGGGGAGGGGATGAGGTCAGAAACAGGGCGATGGCGGAAAAGGTCGTGAAAGACCCGAGGAACCCAACGGTGACCCCTGCGCGAAGAGCGGGGGAAAGAAATCCCAATCGATGCCCGATCGCGACGCCGAGGGCAAAAGCGCCGAGAAGATTCACGGTCAGAGTGGCGGCACCCCACCACTCCGGTGTTCCCGAGAGCGCCGCATCGATTGCGATGCGCCCCAGGGTGCCCAGAACGCCACCTGCAGCAACAGCCGACATTTCCCCGATTTTCACACCTGTGAGGCTACCCCCATCCCTTCTAGACTGGGGCCGTGGCATCCTCCAAGAGAACAGTGTGGCGAGTGGTGGCCTGGAGCATGGCTGCTGGGGGGCTTGTTGCGGTGGGCTTGGGAGCCTGGATTGCGGTGCCTATTTTCACCAGCTCACCTCAAGGTAAATCGGGTCAGGTCTTGAACGTCGAGGGCTTCCCCAGCTCCGTGACGGCGCTCGGAGATGACGGACGCCAGCGCATTCTCTCCGCTGAGCTGGAGGACGCAACACGAGGCTTTGATGACCTCCGTAAGGGCGACCGCCTTGTGGTCACCGGGAGTGGTTACAACTCGAATTTGGGCATCTATGTCGCCCTGTGCAAAGTCCCCGACACCATCGAAGGCAAGCCTGGACCCTGCTTGGGCGGCGTGGGTCAAATGGAAGAAGACGGCGAAGTCATCGCAGATGTGGTGGAATATGGCGCATCAAATTGGATCAATGATGACTGGGCCTGGCGACTCTTTGGAGCGCGCAGTTTTGATGACCCAGAAGCAGGCACGTTTAGCGCGTATATCGAAGTGCCGGCATCGGCGGACGAGAATGTGGACTGCACTGCAGTCCCCTGCGGGGTTTACACCCGAAATGATCACACAGCCCTGGAGGACCGGGTGCAAGATCTTTACTTGCCGATTGCTTTTGGCGGGTAGGGAGCAATTCGATACACCTTGATGGCACGCTGAGCGAGTGGACCAATCATGACGGCGAAAATAACGGTTCCCACTCCGACGCTTCCCCCGAGCCACCATCCGATCCCCAGGACGATGACTTCCACCATTGTTCGACCCACCCAGAGGGGCCACCCAAGGCGCGCATGAAGTCCCACCATTAACCCGTCCCGGGGCCCCGGCCCAAATCCTGCGCCAATATAAAAACCGCTGGCGATACCCATCATGAGGAGGCCCGCCGCAAACAGGAAGCTTTTTTGCGCCAAGAGCTCGGGTGTTTCCACGAGCGCTAACCCGACTTCCATGCTGGGTCCCACGAGGAGGGCATTGAAGATGGTGCCGAGGCCTGGTTTTTGACGCAGCGGAATCCAGAACAACAGCACCACGCCGCTGGTGAGGACGACGATCCAGCCAAAACCCAGACCGGTGGTGAGGTGGATGCCCTCGGCAAACACTGTCCACGGGTCCACGCCCAGGCTTGCTCTCAGCATCATGGCCGCAGCGAACCCGAAGAGAAACAGGCCAGCAAAAAGTTGAACTAAGCGACGGGTGTAGTGAAGGGTGGAGAGCACAGCTCACTCTATCCCTGGGCAATTCGCTCTGTTCATTTCGCACTAACCCTGTTAGCCTAGGAAACGGAACAAGGGCGCGCCATTGTGGGCTAAGCCAGTGGTCCATCGCCTCACAATCGTGAGAGCGGCCACATGTGTAGTTGAAACAGCCCTGGTCTGGCAACTGGTGATTTGGGTTGGTGTCGATTCGACATTCATCTCCCCATCGATCAACAGAAAGCTTCTCCCTGCCATGCCCGAAAAGAAACAGGCTCCTTCGTGGCGCCCACCCAGCAAACGCACCTCCTACCAAGACTCCAAAAAGCGTCACGGTTCCAAGCCCTCTGGGGAAGGTAGCGAACGCTCAGAACGCGGTGAGCGTTCCGAGCGCGCCCCCCGTCAGGACCGTGCACCTCGCAAGGACTACGCCCCGCGTGGCGAGCGTCCCGCTCGTGATGACCGCGCTCCGCGCACCGATCGTAATGACCGCCCTGCGCGTCATGACCGCGGCCAGAGCCAGGAGCGTCCATCCCGTGAGGGCGG
>JAFMDO010000044.1 GCA_017857245.1 Pontimonas sp.
TCGATTCCTCCGGCACCATCGTCGCTGAGGGTTGGCATCAAGGCTCTGGCACCCCGCACGCGGAAGTGACGGCCCTGAAAGCTCTGGCTGACACGGGGCTAGACGCGACTGGCCTTACCGCGGTGGTCACCCTTGAACCGTGTGCTCACACTGGCAAGACAGGACCCTGCGCAACAGCTTTGATTGACGCCGGCATCGCCCGGGTTGTTTACTCCGTGTCCGACCCCGGTGTTGGCTCTGGCGGCGGGGCTGACGTCTTACGGTCCGCCGGTATCGAAGTGGTGTCCGGGGTGGAAACGACTGCGGGTCGCGAACTTATTGAGCGTTGGCTACTCTCCGCCACCAAGGGCAGGCCGTGGATCACGATCAAATGGGCGATGTCGCTGGATGGCCGGGCTGCCGCAGTAGATGGCACGAGCCAGTGGATCACAGGCCCCGAAACCAGGCACCGGGTGCATCTGGATCGCTCGCGTCATGATGCGATTGTTGTGGGCACGGGAACAGTTCTTGCCGATGACCCCACCCTGACATCGCGAAACAGGGATGGATCACTGATGGACCACCAGCCCCACGCTGTTGTCGTGGGGCAGCGAGCTGTGCCAGACACTGCTCTCCTCCGGACTCATCCCGGTGGTTTCACCCACCACGACAGCCATGATCTCGATCAACTGATGGAGAGTCTTTTTCACCAGGGCATTCGAAGTGCATACGTTGAAGGCGGCCCCACCCTTGCGAGCGCATTCCTTGCGCAGCGACTCTGTAACGAAGTCCACATTTCTCTGGGGCCAATGCTTTTGGGTGGGCCAAAGCTGGCCCTGACTGATCTGGGTGTCTCGACCATGGCCGAGGCCCTTCCCCTTGATATTCACGAAGTTCTGCGTTTCGAGAGTGATGTGTTCATCATTGCCAAGCCCCGAAAGGATGATGCATAGCCATGTTTACCGGTTTGATTGAAGAAATGGGAACCATTACGGCCCTTGACCCCAGTGGCGAGGGCGCCCTGGTAACAGTGGCGGCTTCGCTAGTCGTTGAAGATGTGAGCCACGGTGATTCCATTTCTGTCAACGGGGTGTGTCTGACCGTCACTGAATCCACGACCTCGCATTTCGTGGCCGAAGTGATGAAAGAAACACTCCAGCACTCCACTGCCAGCACCTGGATTTCTGGCGCCGGGGTAAACCTCGAGCGCGCCGCAAGGGTGGGAGACCGCCTGGGGGGCCACATCGTTCAAGGCCATGTCGATGCCGAGTCCACCATTCTTTCTGTCACACCGGGAGAGCGCTGGAGTGTGATTCGTTTTTCCTTGGCCCCAGACATTGCCCCCCTGGTTGCCCACAAAGGTTCCATCACTTTGGATGGTGTTTCTTTGACCATCTCAGCAATTGGCCGAGACTGGGCCGAGGTGTCCTTGATCCCTGAAACATTGACAGCAACAACACTGGGGTCAAAAAACCCAGGGGATGTCATGAATCTTGAAACAGACATGATTGCGCGCCATGTTCTGAGACTCCAAGAGTTTGCCCCGGAAGGGAGTTCGGCATGAGTATTGGCACCATCCAAGAGGCCCTCGAGCACCTTCGCGAAGGTCGCCCCATCATTGTGGTGGATGACGAAGCGCGCGAGAACGAGGGTGACATCATCCTCAGCGCCCAACTGGCCACCCCGCAGTGGGTCGGCTGGACGATCAGGCACTCTTCTGGCTACCTCTGCGCCCCTATGCCGGCAGAACGCGCCGTAGCTCTCGAGCTTCCCCCCATGGTGGAGAACAACGAAGATCCTCGCAAAACCGCGTACACCGTCAGTGTGGACGCTTCTACCGGTATCACCACCGGTATTAGTGCCTCGGATCGAACCAGAACACTCCGTGCTCTGGCTGATCCGAGCTCTTCACCTGCCTCATTGATTCGCCCTGGTCACGTTGTGCCGCTCAAAGCTGCACCAGGAGGGGTTCGCGAACGCGCTGGGCACACCGAGGCCGCTGTGGAATTGATGAAGCTGGCAGGCCTCGAGCCCGTGGCAATGATCGGCGAAGTGGTGGGTGATGACGGTGAACTTTTGCGCCTGCCCGAACTCTTGGAAATGGGAATAACCCACAACGTCCCTGTTGTGACCATTGCCCAACTGATTCTTGAGTTAGACGAAAACGGGCTTACCCCCGATCATTTGGCGCCCCGCGTGGGACCCGTGGCTGATCAGCGGGTGATTTTTGAAGTCGAGACGCGCGTCCCCACCGAACACGGTGTGTTTGACCTCCGCGCTTATCGTGACCGAGCGACCGGGGCAGATCACATCGCCATTGTCTCTGGGACCCCCCGCGAGGGAATGCTCGTGAGGCTGCACTCAGAATGCCTCACCGGTGAAGCAATGGGTTCCCTCAAGTGTGAGTGTGGCCCCCAACTCGATACAGCAATGGACCGCATCGCCGAAGAAGGTGGTGTCGTGATCTATCTGCGCGGGCACGAGGGGAGAGGTATTGGCCTCATCAACAAACTTCGCGCCTATCGCCTGCAAGAGGTGGGGCTGGACACACTGGATGCGAACTTAGCCCTGGGGTTACCCGCCGACGCCAGAGACTATGGTGCTGCAGCGGCCATTCTTACGGACATGGGCATCAGTAGTGTCCGACTTCTCAGCAACAATCCTGAGAAGCGTCGCCAACTAGAAGAGCACTCCATCACCGTTACCGAACTTGCACCATTGGTGGTGGGTGTGGGGGCCGTCAACACCGCCTACCTGGAAGCAAAACGTGACCGCATGGGTCACTACCTACCAGGCGAGCTCAACACCGGAGTCATCACACTTCCCACCGAAGGAGAAACCCCATGAGTGGTCACGGAGCGCCCCGTATCGACCTCGCCAATGCTCAAGGCCTCAGCGTCACGATCGTTGCCGGGATGTGGCACGAAGAGATATCTGAAGCACTTATTGCTGGAGCGCTTCGAGTGCTCGAGCGCGCGGGTGTGAAGATTCAGGTCATTCAGGTGCCGGGTTCTTTCGAATTGCCCGTGGTGACCCAGGCTGCACTGCGCTCCGGTGCCGATGCCGCAGTGGCACTCGGCGTCATTATTCGGGGCGGAACACCCCACTTTGACTATGTGTCTTCCGCAGCGACCCAAGGTCTCACCGATGTCGCTCTGTCTACCGGAAAACCTGTGGGATTTGGCCTTCTCACTTTGGATGATGAAGCCCAAGGGATAGCCCGGGCGGGTTTGCCAGGCTCAGAAGAAGACAAGGGCGCAGAGGCTGCAGAGGCTGCCCTGCACACAGCACTTCTCCTGCGCGCACTCTAGATTCCTGGGAACTCCCGGACAAAAAAAGTCATCTTGCCCTTGCGAATCTGAGCAAGCATGGATCGGTCTGGGATGAGATCAGATCCCAGAATGCAGACAAAGCGTGCTTCCGGGATCCCCGCATTCACTAAAGCACTGACCCGCTCTCGATTCCCGTCGTAGTTGCCCACCACGATGCAGTCGCAGCTTTCCGCGAGCGCCAGCAGGTCTGCTTGCCCAGCAACGGTGTCCGCCTCCGCAGGATCCAGCGAGTCTGGGCTTCGAAGCCTCGCGGGCAACACCTTGGTGTAACCAAAACCCCGCCCATAGAGGCGATGCGTATTGCCAGAGAAATCATCGAGCAAGTAGTCGACCTCGAATCCCGGGATGATGGTCTCTCCCAATAACTGCCGCAATCCAATAAGCGTAAAAGCACTCAGGTAATCTGTCCGCGCAGCAAGTCCATGGTCCAGGTACATGATGCGGGAACCGCGAATACCCGCTGCCTCGACCACATAGGACGCCATGGCCCGGGAAGACAAGCTCTGCGACGCAAAGTCCGCAAAAAAAGCCCTGGTGTGGTCATCGGGGATCGCCGGTCCTTCGGCAAGGAGTTGTTCCATCACCGTCATCAGCGCGCGCTTAGGCAAATGAGCCAGTGAAAAAGCGTTGGCTTTGGCTAAACGCGGGATAAGTGGGATGGTTCCAGAAAAAAGAATCTCCAGGTGCCGAAAAGTGTCCCAACCACCCTTTTTGGTTGATAGAGCGAAGTAGGAGCTCTGGTATTCCAAGAGATAGTCATCCCACGAATCAAAAGAAAAAGGTTCACCAGGGATTGTGCTGGAGAGAAAATGGGGCCGGTTTGCCAAGGAGGAGGGCATCATTTCTGGCTGGGGAAAAGAAAAATTCAGCGGATATACGCCGTAGGTCGAGAAACACTCTCGCCCGAGATCTACGGCGGCTGGTTCGCGATGATCCGCCGCCAAAAAGGTCCTCTGGGGAAGAATCGCTGCGTCTCGAACAAAAAGAGCCGGCGAAAGTTCCCGTGAATAGTAATCGGGCCTGCCCACCGGTGCTGGTTCTGGACTCCCCCGACGCAGGTGCCCCCACTTCATCCGCAGGATTCGCAGGGCGCCCACAGCTTTGGAGCGCCTAGGGGCGCGGAAGGATGAACCGGGGGCTGCCATCCTGCGAGTTTATCGGCGAGCGAACATCAGCCATGTCTAAGTCGAGGTAGGGCACACTCTAAGAGTCCCTGGGTAAGGAGTGCTCATGAGTATGGGTTTTGGATCACGTCGACGCGGAACGAACTACCGCGATACCGATGACGGTTCGCCGCGTGCTACCTTCCGCCAACTTTTGCCGTTTCTGATGGAACACAAACGAGTTCTCTCCATCGTCATTGGTTTAAGCGTTGCCGGTGCGTTGACGAGCCTTGCCCAACCACTCGTAGTGAGCCAAGTAATCACGCTTGTGGGGGAGTCGGAGCCTCTAGGGATTTTGGTGTGGGCTCTCGTCGGGCTGGTCGTGATTTCTGCTGCCCTGTCTGGTTTCCGCCACTACCTTTTGCAGCGCACCGGCGAAGGGGTGGTCCTCTCAAGCCGAAAAGCTCTCGTCGCGAAAATGCTCAACCTTCCCGTAGCGGAATTTGATCAACGTCGGACCGGTGACCTGGTGTCTCGCGTGGGAAGCGACACGACCCTGCTGCGAGCAGTGCTCACTCAGGGGTTGGTGGAGGCCGTCGGTGGCACCCTCACCTTTGTCGGCGCAGTCATCGCGATGCTCTACCTCGACCCCATTCTTTTCCTTCTCACTGCCCTGGTGGTCAGCATCGCGGTCACCGCGGTGGTGACCCTCTCTCGTCGCATCCGAGTTGCCAGCCGTAAAGCCCAAGATAAGGTCGGGGACCTCACCTCGAGCGTGGAGCGCGCGATTAGCTCGGTTCGCACGGTCCGCGCCGCCAACGCCACCGAGCGCGAAATAGAGAGTGTCGGCAAAGATGCCGAAGGTGCCTGGCGTTTAGGTATCGCCGTTGCCAAAATTTCTGCCCTCGTCGTGCCCATTTCAGGTATTGCCTTGCAAATCGCCTTCCTCGTCGTGCTCGGCGTCGGCGGTTACCGGGTGGCGAGTGGCGCACTGCCGATTGCTGATCTCGTCGCGTTCATCCTCTTTTTGTTCATGATGATCATGCCCTTGGGGCAAGCCTTTGGCGCCATCACCTCTGTCAACCAAGCGCTCGGCGCGCTGGGTCGGATCCAAGAAATTATCACTCTTCCCTCAGAAACGGACAACGATACTGTCGCCCCGGGGAAAGACAGCGACCACTCCGCAGCTCTTGCCATCGAATTTTCTCAGGTGACCTTTAGCTACCCCGAAAAAGCCCACAAGACGGAAGCGGAAAAGCTCGTCGCAGAAACGTTGGGCGAGGAATCTCTCGCCACCGGGAAAATTACGATGACGCCTCATACCAAGGGCCCAGTCCTCGAGGACGTATCCTTCTCGGTCCCTACGGGCAGCAAAACAGCAATTGTTGGCCCCAGCGGTGCCGGGAAGAGCAGTGTTCTGTCTCTCATGGAGCGCTTCTATGACCCCACCAGTGGGGTCATCCGCGTGTTTGGGAAAGATGCCCACACCATTCCCCGGGCTGAACTGCGAAGCCACTTCGGCTACGTCGAGCAGGACGCGCCCGTGCTCGCCGGAACTATTCGAGACAACCTCCTTATCGGTTCCCCCGATGCCACCGACAGTGAACTCGAAGCAGTGCTCGCAGAAGTCAATCTTTCCGAGATTCTTTCCCGCGACCGTGAGGGACTCGATGCCGAGGTGGGCGAGGGTGGCGTTTTGCTCTCCGGGGGAGAGCGGCAACGCCTTGCCATTGCCCGGGCGCTGTTGCAAGCACCCGCTATCTTGCTTCTGGATGAGTCAACATCGTCCCTCGATGGACCCAATGAGCTGTTGATGAAGCACGCCATCGACAAAGTGTCCAAGGAACGCACCCTGGTTGTGATTGCCCACCGTCTTGCCACCGTGGTCGATAGCGATCAAATCGTGGTGCTGAAAGACGGGCGCATTGATGCCCGAGGAACCCACGAGGAGTTGCTAGAGAGCTCAGACCTCTATCGAAACCTCGCGGAACACCAACTACTGGTCTAGCTACTCAGGTTTTGCCGCTGGCCCCAGCACGGCCATACGAATGCGATTAGCAAACCTCCGCCACACATAGCGAATGAACAATCCTGGGATATCCAACGGGCTGAGGGTGAAATGCCCACTCTGGATTCTTCTGCGATAAAGCTTCTCGCTGGCTTGAGAAACAAACCCTTTGTACTGGGCGTGATTACCGGCCATAAAGGACCCGTGACCGTGGTGATACACCGTGCCATCGAGGTAAAACGAGCCACGGTAACCATTGAAGGCAGCGGTGTGCTCGAGAAGGGTGACGTGTCGTCCTGCCTCCTTCAATTGCACTCCCACCCGACGCCCGGTGTCGGGTGCGCCCTTGCGGCTCGCGCGCTCCAGATACCCCTCGGAAAAGCTCACCAAGGGAATATCGGCAACGGGGAACACCATGAAGCAGGGATGAGTGTTTTTGTTGCTCCCGGGCACGAGAGCCAAAGAAATATCATCCAAGGCATCCAGCCAGCCAGCACTGACAGGAAAGGCATCCGAATCCATCACGATGACGTGTGATGTGGTGAACACTGTGTCGTGGATCGCCCGATCCAAGGCGTAAGGATGATCGTGACCTTCCACGGCGATTTGTTGGGCATCGGGTTCAAAGGTCAACACTTCTCGAACCAGGGGCATGGCAGAAATTTCTTTCGCGCTCCCGCGCGATTGGTCCACAATGACCGCTTCTTTCACTCTTTCATCGGAGTGCCGTGCCACCTCATCGAGGAGATGCCTCATCCAGAAGAGGTCCCCGTAGTGACAGGACACCACC
>JAFMDO010000013.1 GCA_017857245.1 Pontimonas sp.
TCTGCTGTGACATCGTCGCTCACGTCCATGCGCATGTCCAGGGGCGCATCCACGGAATAGGAGAAGCCGCGTTCTGGCTTATCTAGGTGAAGCGACGAGACCCCCAAGTCCAAGAGAATTCCCGCAGGTTCGCCTCCTGGAAAATGATGGTCTAACGCTGCTGCCATCATGTCGTAGCGCCCGTGGTGAAAAGTGAATCTGTCGCTGAAGCGCGCCAGCCTGAGGGACGCGAGGTTCCCCGCCTCGATGTCTCGGTCAATGCCGAGCAGGCGGAGTGCGGGAAATGCTTCGAGGAAGGCCTCGGCGTGACCGCCCAATCCGAGAGTGCCATCAACCAGTAGCGCGCCCTCGTGGCCCAGAGCGGGACCCAACAGCTCGAGAACGCGATCTCGCATTACGGGGATATGTTCATACGTTGTCATCATCGATGGCCCTGTCCTGGGCCCGGATTCGAGATTCCCCTCCGTTCTTTCGACCTGGAACCGGGGAAGGTGATACAGGGCGAACGGACGGGAGTCACGAACACGGGATTACAGGAGTCCGGGAATCACCTCCTCCTCGGTCTCGGAAAAGGCTTGCTCGCGATCGCTGTAGTACTGGTCCCATGCGGTCGTCGCCCAAATCTCGGCGCGGTTTCCTGCACCGATGACGGTCAATTCACGCTCGAGCCCCGCGTAGTCGCGAAGGGCAGGAGGGACGGTGACGCGGTTTTGCTTATCCGGAATTTCAGAACTCGCCCCGGAGAGGAACAGCCGCAAAAAGTCACGCCCCGCCTTAGAGGTGAGGGGAGCATCCCGAAGTCGCTCCACGTGAGTGTCGAAATCTTTGGCTGTGAAGACGTAGATGCAACGCTCTTGCCCCCGCGTCAGAACTAAACCGTTGGCCAATTCCTCCCGAAACCGGGCGGGAAGGATGACTCGACCCTTGTCGTCGAGCTTGGGAGCGTGCGTACCCAAGAACATCGCGCCCCCCTTTCACATTCCGGCCAATTGGAAGCATTCACCACTTTACTCCACTTTTCTCCAAAATGCACCACTTTGTGACAATTTTTTGGTGCAACGCACCACGGGCTCCCCACCCCTCAACGACAGGGATCGAGAGGCAGGGACAACAAAAAACCGGCCCCTCGGGGCCGGTTCGACTGTGTCTAGTGGAGGGTTTTCCCTCCACTTTGGCTACAGGTTGCCTCCACCTTGTCGGCGATCCCAGCGCTCATTCAAGCGATCCATAAGGCTCGCCTGCGACGGGGCTCGGCCCTGAACACTGGCACGTGAGGGAACGTCCGCGACGGAGGGCTTGGCAGGGACAGTCGCTGCTACCAGGACACCTGAGAACAAAACGGCGAAACCGAGAATTCCCACGAGCGTCACATCCACATACACTCCGATGATCATCGTGACGATTCCCACGAGGCCAACGACTACCCCTATCCCAATGGCGGTGTAGTTCGGGGCGCGAACGAGCCCGCTAGTGGACATAACGTCAGCCTCGTTCTTGTACAGGTTGCGTTCCATCTCATCGAGAAGGCGTTGCTCGTTCTCGGATAGTGGCATTACGGTCTCCTGCGGGTCGGAACAATAAAATCATTTTAGCCCGGTTTCCTGTGGATAGGCTAGTACGGTGCCGGAGCAAACTAAGTTAGTCACAGTTGTCGATGAACGTCTCGCCTCGTTCCTTTCTTCGCGAGAAGAAGTGATGGCTGTCATCTCGCCTGATCTCGGTCATCTCGCTGACTACGCCCGAAACCTTCTCGGTAACGGCAAGCGCTTCCGCGCCCGATTTTGCTACTGGGGATGGCGCGCTGCGCAGACCTCCCTCGATGCGATTGATCAGGTGGGCGGGACGGAGACACTCTCGGACATTGAACCCGTGGTTTCTTTGGCGACCTCGCTCGAAGTGTTTCACGCTGCCGCTCTCGTCCACGACGACATTATGGACAACTCGGATACCCGCCGGGGCTTCGCTTCCGCACACCGCAGCTTTGAATCAATCCACCATCAACGCGGATACTCCGGTGGGGGCGCTCGTTTTGGCGAATCCACCGCACTGCTCCTGGGTGACCTTCTTCTGGCGTGGAGCGACGACTTGTTAACCGAAGCACTTAGCCAGCAAGACCCGACCGTGGCGCACGCCACAAGAACCGAGTTCACCAGAATGCGCCAGGAAGTAACGCTGGGGCAGTACTTAGATATCCATGAAGAAGCAGCCTGGCTTCACACCGCCTTGGACGAGCGACTGGAGCGAGCGCTCCGCGTGGTGACCTATAAATCGGCCAAATACAGCATGGAAGCCCCCCTTCTCATTGGGGCATCACTCGCCGGCGCCACCGCGGAGGTGCTGGAAGATCTTTCCGCTTTTGGGCTTCCCCTGGGCATCGCTTTTCAACTGCGCGATGACCTGCTCGGCGTCTTTGGTGACTCCGAAGTCACCGGCAAACCCTCAGGGGATGACCTGCGCGAAGGCAAACGAACCGCCCTGATAGCCCTGGGAGAACAGTCAATGCCACCTGGTGCGCAGAGCCTGTTCAACGAACTATTGGGCGATCGGAGCTTGACGGGTGAACAGATTGAAGTTCTGCAATCAACGCTGCGCCAGACCGGGGCTGTGGAAGAAGTGGAAGCGCTGATCGATCAGTATGCAGAAGATGCGCTTATTGCCTTGGAGTCAGCACGAATCGCGCCAGGGGCAAAAAAGGAACTCAGTCGCTTAGCGGCCGCGGTAACACAGCGTCAGTCCTAGGGGAAACGCTTAGAGTGCAAGAACTTGAGCGACCCTTCGAACTTCTGTTTTGCGGCCCCAGCGAATCGCTTCCACCGGGGTGACACCCAATCCTTCGTGATCGCTCAGTAGCCACTCCACCGCTTCCTCTTCGCTAAATCCGCCATCGAGCAGAACAATCACGGTTCCCGCCAGGTCTTTCAGTGGCTCCTCCCCGTTAAGAAAAGCTTCGGGAATACAAAAGACGCCCTCAATCTTTTGCCCTAAGAGAGCTCGATCTTCGACAAGCCGGCGAACTTTGCCAGGGATGGTGTCAAGCCGCTCCGCGACATCGGGGACGGTGAGCCAGGAGGTTTCTTCGGGGAGCACAGGCTAACTCTGTCAGACATTCGGCTCGTGGAGTGACAAAACAAATGTTTCGGGAAGATTAACTCTCGCCACAGCAGCAACAATGATTGACTCGAGTATCATCCTGTGACACCGTTAATTGCGGAGGGTCGCTCAGCATCTGAGCGCACATTCGCGACACGATAGGACTTGATGTCTGAAACCGAGCTCCCGCACTCCTCCTTAGAGGAGCCTGTGGAGAGCCTTGAGCGTCGAGTGTTTCGCGACCTTGCTCCGCGGGTTGCTCGGTTCGACCCACCCTGCCCCACCGGTCCTGGCTCGTTCCGGAAGCGGGTTTTTTCCAGCATCCCCCTGATCATGACGGGGACTCTCGCTACCGGGGTCATCGCCACTCCCGGCATCGCGTCCCTCGCTCCGGGTGAAACCGAGAGCGCAGGCGGTAACACCCAACAATCTGACGCGCGCCCCAGTTTTTCTGACCGACTGCAAACAGCTTTTCTCCCCATCGCCCAGGGAATATTAAGCGCTACGGGGTCAGAAGTGCCGGCGACCTACGCGGTCCAATCAGGCGACAGTGTTTCCGGAATTGCCGATCGGTTCGGGATTCCCACCCCAGCAATCTTGACCCTCAATGGACTGGGCTGGGACGCCGTGGTTCATGAAGGGCAGATTCTGAAGCTCACACCCGAGCCGACAAAGAAGCGGCAAGCATCGCCTGCCAGAGTTCTGGGTGATGGCTACCTCGTGCAACACGGGGAAACCGCCAGTGAGATCGCGGATCGCCTCGGCATCTCTACCGAAGCGCTCCTCGAACACAACGACCTGGGCAAGGGCGCTGTCATTTATGCGGGGCAGTTTATTTCCCTACCCGGCGTCACCAAAGACGTGGTGTCCCGAGACGCGGTAAGCCCCGCTCCCGTTTTCCCCACAATCATCGCTGCATCACTTGAGAGCACAGAAGCGGCCACCGCGACCGAGGATGACGCAGAGCCATCTCCCGCGTTCGATTCAGCCGACCTCGAGTTATTAGAGAGCCCCGCCCTCATCACGGTGAAGGTGCCAGAGAAAAAGGTCGTCGCAAAAGTGACTCCGGCCCCCGCCGCCCCGGCTCCTGTGCAGGCTTCTGCTGAAACTTTGTCCCCGTCGCCCTCCGCTGCCGAAGTTTCAGATGAAGAAGCTGTGCCAAACGGAGTAGGCCAGCCCGTCAGTGGAAGCATCACTCCTCTAAATGATGAACGCAGAGGGAACGCGCAGATTATTCTTGATGTCGGTCGAGAGCTGGGAGTTCCCGATTACGGCATCGTGATCGCCCTCGCCACCGCCATGCAAGAGTCGTCTCTGCGCAACATCAACTGGGGCGATCGCGATTCGGTCGGTCTCTACCAGCAGCGGCCCTCCACCGGCTGGGGCACCGCGGAGGAACTCCTTGACCCGGCATACGCCACGCGATTGTTCTTAGGAGGCGCTTCTAACCCCAACAAGGGACGCACTCGCGGGTTGCTCGATGTTTCCGGTTGGCAAACAATGACGCTGACCAATGCCGCCCAGCGGGTTCAAATTTCAGCGTATCCGGAGGCCTATGCAAAATGGGAAGCTAGCGCCTGGGCCTGGCTCTATGAATTAACGTAGTGGAGTGGCAACCGGCTAGGTTAGCTCTTCCTGCGTACAATTCACAGAATGGACATTCCCACCACTGACCCTCTTGTGGGGCTGCTGGTTGATGGTCGTTATCTCATTCAAAGCCGGGTCGCACGCGGGGGCATGGCTACCGTCTATCAGGCACTCGACCAGCGCCTAGAGAGACCTGTGGCCATCAAGGTCATGCACCCTCACCTCGCCGAGGATGCTGAGTTCACCAGGCGCTTCATCCAAGAAGCGAGGCAAGCAGCTCGCCTTGCGCACCCAAACATCGTCAATGTCTTCGATCAGGGCCAAGAAGGCGCCCTCACCTACATCGTGATGGAATATTTGCCAGGCATCACGCTGCGAGAGTTGCTGCAGGATTTTGGAGCCCTCACCGTGGGGCAAACCCTTGACATCGTAACCGCGGTGCTCAACGGTCTCGACGCAGCCCACACGGCGGGCATCGTGCATCGGGACTTGAAACCCGAAAACCTTCTGCTTGCGGATGACGGTCGCATCAAAATAGCTGATTTCGGCCTTGCCAGAGCTTCCACCCACAACACCGCAACTTCTCAAGCTCTGTTGGGGACCATCGCCTACCTCTCCCCCGAGCTGATTTCTCGGGGCGAGGCAGACCTGCGAAGTGACATCTATGCCCTGGGCATCATGATGTTTGAAATGTTGACCGGTGAACAGCCCTACCAGGGCGATCAAGCAGTCACCATTGCCTACCAACACGCGAATGACATTGTCCCCGCCCCCAGCACGAAAAACCCTGACATCCCCGCTGCCTTTGACGAACTCGTTGACTGGTGCACGCGTCGCTCGCCGGATGAGAGACCTCCCCACGCTCGCGCCGTGTTGGAACACGTCCGTTCCTTAGAGTCCCTCGTAGGTGCACCCCACACCCAACCGCTTCGAACCCTCGATCAAACGATCGCCATGACGAAGCGAATGTCCCCTCTAGACCTGGAGGAAACCCAGGTTCTGAACCCCAAGGCCGGTGTGTTTGATGGTTTAGAACCCACCTCCTCCATCGGCATTATTTCCCAAGACACCGCGGAGATCCCGCCTCAAGTACCCGTTGCGCGCCGTCGCAACCGTGGCGGGTCACAGTGGGCATGGATCAGCGCCTTCATCCTCGTGGTTGTCATTGGAGGTGGAGGAGGAGCCGCGTTGTGGTGGGCGAATGGGCCGGGGGCGATGACCACCGTCCCCGACGTTTCCGGAATCAGCGTTAGCAGTGCCACCACAACTCTGGTGGCAGCGGAGTTGGTGGTGTCAGCAACACCGCTGGAAGAATTTGACCTTGTCCTGTCCGCCGGCACCGTGAAGGGAACGTCACCCGGCTCTGGCGAGAACGTGGACAAGGGCACTGAGGTGACGCTCATTGTGTCGCTCGGCCCCAACCCCGTTAGCGTCCCCTCGTTGGCAGGGGAAACGCTAGAGGGCGCCCGCGCCCTGCTGGAGGAACTCAACCTCATACTGGGAGTGACGAGGGAAGAATTTAGTGCCAGAGCGGCGAAGGGAACACTGCTGCGCCTCACCGATACCTCCGGGCTTGCCCTGGCCCCCGGGAGCGAAATACTCGCTGGCTCCACGCTCGACGCCGTCCTCTCGGCGGGTGTCATTCCCGATGTCACCGGGCTCACCGTGGATGAAGCCCAAACGATGCTCGACCAGGTCGGACTCAGCGGAGTCGTCGGTGGCGATGGCGCCTACTCCGATTCGATTGCCGAGGGCTCCGTCGTCGAGATCTTTGCCGCCACTACCCAAACCTTCGCCCCAGGCGACACCCTCACCCTCGTTGTCTCACGGGGGCCCGAACTGGTAATGGTGCCCGACGTGGTGGGCGACACCATTGCCGACGCGAAGGCAGAATTGGAATCACTCGGTTTCAGCGTCGAAGTCCGATCAGAATATCCGGAATCAGATTGGGACCGCTCATTCGCCCGGGTGACCAGCATCGACCCCAGTGCCAGTCAAGAAGTGGTGAGAGGTACCACCATCACTCTGCGCAGCTTCGTTTAGAGCTGAGCCAACTCTTCCGCCACAAGGAACGCCAGCTCCAAGGATTGTTGGTGGTTCAACCGCGGGTCACATAAAGATTCATAGCGGGTCTCCAAACCCAACTCATCAATATTCTGGGACCCGCCCAAACACTCGGTGACATCATCGCCGGTCAACTCCACGTGGATCCCACCGGGGTGGGTGCCAACGCTTCGGTGGGATTCAAAGAAACCGGTGACTTCCGTCACTACGTCATCGAAGCGTCGGGTCTTGTAACCAGTCTGCGTGGTGATGCCATTGCCATGCATCGGGTCGCTAACCCAGAGAGGTTGCACTTCCAGCGCCTTGGTTGCTTCTAAGAGTGGTGGCAAAGTGTCACGAATCTTGTCAGCCCCCATACGGGTAATGAAGGTCAATCGGCCGGGTTCGCGATGGGGGTCAAGCTTCTCGATCAGCGCGCTCATGGCTGCGACATCGGTGCTGGGGCCGAGCTTCACCCCGATGGGGTTTCGTACCCGCGAAAAAAAATCGACGTGGGCGCCCGTGAGAGCCCTTGTCCTCTCTCCGATCCACAGGAAGTGCCCAGAGGTGACATAGGGCTCACCCGAGCGAGAATCAATCCTGGTGAGGGGGCGTTCGTAATCCATCAGCAAACCTTCGTGGCTTGCATAAAATTCAACCCGCTTGAGTTCATCAAAATTCGCTCCCGCCGCCTCCATGAAAGCAATTGCACGATCGATATCCTGAGCGAGGCCTTCGTAGCGGGAGTTCGCAGGGTTCCTGGCGAAACCTTTATTCCAGCTGTGGACCATTCGCAGATCCGCGAAACCACCCTGCGTGAAGGCGCGGATAAGGTTCAAAGTCGAGGCAGCGGTGTGGTAGCCCTTCAGCATCCGTGCGGGGTCAGGCGTGCGGGATTCGCTTGTGAAGTCATACCCGTTAACGATGTCGCCTCGATAGGCGGGTAAGACAACGCCATCTCTGGTTTCTTCATCATTGGAGCGGGGTTTTGCGAATTGGCCCGCCATCCGACCCATTTTGATGACCGGCATCGATGCTCCGTAGGTCAACACGACGGCCATCTGAAGAATCGTCTTTACTCGGTTGCGAATCTGGTCCGCCGTTGCGCCAGCAAAAGTCTCGGCACAATCCCCACCCTGGAGCAGGAACGCTTCGCCCCTGGCTGCGCGCGCCAGACGGTCGCGCAACATGTCTACCTCGCCGGCGAATACCAGAGGTGGCACCTCGGAAAGCTCGGCCCCTACGGCTGCCGCCTTTTCCGCGTCGGGCCAGGGCGGTTGCTGGTGCGCCTCCAGAGTGCGCCAATGGTCCAGGCCCTCCACCACACCTGCGGCGGGAGCGACAACATGCTCAGAAGATTCCACCACGAAACACTTGTCCTTTACGGTTGTGGGCCAGCCGCTAGCCTAGCCGAGTGCTTAGGCGCTGGCGTTGCGAATAGTCGACGCATACACGTCGTCATATTCCTGGGATCCCAGCGCGTGCATCTCGTGGATGATTTCATCCGTGATGGAGCGCAACACGAAACGATCCCCCTCCATACCCTGAAAACGGCTGAAATCAAGCGGAGCGCCGATGACGACCCCCACCCGATGAACTTTGGGGAGGGAAGAACCCAGAGGCATCACTTTATCCGTGTCGATCATGACGGTCGGAATTACGGGCACACCTGCTTCGAGAACCATTCGCGCAACCCCCGTGCGGCCTCGATAGAGGCGACCATCCGGCGACCGAGTCCCTTCGGGATAGATCGCCAACACTTTTCCCTCCGCCAAGACCGCCAGTCCGGCTTGGAGGGAAGCCTCAGAGGCTTTCCCTCCTGAGCGGTCAATGGGGAGCTGGCCAGAGGAGGTCATGAAGAAACGAATCAACCACCCTTTGAGACCTTTCCCGGTGAAGTAATCGCTCTTGGCCAAAAAAGCCATTTGTCGATCCACCATCATGGGCAGAAACAGAGAATCCACGAGGGACAGGTGGTTGGAAACAACAATGGCTGGCCCGCTGCGCGGAATGTTCTCAAGTCCCGTCACCCACGGCCTAAACACCGTGGTCAACAAGGGGCCTATCACCCAGTGCTTCATCAACCAGTAAAACATGACCTTCAGTGTATTGCGCCCGACCGGGCAATTTCGGCGGCCCCGACCACGCCAGCGGTGTTCCCCAGCGCCGCGCCAGTGATGCGCGGACTGGGTCTTTTGCCAAAAGGCCCATAGTTTCGGTCAAACGAGGCCCTAATGGGAGCTAACAGCAGCTCTTTTGCAGCCGCCACCCCCCCGCCGATAACGATGACTTCGGGATCCAAAACGGCCACCAGAGAAGCGATGCCGCGGCCGAGGTAGTCCCCCACCCCTTCGAGAGCTTGGTGGGCAAGAGAGTTCCCTTCTTTCAAGAGTGCCATCAATTCTGCTCCTGATACATCCCTACTCAGAAGCGTTCCAGCGTCTCGAACCAGCGCCGTGCCGGAGGCATACTGCTCCAGGCACCCCTTCGCGCCACAGCCACACGCCCGCCCGGAAGGTTCGACCACGATGTGTCCCAATTCGGCCCCCACGCCATAGCCGCCAATGAGGAGTGACCCCCGATCGATAATGGCCCCACCCACCCCGGTTCCAATGGTCAGCATCACCATCGACTGCGCTCCCCGAGCGGCACCGTGACGATACTCAGCCCACCCCGCAGCGTTTGCATCATTTTCCAGCGCGACGGGCCGAGATAGGGCGGTTTCTAATCGCTCTCGAAGGGGGAAATCAGACCAGGCGATGTTGGGTGAAAGATATACCCGGTCACGGTCGCGATCTAAAAAAGCTGCCACAGCCACGCCCACGGTCTCAATCACCTCGTGTTGGTCAAGCTCCAAGACCAGCTCTGCCACGGTCGAAATGATGGCCTCTGGTTGGTCTCGCGGGGTGGGCCGAGAGATAAGGTCCTGCACCCCACCGGATGGGTCAACCCTCCCGGCAGCAATCTTGGTGCCACCAATGTCAATCCCGATTGCCTCCACAACTCCAGTTTATTGGCCCACCCGGCGGCTCCCCGCATCTGCGGCGGACAATTAGCTCTAGAGTGGGAGACATTATTCAGAGGTACCAAAGGAGTTACCGTGAAAGAGTTCAGCACCCCCGCCGTTGTCCCCGCCGACCCCCAGGCAAACGCGACCCAACTGCTCATAGACCGGGTCGCTCTCGACCCGACCGGCCTTCTCTTTGCGCTCCCCGCCGAAGACGGGGGTTGGACCGACCTCACCACCTCTCAATTCCACATTCAAGTGGTCGCCCTGGCAAAAGGCTTCATGGCCGCCGGTATCAAGGCCGGCGACAAAGTCGGGTTCATGTGCAAAACCCGTTACGAGTGGACGTTAGTTGACTTTGCGCTGTGGTTCGCAGGCGCCGTCATGGTCCCTATCTATGAAACTTCCGCACCCAGTCAGGTTCAGTACACACTGGAAGATTCCGAAGCGCTAGCGGTAATTGTCGAAACGGCCGAGCACTTCCAACGTTTTGATGAAATTGCCGGCGATGTGCCCGCCGTCACAAACGTGTGGCAGATGCACCTGGGCGACTTGGAAAAGCTTGTCGCCAAGGGCGACAAAGTAACCGATGAAGAGTTGGAAAAGCGTCGAACCACGGCCAAGGGAAAAGACCTCGCCACCTTGATTTACACCTCGGGTTCCACCGGACAACCCAAAGGTTGCATGCTGACCCACTCCAACTTTGTCGAACTGACGCGCAACTCCGCGGTTGCCATGAAGGAAGTGGTCGGGCCAGGCTCCACCTCCCTTCTCTTCATCACGACGGCCCACATCTTCGCGCGTTTCATTTCCGTGTTAGCGGTTCACACGGGAACCAGAATCGGCCACCAAGCCGATACCAAACAGCTACTGCCCTCCCTGGGGTCTTTCCAACCAACCTTCCTGCTTGCCGTGCCGCGGGTTTTTGAAAAGGTCTTTAATTCTGCAGAGCAGAAAGCCGAACTCGGTGGCAAAGGAAAAATCTTCCGGATTGCCGCTGACACCGCGGTGGAATATTCCCAGGCACTCGATGCGGGCTCGGTTCCTTTTGCGCTGAAACTCAAATTCCAGCTCTTTGATCGCCTGGTCTACAGCAAACTCAAGAAGGCGATGGGTGGAAAGGTTGCTTACGCGGTGTCTGGTTCTGCGCCACTGAGTACGCGCTTGGGGCACTTTTACCGGACCCTTGGAATCAAAATCCTCGAGGGCTACGGTTTGACAGAAACCACGGCACCGGCGACGGAGAACCTGGTGACGAAGTTTAAGATCGGCACCTGTGGCCCCGCACTACCGGGGGTATCCATCCGCACCGACGGCGACGACGAAGTCCAGGTCAAAGGTATCAACGTCTTTGATGGTTACTGGAAGAACGAGGCCGCCACCCAGGAATCCTTCACCAAAGATGGCTGGTTCCGCACCGGTGACATCGGCAGCATCGATGATGATGGTTATCTCACGATTACGGGTCGAAAGAAGGAGATTATTGTGACCGCCGGAGGCAAGAACGTTGCCCCCAACTACCTGGAGGACCCGATTCGATCCAATCCGATTGTCGGACAGGTCGTTGTGGCGGGGGATCAAAAGCCCTTCATTTCCGCACTCGTTACCCTCGATTCGGAAATGATTGATGCCTGGCTGGCAAACAATGGTGTGAGTGAAAAAATCAGCCTCCAGGAGGCAACCACCCACCCGGCGGTGCTTGCAGAAGTTCAAAGGGCCATCGACGGGGCCAACTCTCGGGTCTCACGGGCCGAATCGGTGCGAAAGTTTGTCATTCTTCCCACCGAATTCACCGAAGAGTCGGGACACCTCACGCCCAAGATGAGCATCAAGCGCGCCGAAATCTTGCGTGACTTTGGGACAGAGTTGGAGCAGATGTATTCCGATTCCCCCGAAACTCAGGGAATCTCCATCAGTTCCTAACGAAACCAGTCCGATCCCCGGATGGCCCGAAGGGCTTTCTTTTTGTGCTCCGGAGTGAGGCCTTGAAAATAGAGGGCGCCCGCAAGGTGGTCTAGTTCATGCTGGAGCGCCTGCGCCATCAGCCCTTCGCCTTCCACCTCCAGGAGCTCTCCCTCCAGTGTGTATCCGGACACGATTGCGTGAGGGTAACGCTCCCGGGGAAAGGTTAACCCTGGAACGGACAGGCACCCCTCAGAAACCTCTTCCCTCTCCCCCCACACTTTCACTAGTTCGGGGTTGAGGAGATAGCCGATTTCGCCATCGATGTTGTAACTAAAAGCAGAAAGCCCCACGCCAATCTGGTTGGCTGCTAACCCGGCGCGACCGGGGAGCGCAACCGTATCGAGGAGGTCAGTCACCAGCTCCCGTGCGCGGACACTCTTCGGGTCGAGAGGATCCGTGGCCGAGGCCAGGATGGGATCCCCAAAAAGCCGGATGGCACGCACCGCCATGATCAGGCTTCAGTGCGCTCGCGCATTCCCTCCACCACTAAAGCAGCGAGCTCCCTGGCTGCTGCACGGGTGTAGGGGCTGAGGCGAGACCAATCGATGACGGATCCCGCTGCGAGGAAGGGGTCGTAGGGAATTCTCACAACTGCGCGAGCTCGCGAGGCAAAGTGTCTTTCGATTTCATCCAGCTTCACGACATTGGTGCCTTGGGTGCCAGTGTTGAGTGCCACCACCGCGTTCTTCGCCAAGTCCCCGTATCCATTGGCTTCCAGCCAGGTCAGGGTTTCTGACGCCAAGCGGGCCTCGTCAACACTGCCTCCGGAGACCACGACTAAACCATTTGCCCGCTCGAGAGTGGGGCGCATGACTGAGTGAACGACACCTGTTCCACAGTCTGTGAGCACTACAGAGTAAAACCTGCCGGCTTGGTCCGCCACCACGTTGTAATCGTTTTCGTCAAAGGCTTCTGACAACAAGGGATCGGTATCGGAGGCGAGAATGTGCAGCCGAGTTTTATCCCTAGACACCAGTCCCGCAAAGTCTGTAAACGATTGAATTTCCGCAGCTAGTTTTACCACATCCCGGACGGTCGCCCCGGAAGCTCTAGGAACACGCTCGGCAAGAGTTCCGCGGTCTGGGTTGGCGTCGATACCAAGCACCCGGTCCTCTCGAACGGAAGCCATCGCCATGCCCAGCAAGGTTGTCACTGTGGTTTTTCCCACGCCGCCTTTTCTTGTCAGGATTGGCACATACTTTGCCCCCCGCTCGAATGGGATGCCAATCCGCGCATCCATTTCTTTGCGATCGCGGACAGCGCGGGAATCGCCAAGGTTGACCAAGTGAAAAGACATTTCATAGACGCTGCGTTGCAAGAACCCTTCCGGAACTTGACGGTACCGACCAGTGGTGTCAATGAGTCGGTCATCGGTCAACATCGCTGATGACTCTGGCGAAGATCCGCGATTCTCGGGGCGGCGTTGATAGAGGTCATCGTTGTTCGAGAGTTCGGCGGAAACACTGATTGTTTCCGCCTCCTCTCCAGACACCGCTGAGGGGTCAACCGTCGCATCGTGAAGTTCAATATTGTCCCCGGCCCCTATTTGTTCGGGCACTTCGGGGGAAGATTTTGATGCGGGGCGTTTAGCCATTCAAAGTCCTTCTCTTGGAACAACTAGCCTACGCCATGGCGTCCGACCTGACCTTAGTTTTAGCTCACCCTAGGCGATGACCACCAACAAGTCGCCGGCTTCCACCTGCTGGGTCACGGGAATGGCCACCCGCACAATCGTGCCTCTGGCGGCAGCGCTGATGCCCGCTTCCATCTTCATCGCTTCAATGGTGGCGACGATGTCGCCTTCGGAAACGGTGTCGCCCTCCTTTGCCGCGAGGGTAACGATCCCTGAGAACGGTGCCGCCACATGCTGGGGGTTGCCCGGATCCGCTTTTTCTGCCGTTGCCACCGTCACTGTGATGGACTCATCCTTAATGCTGACGGGCCTAACTTGCCCATTCAGTGCCACCATCACCGTGCGGATTCCGTGGTCATCAGGTTCTGAAATAGTGTCCAGAGACACGTAGAGGCTCACTCCCGGTTCGACTTCGATGACTGTTTCTTCGCCCAATCGAAGCCCATAGAGGTAGTCCTTCGTGGAGATAACGGAAACATCTCCGAAGTTCTCCCGGACATCAAGGAAATCCCGTGTGGGACCGGGGAACAGCAACTCATTTAGCAGTGCTTGGCGGTCCGGGCCAGGAAGCGCTAGTCGGTCGAGGTGATCCCTAGAGAGCGCTTCCTCTGTAATCGCATACTTTTTTCCAGCCAAAATTTTGGTTCGGAACGGTTCCGGCCAGCCCCCTGGCAAGTCCCCCAGCTCACCGGCCATGAAACCCACTACGGAATCGGGAACATCGAAGGCGCCAGGATTCGCTTCGAACTCGTCCGGATCGACGTCCATGGCGACCAGGTGCAAAGCGAGGTCTCCCACCACTTTGCTCGAGGGCGTGACCTTTGTGGGTCGGCCGAGCATTGTGCTGGCGCGGGCATACCAGTCTTCGATTTCTTCAAATCGATCTGCAAGACCCAGCGCAATAGCTTGCTGGCGGAGGTTGGAGAGTTGGCCGCCGGGAATCTCATGGTGATACACGCGACCGGTGGGGCCCGGTAGCCCCGATTCAAACGGGGCATACACCTTGCGAACCGCTTCCCAATAAGGCTCCAAAGCTGAGACGGCCTGGAGGTCCAGACCGGTATCCCGCTCGGTATGTGCAAGAGCGGCTACCAGAGCGGACAAGGGCGGCTGGCTCGTTGTTCCCGCCATAGGTGCGCTTGCGGCATCCACGGCGTCCACCCCTGCTCGGGAGGCGGCCATCAGAGTCGCGAGCTGGCCACCCGCCGTGTCGTGGGTGTGGAGGTGGATGGGAACCTCAAATCGCTCCCGCAGCGCCGTCACCAGGCTGAACGCGGCCTCGGATCGTAATAATCCCGCCATGTCTTTAATGGCCAGGATGTGCGCGCCGGCTTCGACAATCTTTTCGGCAAGCGTGAGGTAGTAGTCCAGCGTGTACAGGTCTTCAGCTGGATCAAGGAGGTTGCCGCTGTAACACAGGCCCACCTCTGCAAGGGAGGATCCTGTTCCCAGTACCGCGTCAATTGCGGGTCGCATATTGCTGACATCGTTCAGGGCATCAAAAATTCGGAAAATATCGACACCGGTGTCACTCGCTTCTTGGACGAATGCATCCGTCACTTGAGTGGGATAGGGCGTGTAACCAACCGTGTTTCTGCCGCGCAACAGCATCTGAAGGGTGATGTTGGGCACACCTGCGCGCAAGGCGGCCAGGCGCTCCCACGGGTCTTCACCGAGGAACCGCAGGGCCACATCGTAGGTGGCCCCACCCCACGCTTCGAGCGAGAGTAGTTGGGGGGTGAGATGGGAGACCGCGGGTAAGACATCGACCAAATCTTTGGTTCGAACGCGTGTTGCCAACAGGGACTGGTGAGCGTCTCGAAAAGTGGTATCCGTAACAGCGAGTGGCTTTTGGGAGCGCAAGGCTGCCGCAAAAGCTGCTGGCCCCACGCGATCAAGCAGCTGTTTGGAGCCCTCTTGGGCGGGGGTGTCAGGAACCTCAGGAAGCTTGACCCGAGGGTCAATGACGCCGTGACCCGAGCCGTGAGGCTGATTCACGGTGACATCGCCCAACCAGGTAATGAGTTTGGTCCCACGGTCTTTACTGGGCTTTGACGTCAACAGATGTGGGCGTTCCTCGATGAACGAGGTGGAAAGGTCACCCGCGAGGAACGAAGGGTCCTCCACTACTGCTTGGAGAAAAGGAATGTTGGTGGACACTCCTCGAATCCGGAATTCAGCCAGACCCCGCCTGGCTCTGGCCACTGCGGCGGGGAAATCCCGGCCGCGGGTCGTCATTTTGGCTAGCATCGAGTCAAAATAGGGCGATATCTGCGCACCCTGGCTAACCGTTCCACCGTCTAAGCGAATACCCGCCCCACCAGGCGAACGGTAGGTCGTGATTTTACCGGTGTCTGGCCGGAAGTCAGCGGCGGGATCCTCTGTCGTAATCCGACACTGCAGGGCAAAACCGCGAGGAACCAGGTTGTCCTGAACCAAACCCATGTCTTTCAGGGTTTCCCCCGCCGCAATCCGAAATTGGGTGTGGACAAGGTCGACATCGGTGATTTCTTCTGTCACCGTGTGCTCCACTTGGATGCGAGGGTTCATTTCGATGAAGACGTGCTTTCCCGCTCGCTCCCCCGCAGTGTCAACGAGGAATTCCACCGTCCCCGCGTTTTGGTAGCCAATGGATTGGGCAAACGCGACCGCATCCTTCAAAATTGCCTCTCGCACCCCCTCGTCGAGGTTCGGCGCCGGAGCAATTTCAATGACCTTCTGGTGTCGACGCTGGACCGAGCAATCGCGCTCAAATAGGTGAAGGGTGTTGCCTCCCGCATCGGCGATGATCTGGACCTCGATATGGCGAGGACGCACAACAGCTTGCTCTAAAAACATCCGCCCATCACCAAAGGCGGATTCGGCCTCACGCATGGCGGACTCGAGGGCTTCTCGCAAATCCTCGGGCTTTTCTACCCGCCGCATCCCTCGACCCCCACCGCCGGCAACAGCTTTGGCGAACACAGGGAAGCCGATTTCCGTCGCTTGTGCGACAAGTTCATCAAGATTGGTCGTTGCTTCTGTAGAAGCCAGAACCGGAACCCCCGCGGAACGGGCGTAATCCTTGGCTGTGACTTTATTCCCGGCCATATCCAGCACGCTCGCGGGAGGGCCAATGAAAACGATTCCTGCTTCCTCACAAGCACGCGCTAGATCGGGGTTCTCGCTCAGAAATCCATAGCCCGGATAGATGGCATCCGCGCCCGATTCCTGCGCCACCCGCATGATTTCCTCAATCGTCAAGTAGGCCCGAAGAGGGTGCCCCCTCTCGCCAATCTGATAGGCCTCGTCTGCCTTCATCCGGTGCAGAGAAAAACGGTCTTCATAGGGGAACACAGCCACAGTCCTCATGCCCAGCTCGACGGCCGCCCGAAACGCTCGAATAGCGATTTCTCCGCGATTGGCAACGAGAATTTTTGAGAACACGAGATTAATGCCTTTCCTGCGCGGAAAACACGCGGCGCCTTAGATAACGTGCCCTTAGCTTACCGAGGCTAAACTAAAGCAAATGCTAGTGACTAGCCTCAGTTCCCTCAAAGGTGGCGTCGGAAAGACGACCGTGACCCTCGGGCTTGCCTCTGCAGCCTTTGCCCAAGGTTTGCGCACGCTCGTGGTCGATATGGACCCCCAATCGGATGCCAGCACCGGTATGGATGTGACGATTGGTCGCCATCTCAACATCTCTCACCTCCTGGCTAATCCGCGCGCGTCCCAGGTGAGAAACGCAATCGTCCCCAGTGGCTGGAGCCGCACCTACAAAGGGAAAGTCGATGTCTTGCTCGGCTCACCTGCAGCGATGGCGTTTGATGAGCCAACTCTGACGAAGAAGCAAATTTGGCGGGTGGAAGAAATTTTGGCTGCTGTCGAGAATGACTATGACATCGTCCTCATCGATTGCCCGCCTTCACTCAATGGCCTCACCCGCATGGCGTGGACGGCTAGTGATCGGGTTGCCATCGTGACAGAACCCAGCCTGTTCTCCGTTGCCGCCACCCAACGGGCCTTCCGAGCGATTGATGAACTGCGGCGAGGCGTGTCCCCCCGGCTTCGACCATTAGGGGTTGTTGTTAATCGCGTTCGCCCTCAATCCATCGAGCACCAGTACCGAATTGATGAATTGAAGCAAATGTTTGGGCCATTGGTGATGGAGCCGGAACTCCCTGAGCGCGTGGCACTGCAACAAGCTCAAGGAGCAGCGAGCCCCCTCCACGTGTGGCCGGGGGAAAGTGCGGAAGAGATGGCGTTGAACTTCAACATGATTCTTGAGCGGATTTTTCTGACCGTCCAGGTTTCCAAACCAGAGAGTGCTCAGCCCGCGCGTTGATTGCGACGAGCAGCCAGTTCGTCCCTGGGGTCTTGCCCAGCAGTAGTGGCTTTCACGGACACCAGCGATGACTCAACTTCGCGCAAGACTTTGCCCACAGCAATGCCAAAAACACCCTGGCCCTGAGAAACCAGGTCGATAACCTCATCATTGGAGGTGCACAGGTAGACACTTGCGCCGTCACTCATAAGTGTGGTTTCGGCCAAATCGCTAATTCCCGAGAGTCGAAGCTGGTCCACCGCAATCCGAATCTGCTGGAGTGAGATGCCGGTATCGAGAAGGCGTTTCACGAGCTTCAGCACCAAGATGTCGCGAAAGCCGTAGAGACGCTGAGAGCCAGAACCCTGGGCAAGCTGCACGGTGGGCGCTACCAAGTTGGTGCGAGCCCAGTAATCGAGCTGCCGATAGGTGATCCCCGCTGCAGTAGCGGCAATGTTTCCCCGGTAACCCTGCTCTTGCTCGATGATCGGCATGCCGTCAGTGAACAGCAAATCCTTGGCGTAACGCTCGCTGGCACTCTTCGAGGAATCCATCTTTCACCCAACCCTAATTCTCTACTTGACCCTGAAGGGTGCGCCCTACGTTACTCGCCCGAACGCAAATCACCGGGACCGCTACCGGCGCACTCTCCGGCGTGTCGACCCAAGCGGTGTTAAGACTCTAGTCGCTCCAAAGCTTCCTTGGTCAGGACTCCCCGCACTGTCGTCAAAACCTCCGACAGCTCAGCGGCTTTGTCACGAAATTCGATCTTCGATATTGCCTGTGATCCTTTTGAGGAAGCCTTGACAGCCTGGGAAACCAGTCCGATTTCGCGCTCAACGGCTAACCGCATGCCTCGGAGATGCCGAGGCTCAATCCCAAATTTCGACGCCTCCACGACAGACTTCAAGACCACGAGATCTTGGGTAACGTAGAGTTTTTTTGCCTCAATCAGACCCGATGCCACCGCAGCATCGAGAACACTCGCCAGCGCACCAGATTGATCCAGCATGTCTTTGCGCGTGTATTTTTCTCTGTCGTTGAGAGCCACCGCACGGTTGGCTTTTTGGCCATTAGGCAGAGTGGGATTCTTTCCTGCGTCCACTTCATCAAGGTAATCCTTGATTACCCGAAGGGGCAGATAATGATCGCGTTGGACCGTCAGCACAAAACGCAGGCGCTCCACATCCGCGGGGCTGTAAGTCCGGTAGCCGGCCGGCGTCCGCTCGGGGGAAACTAAATGGCGGTCTTCCAAAAATCGGAGCTTCGAGGGAGACAGGTCACGAAACTCTGGTGTCAACTTGGCGAGTACCTGCCCAATGGACAGAAGGGTTAATCTGGGTGCGCCGGCAACCTGACGCCTGGCAGAAGAGCTCACGATGATGCTCCTGCCGCGTCCAAATCAAAGCGGGAGGCGTAGAAAGTCATGCGGAATTTCCCTACCTGCACTTCTGCGCCATCGAGCAACAGGGCTTGATCCACCAGAACACCATCAAAATAAGTGCCGTTGAGCGAGCCCATGTCTTTGACCTCAAAGGATGTGTGGTGGCGCACAAATTCTGCGTGGCGCCTCGACACAGTGACGTCGTCGAGAAAAATATCTGCTTCGGGATGGCGTCCCGCAACCGTTGAATCCTGGTCGAGCAAAAAACGTGCTCCTGCGTTGGGGCCCTTGCGGACAATGAGAAGCGCTGAACCCAGCGGAAGAGCCGCGATAATTTCCTGTTCTTCTAGCGAAACACCCGACTCAAGACCTTGAAGCTTTTGCTGGAAATCAGGACCGAACTTGACCGTTGGGTCAGGAATCCCCAACTGGTCGGAACCGTTCGGTTTTTCGCTCATCAGACTCCTTTGAAGACACGCCCACACTACCCGAACTTTCTGAACCCTGACGCTTTGCCTTTCGCGCTACAGCGATTGCATCAAAGAGGTAAGAGAAACCGACCACCCAATAGAGCACAACAACAGCCACCGCGAGCACCCAGGCCACCGTGTTGGTGGCGGCTCCTATCGGTTCAAATACAGCCCCGAGGAAAAAGAGAGGCAACACAAAAAGCATTCCAAATGTTGCTACCTTTCCCCACCACTTCACGGGCAAAGTGGCAGCTCCGTAGCGGGACATCACCAGGCCGCCCACACCCAACAGGGCATCACGCAACATCACCGCGGCCACGAACCACCACGGCACGACATCTTGGATGGCAAGTGCAATCACCGTCGCGGCAATAAACAACCGGTCGGCAAAAGGGTCGAGAAATTGACCCAGGCGCGTGATCTGGTTCATGGCCCTAGCGATCATTCCATCGACAAAATCAGTCAATACGGCGGCCAATAGAAGAATAAAAGCCGCGAGTAGTTGGTCATTGATCACCAACACCAAAAAAACAGGAATAGACATGAGGCGAACCACACTGATCACATTGGCAAGGGTGAAGATTCGAGAACTCACCTGCTGCACTTGGACCATAGACCCAGTGTAGGAGCGGGGAGGAAACTTTCAGCACTTTCCCAGCGCCGTGGCGCCGTCAATACCCTCCCGCTAACTGTTGAGGTCTATCGTGGAGGAATGTCCTGTATACGCTTCAACACCACGGCTCAACGAGAACAGCTGGCACAAGCGGTTTCCCGGGCGGACGGTGACGGGCCCGTTGCGGCCTTCCTTTCCCCCGCCATTACGGAGAGCAAAATCGCGCGCATTCGGGTGATGGCTCTGGACCCCAATCCAAAAATTCGAGAGAGTGCAGCGCTCTCGTATCACGCCCCCCTCGAAGTTTATGAAGCCCTAGCAGTAGACCCCAACGAGGGCGTACGGACGTGTCTCGCCCGAAACGCTCAAGCGCCCTGCGACGTATTGCGGACCCTCGCCCGAGACTCCTCCGACACGGTCCGGGGGTTTGTCGCCATCAATTACTCCGTGCCCGAGGACGCGATGGCGCTCCTCTCAGAGGACAAAAGCCCGACCGTTCAAAAACTTGTTGCTTGGAAATCTGCCCTCACCGAGGATGCGGAGCTCATCAGCGCCTAGGTGCCCGCTTGGTGCACCCGCGCCGGCAACACAGTGGCAAGCGCTACGAGAACTTTGTACCGAAGGCTCGGTATCACCACAGCTTTTCCCAACTCCACCCCTCGCAATGAGGCTCGAACGACGTCGGAGGCTTTCAGCCACATAATTTCGGGAAAAATGTCCGTTTTCATCTCCATCCGCTGGTGGAACTCGGTCCTGGTAAAACCCGGGGCTACCGCACTTACGTGGATTCCTTGGCGGCGATGAGTGGCATGAAGGGAGCGCGCAATGCTCAACCCCCAGGCCTTGTGAGCGGAGTACGTTCCCCTCGCCAGGTAACCGGCGACACTCGAGACCATCACAATGCGGCCTTCGCCGCGGTCGATCATTCCCGGCAAGGCGGCTTTCATTAATTCCATGGGTGCCGTGACATGAACCGCCAGGTGATCTCTTTCCTGCTGGGAGTCACTGGAGGCTAGGGTGCCGTGGATACCGTAACCGGCGTTATTCACCAAGACCCGAATGGGATGTGTGTGAGAGGCCAATCGCTTCCCCACCCGCTTCACGTCGCCGGAGGAATGCAAATCCGCAACCAGGATTTCACAGACAGCACCACCCGCCCGGAGGCGTGTGGCAGCCATCTCCAGGCGAGCGTTGTCTCTACCGACCAAGACGAGGGAATGGCCGCTCTGTGCGAGTTGGGCCGCGTACTCGGCTCCTAGTCCGCTGCCCGCTCCAGTAATCAGAGCCCAGGGAGAAGAAGTCATCCCCCGAGTGTAAGAGAGCGGACGGTGCTAGGGGCAATATCTGCCAATAGCTCGGTCACGCGCGCTTTGATCTCGTCTCGGATACGCCGGATGGCATCGATCCCTTGCCCCGCGGGATCCTCCAATACCCAGTCTTCGTAGCGTTTGCCGGGGAATATCGGGCACGCATCGCCGCACCCCATGGTGATCACCACATCAGAGTCCCGAACGGTTTCCGTGTCCAATAATTCGGGGGTGTTGTGGGTGATATCGATGCCCTCCTCCGCCATCGCAGTCACCGCACCCGGGTTGATCGAATCTGCGGGGGCCGACCCGGCAGAAAATACCCTTACCCGGTCACCAGCCAGGTGTTGCAGATATCCTGCCGCCATTTGGGACCGACCAGCATTATGAACACACACAAAGAGAACAGTAGGAACACTCATCGCCACACTCCTTTATTTATCCCTACGATAAAGGGCTGCGGTTAACACGGGGTAACCAGAACCTTTCCACCAGCACCACCGAAACCACCAGCAGCACGCCAGCAATCGTTCCAAGCGAAACGCCCGCGAGGTTTTCCCCCGGCCCCAAAAGTTCTCGACCCTCGCCCTGCCATGGCCATAAGGCGCGAAGGGACCCAGCCATCAGTCCCGTCATGATGGCGAGTGTGATGGCGCGGTGATTTTCTAGGAGATACTGCAGCGCTCTGACGAACAGCGCGAGCCCTGCGAGCGCCCCCAGAACAAACACTGCCAGATATCCAACGTTGCGATCGTTTACCGCCTCGATGGTGGGTTGGTATAGGCCCATCACCGTCAAAAGGAACGACCCGGAGACTCCCGGAAGCACCAGAGCACACATAGCGAGGGCAGCAGCGGGCGCAACCGCCCAGAAAGAAGGGTCGGGGTTGTTGAGGGGTCCCATACCGGTGAACACCACCATGAGCGTCGCAGCAGCCAGTGCGGCGAGGCCCAAGCGGGTATTCCATGAACCGACCATTCGCCAAGGGATCCACAGCGAGGCAAGAATCAAGCCGGCAAAGACACCCCGCGTTTCCTCCGGAAACTCCGTCACAACCGGCTCTAACAACGCTGCGCCCAGTATGACTCCCCCAGCCATTCCCATCAGTACCGGAATCACCACTACCCATACGACTCCGGAAAGTTCCCTTCGGGAGACGGCAAGCTTTCCTCGAAAAAGACCGACGCCTGCGCGCACAAATCGGGCAGCACCATCAATCAGGGCCCCATAGACTCCCACCACCAGAGCGATGGTTCCCCCGCTAACCCCCGGGACCGTCTCGGCCAGACCGATGAGCAACCCACGAAAAACTGTGGAGACCACCCGAAAAAGCCTGCGCATTATTGGGTCGAGAAAAGGTCAAGGATTTGGGGACCCGCCACGATCGCAATGGCAAGCAGCAAACCTACCCACCCGATGATTCGCCAGGTCCGCAGTTGCCGCTGATTTTTCTCCATGCCATCATCCTAAAGCGCAGCCTTCGGGCAGACCCCCTGGTGAGGGCGTGGCCGCGAATAGAATGGGGAAATACAGCCCGGGAAAAAGGAGTCACGATGGATGTCACGCTCGCAACGTGGGGAGTAGTTCTTGGTGTCATCATCGCGCTGCTTGTGCTGGACCTCTTGACTTTTAGCCGCAACCCTCGCGAAATCGGCACCAAAGAGGCCGCCTGGTGGTCCATCTTCTATATCGCTGTGGCCATTGCTTTCGGCGCCTGGGTCTGGTTTTCCGCTGGTCCGGTTTTTGGCACAGAGTATTTTGCCGCATACCTCGTGGAGAAATCTCTCTCCGTCGATAACGTCTTCGTGTTCGCCATTATTTTGACTCAGTTTGCGGTGCCCTCGAAATACCAGCAAAGGGTGTTGCTGATTGGTGTGCTTTTAGCCTTGGTCTTCCGGGGGATCTTCATCGCTATCGGGGCTGCCGCTCTCGCCTATTTCGCCTTCACCTTCGTGATTTTCGGCGCCATCCTGATCTGGACAGGTTTTGGTCTGATGCGCCATTGGAACGAAGACCCTGACCCTTCAGAAAACTTTGCGATTCGCCAAATCAAAAAGCGCATTCCCTTCACTGACGACTATCACGGGACGAAGCTGTTCACGAAGGAAAAGGGAAAGCGTCTGGCGACCCCCATGTTCTTGGTGATGATCGCGATTGCGTCCACCGATTTGCTTTTCGCCTTGGATTCCATCCCCGCAACCTTTGGGGTGACGCAGGAGCCCTTCCTGGTCTTTTCGGCCAACGCCTTTGCTCTGCTAGGGCTCAGGGCGCTCTATTTCATCTTGAAGGGCCTCCTCGACAAGCTGATCTACCTCTCGCTGGGTCTCTCCTTCGTATTGATATTTATCGGCGTCAAGCTGATTCTGTTGTGGGCTCATGAGATCTGGAGCTTCTTCCCCAAGATTGAAACCGGCACAAGCCTGTACGTCATCGGCGCTATTTTGACAATTTCGATTGTGGCCAGCCTGATCAAGGCTCGGAAAGACCCCACAGCACTCGCCCGCGCCGGTCGCGTGACCTCGAAGAAAGACCCTGAGGCCGGAGACAGAACCTAAGTCCCTCCCAAGCTAAGAGAAAGAAGTCCGTTCATGTCAGGTTCGAGCACCTTTACCGCTGGTCAGATGCCTTGGTGAGTACTGCGCCCCGAGTTCTCTTTGCCGATCAGCTGGGACCACATTTTGACGATGGCGGGCCGCTGATTATCCCCGAGGTGCGCACCACCTTCCAGAAACACTCCTACCACCGACAAAAAGCGCACCTGATTCTCTCTGCACTGCGCCACCGCATCGCGGAGTTGGGGGATCGAGTGGAGCATATTTCTGCAGCGAGCTACCACGAAGCGCTCGCTGGAAGAGAGTTGTCGATGATCAATCCCACCTCCAGGAACCTGAGGTTACTCGTTGCCGACCTGTCCCAGAATTCGGACATCGACGTGCAACCCGCCCGGGGCTTCCTCACCTCGGAGGACGACTTTGGCACTTGGGTGACCACCCAGGGAACGAAACGTCTTCTGATGGAGAACTTTTATCGCGACGGGCGACGAGCAACCGGAATCTTGATGGAGCAAGCACCCTCAGGTGGCATGGAGCCTGCGGGAGGGGCCTACAACTTCGATAAAGAAAATCGCAACCCGCCCCCCAAAGGAGTGGACACTTTGGGTGTCCCTCATGCGTGGAGCGCGGTGGAGGATGAAATCGATCGTGAAGTTCGCCACTATCTTGATGAATGGGAAGCCTCAGGGGACGTAGCGTTCATAGGCTCTGACGGTCCGCGGATTTTCCCCGCCACACGTGCAGAAGCACTTGAGGCGCTCGAGGCATTCGTCACTCAACGCCTCAAGACTTTTGGGCCCACCGAAGATGCCGCCATGAGTGCAGATTGGGCGATGTCGCATTCGCTACTGAGTCCAGCGATGAATCTTGGCCTGTTGCACCCGCGGGAGGTTATCGACCGGGCGGTGGAAGAGTTCGCGGCCGGAAGGGTCGATATTGCCAGCGTGGAAGGCTTTGTTCGCCAAGTCATGGGGTGGCGAGAATGGGTGTGGCATTTGTACTGGCACCTGGGCGAAGACTTTGAACAACGGAATCATTTCGAGCACCACAAACCACTCCCCGCAGCGTTTGCTACCCTTAACCCTTCCGAAATCTCTTCCCACTGCCTTTCCCAGGTCCTGGGTGAGGTCAGGGAGAGAGGGTGGACTCACCACATCAACCGACTTATGGTTCTTGGCAGCTGGGCGCTCCAGCGCCAAATCGACCCTCAAGCGTTGAACGAGTGGTTTGTGAACGCCTTTGTTGATGGCACCCCCTGGGTTATGCCAGCAAACGTGATCGGGATGAGCCAATACGCCGATGGGGGGATTGTCGCCACCAAGCCCTACACCTCGGGTGGCGCCTATATCAACACCATGACCAACTATTGCAAGAGTTGCGTCTTTCGCCCCACCATCAGAGTGGGAGAGCAAGCATGCCCTCTCAGCGCTGGCTATTGGGCTTTCCTGGATCGGGAACAGGAAAGCCTGAGACGTAATCACCGGATGTTCAAGCCGCTCGCGGGGCTTTCGCGCCTGGCAGATCGGGAAGAAGTGGTCGCTCAAGAAGCAGTGCGTGAAAAGTACTAGCCAGGCTCCCCCAGCGCGGGTTATGGGAGAACACCCACAGCAAGGGGGCTTAGGCTCAAGCAGTGGCACATTTACTCGGGGCGCATAACCTCCACCTCGAATACCCCACAAAGGTTGTTCTCGAAGCCGTGACGGTCGGTATCGAAGATGGCGATCGCATCGGAATTGTCGGCCGCAACGGTGACGGCAAGTCCACCCTGATTGGCCTTCTCTCCGGTCGCCTCAGCCCCGACGGGGGCTCTGTCGTTGCCCGCAAAGGCTTGCGGGTGGGGATGCTCGATCAAAGCGACCAAATCTCCCCCGACCTCACCATCACTGAAGCGGTGGTGGGTACAGGCGCTAAACACGAGTGGGCTAGGGATCCCAAGATTCGCGACGTCTTGGAGGGTTTGCTCTCTGACGTCTCCTGGGATGCTCGCATCGGTGACCTCAGTGGAGGCCAAAGCCGGCGAGTATCTCTCGCCGCCCTTCTTGTTGAAGAGTGGGACGTCCTCTTCCTGGATGAGCCCACCAACCACCTCGATGTAACCGGTGTCGCGTGGCTCGCTCAGCACGTTAATTCCCGGTGGCCCAAAGGCACGGGGGCTTTGGTTGTGGTCACCCACGATAGGTGGTTCCTCGATGCCACCACCCAGATGACCTGGGAGGTCCACGACGCCACGATGGATATCTTCGAAGGCGGTTATGCCGCCTACATTCTTCAGCGGGTAGAAAGAGATCGAAGCTCCGCTGTTACCGAGGCCAAGCGCCAGAACCTCCTCAAAAAAGAGCTCGCTTGGCTTCGTCGTGGAGCTCCGGCACGGACAGCGAAACCCAAGTTCCGCATTGATGCCGCCAACGCTTTGATTAGTGACGTTCCAGAGATCAGAGACCCCGTCACGCTCGCCAAAATGTCAACAACCCGGCTAGGCAAAAAAGTCATCGAGCTCGAAGACGTGGGTGTGACCCTCGGTGATCGCGTTATTGTAAAGCCCTTTACGTGGCGCTTAGCTCCTGGTGAACGAACAGGAATTTTGGGTGCAAACGGTGCAGGAAAGACGACGGTCCTCAAGCTTCTAGAAGGCAGCCAGGAACCCACTGTGGGAAAGATTGGGAGAGGCTCCACTGTGAATCTCAGCCTCTTGGACCAGCGCCTGGCGACGTTGGATCATGTGAAGAACGACCGAGTGAGCGAAGTCATTGCTCGGCACAAAACCACCTACAAAGCCGATGGTGTGGAGATGACACCGGGCCAGCTACTCGAGCGTCTGGGCTTCAGTTCTGCGCACCTCTCCGCGCGCGTGTTCGAACTCAGCGGCGGCCAACGCCGTCGATTGCAATTTTTGTTAGAGCTTCTTCGTGAGCCCAACGTTTTACTGTTAGACGAGCCGACGAACGACCTAGATACGGATATGTTGCGGGCAATGGAAGACTTGCTCGACACGTGGCCAGGCACCCTCATCGTCGTTTCCCACGACCGTTACCTCCTCGAAAGAATCACTGACCAGCAATACGCAATTGTTGACGGCGAGTTTCGCCATGTTCCTGGAGGTGTTGATCAGTACTTGCAGTGGGAACAAGCGCACTCGATCAAACGGGATTCGAAGGCCAGCGAAGTGAGCACACCGGCAAGCAGCGCAGCGCCTGTCCCCTCTGGCTCTTTGCGACCAGGAAGCAAAGAGCATCGAGAAGCGGAAAAAGAACACGCCCTCCTTCGACGAAAGATTTCCAAGCTTGCCACCGAGTTAGTCGCACTCGACCACGCTGTGGCTTCCATGGACCAAAGCGATTATGAAGCATTGGGGAAACTCGCCGAAAAAAGGGCCGGGCTCGAATCAGAACGCCAAGCGCAGGAAGAAAAATGGCTCGAACTCGAGATTGCCCTCGAGCGCTAGCGAGCCCTGGGCGGTCACAAGCGAACCCGCTAGCAGAACTATGACTCCGAATTCCAGGCCAACAACTGGTCAAATGCTGCCGGGAAGTTATCGACGACGATTCCAGCATCCTCAATGCATCCGCGGACAAAAAGGTTGATTCCTTTTCCATCGATCATGTTGCGGTCCCGAATCACTCTGGTGTCGGTCACCAGGCCGATCATGCCTTTTTTGGTGGGGTCGCTCCGCATCGCCGACCAGAAGATGCCAACTTCATTGGCAGTGCCATCATCCACGCTTGGTCCATCCAGCAACGCCAAGACGACGTGCGCTTCCAGAACGGCCTGAGAGTCTGTATCAAAGATAAATTTTGGGGTCACCGGGTCGGGCAGCGGAATTTCGTGAGGGACAAAAACTTCGATACCTGCCGACCGAATCTGTGCAGCGCACTCGTCGATATAGGCGCGCTCGTAAGGAGTAAAAAGGGGGCCAGCAAAATATACCTTCATGATCAATACATCCTCGTCTTGGTCAAATGATGGGGCCAATGGGTGGTGTGATAAGTCTTCCACAGGCGGTAATCGACCTGAGGCTGAAGCAATGGCGCAAGCCCCTGGCGCCTCTGGTTCAGCTCGTTGGTGAGAAGTGCGATTCCCATCAGCGACGCCGCGCGCAGCTCGACTTCTGGCTCACTGTTTTGTGGCACCATCACCCGAGAGTTGATGTGATGCTCGAGCTCGGGGTCGTATTCAAGTATCCCCATCACCCGCAGTGCAACAGGGACGATGTAGTCGGCGAAGCCGGTCACAAGATGCGCGTCTTCGAGCGCCCAGTGTTTCTGTGGAGCGAGAGCCAGGTGGATGCTCCACAACGCCAATTGGGCCAGTTTGAAAAACTTAACCTCGCCTCCGCGGTAGTCACTGACGTCGTTGAATCGAGGAAACTCCATCACCAGACGCTCTAAAACGCCGTCGCCTTCTGCATAGAGGCGTGGAGAACATGAACGAAGAAATCGCGCGAAGCTCCCCTGGTACTTGTCCACGAGCGTCTCACCCACCTCGTTGAGCAGCTCGACGCGATCCTCCAGCATCGGCATCTCAGTGGAGCCTGAAAACAACTCTTCGAGGTCTCTTCTCGTGACCCTCGCCAAGTAGTCACCCGAGAACAACGGAACCCCCGCGGTGATAGCTCGATGGATGCAGGCCACAAGCGCCTCGGAGTCGGACCAGGTCTTGCCCTGATAATTCGTGGTGAAGATGAGCCCAGAGTCAAAATCTGTGAAAGCAAAGTTGAGAGTGTTTAGCACCAACGTGAAATCAATAGTGGTGTCGGGGTCGGGGCCAAAGTCGAACAGGGCGGCGCTCCCTAAAGGAGGAAAGCCCTCATAGGCCATCCACTGTGCTACCTGGCTGATTTTTTCGCTCGAAAGCGTGACGAGGCCCGCCTGTTCCATAACCGGCGCCACGGATTGCAAGACAGGGCTTTGCCAAGAATCCAAGGAATCTAGAGCATCGCTCACGACCATCGCGGATACACCCCTTATGTGCCGATGCTCGGCACCGACGAGCCCCGGGCTTTGCATTTGCCCCTAACATACTGGGTGAGCCCGCATCTGACGCTAAGGGTTCACAAAGCCCCCAAGGAGAAGAATTTCATGGATCACGGACACGTAGCGGTTGTGGGAAGCACGAACATGGACATGATTACTTATGTCGCCGGTGTTCCCGCACGCGGGGAAACCGTCACCGGGGAGTCCTTCGCTCTGGGTTTTGGCGGAAAAGGGGCCAACCAAGCGGTAATGGCTCGGCGCCTCGGGGCAGACGTCTCGATGGTCAACACTCTCGGTGACGATGTTTTCGGTGACACCACGATGGCAAACTTTGAGAACGAAGGAATCGACACTGCATGGATTTCACGGGTTCCCGGCCCCAGCGGCGTGGCACCGATTTGGGTGGAGCCAGATGGCGCGAACAGGATCATTGTGGTGCCAGGGGCCAACGCCCTGATGACTCCCGAGGGAGCCATTTCCGCTCTGAAAGGTATGGCCGAGTATCAGGTCGTTGTCGGTCAGCTCGAAATCCCCCAAGAGGTCACGCTCGCTGCTTTTCAACAGGGCAGAAAAGATGGCGCGATAACCATCTTGAACCCCGCTCCCTACCAGGAACTCTTGCCGGACTTGGTGGCAGCCAGCGACTGGATCGTTCCTAATGAGACGGAGTTTGCGGGGCTTCATCCCCAGGGACTCTTACCCGAAAGCGACGCGATCATCTTGGAAGTTGCTCACGCTCTCGGGACGAACCTCCTGGTGACCCTGGGAGAAAGCGGAGTGGCCGCAACGTTGCCTAATGGCACCGTGCTTCGGATTCCTGCACCCACCGTCGACGCGCTTGACACAACCGGTGCGGGAGATTGTTTCGTTGGAACTTTTGCTGCTGGGCTGGCAGCAGGCTTGGCGCTTGAAGTGGCGCTGACCCTCGGCATTACCTGCGCATCAGAAAGTGTGACGAATCAGGGAACGCAGAGTTCCTATCCCTCCCCCGCCAGAGCAGAAGAAATTATGGAACAGGTCCTTCAGAGCTTCTCTGCCCCGTAAAACCCCAAGGCGACGGCTCCGCGCGGATGAGGATCTGCAGTGCTAAAAACCTGCAGCTTCGAAGGCTTCGTCATAGATGGAAAGTGCCCGCGACACATCCGTAGCGCTGACAATCAAGGGCGGGACGACATGAATTCGATTGTCTACGACAAAGGGCAAAAGCTTACGAGCAAGAATTTCAGACTTGATTTTTCCGATCGATGCAGCATCCAGCGCTTCGCGGGTGTCAGAGTTCGAGACCAACTCGAGCGCAAAGAAACAACCCAGGCCTCGGACTTCCCCGATGACGGGATGCTTGCGGGCCAAGTCTTCGAGGCCGGGTCGGAGGTAATCATCGCCGATGGAGCGAGCGTTGGGAAGCATGGCTTCCTCTTCCATAGCCTCCAGCGCAGCCACGATAGAAGCCATGGCCAGCGGGTGCCCCGAATAGGTCAATCCCCCGGGGAACATGTGGTCGTCAAAATACTCCGATAGGGCCTGGGAGAAGACCACGCCACCGACGGGCACATAGCCTGAATTAACCCCTTTGGCGAAGGTGACCATATCAGGGACAGCATCGTGGTCATGGAAGGCAAACCATTGACCTGTTCGTCCAAACCCACACATCACCTCGTCCAGGATCAACATGATGCCAAAGCGATCACACAGAGCACGAACCCCCGAAAGATAACCGGGCGGGGGGACCATGATTCCTGCCGTGCCAGGAACAGTTTCCATCAGCACAGCCGCGATCGTGTCGGGACCCTCCGCTTCAATGGTGCGCTCGAGATGGCGCAGAGCGCGTTGGCATTC
>JAFMDO010000045.1 GCA_017857245.1 Pontimonas sp.
ACTTCGAGCGTGTGGGATCACCCCTACTCCAGGGAGCTCGCCTGCTATCCGGCCGAAATGCGCCGCCGGGGCGGTGTGGTGGAGGGAACATCCCTCGCTGCTGCGCCAGCGGTCGCTGGCAAGTACTGGCCACCGGTTCGTCGCGTGGACCAGGCGTTTGGGGACCGCAACCTGGTGTGTGCGTGTCCGCCGATAGAGGCGTTTGCCTAAAAGTTGGCGAGTTCGCGCTTGAGAGTTGCTGCGCTTTGGAAGGTAGCGCCAACCAGGGATACGTGCTTCCAGCCGAGCCGGCCCTCTTCATCGATGATAAAGATGCTGCGCCGAATGCCAATCCCCATGAGCCCCACGCCGTAGGCGGAGACGACGTCACCTTTTTCGTCGGAGAGCAACGGGAAACCCAAGCGCTTGGAGCGAGCAAACTTTTCGTGGCTCCCAAAAGCTTGCCGGGAAATTCCCCAGACCTCGGCACCAAGCTCCTTGAACGCTTCCATTTCGTCCTCATAGCTACAAAGTTGCATGGTGCAGCCAGGGGAATTATCAGCGGGATAAAAAGCCAGAACCACCTTGTGGCCGCGGCGCCCGGAAAGGGTGAAGTGGGCCTTCTGCGCCTGCCCGTCTACCATGGTGGTTCCCGGCAGGGTGAAGTCGGGCGCAATGTCGCCAAGCTCAGGTGTGTTCACGAGGAGAAACGCTAACTTACCTAGCCGAGAATTTCCGGGTAGTAGCTGAGAGCTATCGGGTATCCCACAAAAGCGACGACATCAATCAGGGTGTGCCCAACGATTAACGGAGCCAGTCGGTGGGTTCGGGAATAGATCCAGCCAAAGATCAGACCCATGATGACGTTTCCGATGAACGCTCCAAAGCCCTGATACAGGTGGTAGGTGCCGCGCAGAAGAGCCTGGGTGGCAATGATTCCCCACATCGGCATGCCGAGCTGCTTAAGCCGGGCAAAAAGGTATCCCACGGCAATTACCTCTTCCACAAGCCCGGCGCGGAGAGCGAGGGCGAGGAGCAGGGGGATAGTCCACCAGTAGGTGGTGAGTGCCGTGGGCACCACGGTGACGGTGAGGTCTAGTTCGCGGCCCAACAGGTAGACACCGAGGCCTGGGATGCCAATCAGGGCGGCGAGTCCGAATCCGGAGGAACCATCTCGAACAGGTTGTGAACGATCGAGTCCAAGCGCGCCTAATCGAGGCTTCGTTGGTGCCCACAGCAGGAACATCACCAGAGCCACCGGAACAAGGCTGGAAAGTATTCCCAGTGCTTGGTAGGTGAAGTCTGCCCATTCCAGGGTGCTGGCAGAAGAATTGATTGTTGCGGTTTGTTCTGACAGCGGCGCTTCTCGAGTGACCCGCACGATGATGCCCACCAGGGAATACAGCGCACTCATTCCCACACTCAGCCCCAAGACCAGGGCTATTTCAACCCCAAGGCGGCCTTTGCTCATGGCTTAGTGGATGTTCGTCGCGGGGTCACACGTGGCTGTTCCACCGGGAAGTTTGTGGCGAAAGCGGGCGGTGAAGGCATAAATACCGGCGGCCACCCACGACACCGGCGCAAGGGCAATGAGATGCCCCAGAAACCGCAGGCCAAAACGTGATTGACTGCGAAGAAGGGCGCTGGCAGCAAGGTGGCCGGCGTATTGGTGGGTGGGTGTGATGTACCAGGCGTACTTTTCCACGTCGTCTTGACTGAGCGCGTAATCCTCTAGAGCGAGCGTCTGGGAGGTCTGAATTTTCGGAAAGACGGGGAGCCAGCGTTTCAGGCGGTTGACCCAGAGAGTGCAAAACGCGCAATCGCCGTCATAGACCAAGACGTGCTGGTCGAAAGAGTTGCGGTGTCCCATACCTCCATGCTAGTTCTCCGGCCTGGATGACCGGTAAGATAGATAAGCAGGGCTTCGGTGAAGTAGTTTCTGCACTACCCCGCCCCGAAAAGGATCTCTCATGGCTCTTGCCACTCGTAACGACGTGCGTAACGTCGCCATTGTCGCCCACGTTGACCACGGAAAGACCACCCTGGTGGATGCCATGTTGCGTCAAACCGGTGCGTTCTCTGATCACGGCCCCGTCACCGAGCGCGCCATGGACTCGGGTGACTTGGAAAAAGAAAAAGGCATCACGATTCTTGCCAAAAACACCTCCGTCTCTTACAGCGGTGTTCACGCCGGTGATACTCCCATCACTATCAATGTGATTGACACCCCCGGCCACGCTGACTTCGGTGGCGAGGTTGAGCGCGGCTTGAGCATGGTCGATGGTGTTGTGCTGCTGGTGGATGCCAGCGAAGGCCCTCTGCCCCAGACACGATTTGTGTTGCGTAAGGCGCTGGCGGCAAAACTTCCCGTGATTCTGCTCGTCAATAAAACAGACCGACCTGACTCGCGGATCGACGCTGTCGTCCACGAAACCCAAGATCTCCTGCTGGGTCTGGCGAGTGACTTAGCGGATGAAGTGCCCGATGTCGACATTGATTCTTTGCTTGACCTGCCCATCGTCTATGCCTCGGGCCGCGAAGGCGCTGCGAGCAAGAACAAACCAGCTGATGGAACCCTGCCGGACAACCTCGATCTCGAGCCGCTTTTTGGCGCGATCATCGAACACATCCCCGCCCCGGTCTATGACGATGCTCACCCCCTGCAAGCACACGTCACGAACTTGGACGCTTCCCCGTTCCTAGGACGTATCGCACTGCTTCGTATCTTCCAAGGGACGATCACTAAGGGACAGACCGTCGCCTGGGTTCGTCACGATGGCACGGTGTCTAACGTGCGAATCACTGAACTGTTGCGCACCGAAGCGCTCGAGCGGGTTCCCGCGGCGAGTGCCTCCGCAGGTGACATCGTGGCCGTTGCGGGAATCGAAGACATCACTATCGGTGAAACCATCGCTGACCCGGACGATATTCGCCCTTTGCCCGCCATCACGGTGGACTTGCCCGCTATCTCGATGACCGTTGGCACCAACACTTCGCCGCTCGCGGGAACCGTCAAAGGCCACAAGCTCACCGCTCGGATGGTCAAGGACCGTCTCGATCGCGAACTCATCGGAAACGTTTCACTGAAAGTTGTCGACACGGGTCGCCCGGATGCTTGGGAAGTGCAAGGCCGAGGCGAATTGGCGCTGGCGATCCTGGTGGAGAACATGCGCCGCGAAGGGTTTGAGCTCAATGTCGGCAAGCCCCAGGTGGTTACCCAGACCATTGATGGCTCGCTGCACGAGCCTTTTGAGTCCCTCACCATCGACGCGCCCGAAGATTTTGTCGGTGGCATTACCCAGTTGTTGGCGTCTCGCAAGGGTCGCATGGACACCATGTCTAATCACGGCACCGGGTGGGTCCGCATGGAATTCACCATTCCTTCGAGAGGCCTGATCGGTTTCCGTACCGACTTCCTCACCTTGACCAGAGGTCAGGGAATTGCCAACGCAATCTCTGCGGGTATGGAGAGATGGGCGGGCTCCATTGTTGCCCGAAACACCGGATCCATCGTTTCGGACCGCACCGGGGCTGTCACGACGAACGCGATGATGACGCTGCAAGAGCGGATGACCTTTTTTGTGAAGCCCGGTGATGCTGTCTATGAGGGCATGGTGGTGGGCGAAAACTCCCGCGCTGACGACATGGATGTCAACATCACGAAGGAAAAGAAGCTCAACAACATTCGCTCCTCCACTGCAGAAGAGCTTGAGCGTCTCACCCCGCCCAGGGATCTTTCCCTGGAGGAGTGTCTTGAGTTCGCCCGCGAAGACGAGTGTGTTGAGGTGACCCCCGAGGTGGTCCGTATTCGCAAGGTGGAATTGGATCAGACCGCACGCGGTCGGATGGCTTCTCGGCTGAAGCGCCAAGACGCTTCAGCGGGGTAGTCGATAGGTACGCTGAAGGTATGAAGGTCGCACGCTTTAGCCTGGGCGAGGGGGAGCCCCTCTACGGTGTTGTGGATGGCGATGATCTCGTTGTTTTGGCCGGGGACCCGCTGTATCACGGCATAAATCCCACGGATAAGCGCGTCCCTCTGGACAAGGTAAAGCTTCTTGCACCGGTGATTCCGCGGTCTAAAGTGATTTGTGTCGGCATGAATTATGCCGAACACAAGAAAGAGATGGGCCACGAGGGTCCTGACAATCCGCTAATTTTCCTGAAACCCAACACGGCGGTGGTGGGGCCGGGTGACCCGATCATTATTCCTCCTGTCGAAGGGCGCATCGTCCACGAGGGCGAATTGGCCATCGTGATCGGGTCGGTGGCGAAACGCGTGAAGGCCGAAGATTGGAAAGACGTTGTCTTTGGTTTCACCATCGCCAACGATGTGTCGGCCAGAGATGTGATGTTCGCTGATGGCCAGTGGGCCAGGGCCAAAGGCTATGACACCTTTTGCCCGCTCGGGCCTTTCATTGACACAGAGTTCGACCCGTTTGACGCCCAGATTGAAACATTTGTGGATGGCGAACTGCGTCGCAAAGGCAGCACCAAGGATTTGATTTATTCCATTCCAGAGATCATCGAATTTTGCTCCGATGTCTGGACACTGTTGCCCGGGGACGTGATCTGCACCGGGACACCCTCCGGTCTTGGCGGGTTCGTGGATGGACAAACGATTGATATCACGATCAAGGGTTTGGGCACCCTCTCTAACCCCGCAAGGAACCGTGATGACCGCACTCGCTAGCGACATCGATGTTCCCGCCCTCCAACGCAGGGTCCGAAACGTCTTGGTTCTGGGACAAATCATGGCGGGCCTCGGCATGGGCGCTACCTTGTCGATGGGTGCGATTCTTGCCGGCAGGCTTTCCGGCTCTGACGCCTGGTCGGGAATGGCTGCGAGCGTGGCGACCCTGGGTGCGGCATTGGCAGCAATTCCCTTAGCCCGACTCGCTGCGCGATATGGACGGCGGGTGTCACTCACCACCGGGGCGCTAATTGCTTCGTCTGGGGCTGTGGTGACGATCACCGCAGTTATTCAGGCGTGGTTTCCACTGCTCCTGGCCGGTTTAATGCTCATCGGGGTTGCAACCGCGGTTAATTTGCAGTCGCGTTTTGCCGCCACAGACTTAGCGGCTCCGGCGACCAGAGGCCGAGACCTCTCTGTGGTGGTGTGGGCGACCACCGTCGGCGCGGTATCGGGGCCCAATCTTCTTGTTCCTGGCGAGGCACTCGGGCGCTACCTTGGGTTGCCCGAACTCGCGGGACCTTTTGTTTTTACCCTTATCGCCAAACTCTTGGCCGCCGTGGTCTATATCGTCGGCCTAAAACCTGACCCCCTCAAGCTCGCCGGTGAGCTTTCCAGCGGCACACTCAAGGCTGGCGTCGGGGGAATCGCGCGGGTTGTCGATAACCCGGTCATGGCGAAAACGGCGATAATTGCCACTGCCCTCAGCCACGCCACGATGGTGTCGGTGATGGCGATGACTCCGGTTCACTTGGTAAATCACGGGGCATCGTTAGCCATCGTGGGCTTCACGATTTCGCTTCACATCGCGGGGATGTATGGCCTGTCCCCGGTTTTTGGAATGATCGCGGATAAATTCGGCCGTATTTCCACAATTTTGTTGGGCCAAGCAATCTTGGCGTTGAGCCTAGCCTTCACCGGTTTTGGAGCGGAGAACGAGATCGCTGTGGTTGTCGGCGTGGTCCTGTTGGGCCTGGGCTGGAGTGCTTCGACGGTGGCGGGATCAACGCTGTTGACCGAATCGACGTCTATCGATAAGAGGGCCTCCCGGCAGGGGGTGTCTGACCTGTTGATGAGCGGATCGGGTGCCGCTGGTGGCGCACTCGCCGGTGTTGCCCTGGCGCTGATGGGATACAGCGGTTTGTCCTTCGCGGCACTGGCGCTAGTGGTGTCGGTGTTGATTCGTGTGTTTGTGACATCTTCTGCCCGCAACCAAGCCCCACCTAGTCGTGGTGACTATGTCACCTACGACATCTAAGTTCTGGAGAAAAGGAGAGACACTGTGACTGTTTTGACCACTCAGGCCACCGGTTCCGATGTTCGGGTGCGTTTTTGTCCTTCACCCACCGGCACCCCCCACGTGGGATTGATTCGCACCGCTTTGTTCAATTGGGCTTTTGCCCGCCACCACGGCGGGGCCTTTGTCTTTCGTATTGAAGACACGGACGCCGAGCGCGATAGCGAAGAGAGCTACCACCAGTTGCTCGAAGCGCTTCGATGGTTGGGACTCGACTGGGACGAGGGACCCGAAATCGGCGGCCCTTATGCCCCGTATCGGCAGTCTGAGCGGTCTGAGCTATACCAGGACATCATCGCCACGTTGTTGGAGGCGGGCCACCTGTATGAAAGTTTTGTCACCAACGAGGAAATGATTGCCCGCAACGAGTCTTTGGGCCGTGACTCTAAGCAGGGATACGACAATCACGAACGGGATCTCACGGATGCAAAACGCCAGGCCTTTCGCGACGAGGGACGGGTCCCCGCGCTGCGCTTGCGGGTGCCCGAGTTGGACCGCGGCTTCGATGATTTGGTGCGCGGCGAGGTTCTCTTTCCCGCCACCTCCACCACGGACTTCGTTCTTGTCCGGGCTGGCGGAAAGCCTCTGTATACCTTTGTGAACCCCGTCGATGATGCCCTGATGGGCATCACCCACGTGCTGCGCGGGGAAGACCTTCTGTCCTCCACTCCCCGTCAGATTGCTCTTTACACGGCGCTGGTCGATATTGGGGTTGCCAGCCACATTCCTCGCTTTGGTCACTTGCCGTTTGTGATGGGGGAAGGGAATAAGAAACTTTCGAAACGGGACCCTGAAGCGAACCTTTTCCACCACCGGGACCGCGGCTTCATCAAAGAGGGTTTGCTCAATTACCTCTCGCTACTGGGGTGGTCTTTGGCGCCGGATCGGGACGTGTTTAGCATCGATGAAATGGTCAAAGCCTTTGATATTGGCACCGTAAACCCTAATCCCGCGCGGTTTGACCTAAAGAAGGCTGAATCCATCAA
>JAFMDO010000046.1 GCA_017857245.1 Pontimonas sp.
GTCTGAACGGTCATGTGGAGAGAACCCGCAATGCGAGCACCCTTCAGGGGCTGATGGGGACCAAATTCTTCGCGCAAGGCCATCAGGCCTGGCATTTCGTGCTCGGCAAGACGAAGTTGGTGACGACCAGCTTCGGCGAGAGACAAATCGGCAACGCGGTATTGGAGTGGGGTAAGAGTCAGCATTCATCTATTCTCACATGAATTAAGCTGTGCGAATCCGGTTAACGCAAGCGGGTTATCCCGTGGCGCGAATCCGGTTAACGCAAGCGGGTTATCCTGTGGCGCGAATCAGCGCTAACGCCTCGTCCCGGACCGACTGCACCAGGGAAGAAGTCTCTGCTTCCACATTGAGGCGCAACAGCGGTTCGGTGTTCGAACCTCGAACGTTGAGCCACCACCAACCCTCGGGTGCGACACCTGACATCGTGAGCCCGTCGAGCGAGTCCTGCTCGCCACGCGAGCCAAAAACATCGAGAATCTTCGCAATCACGAGTTCTTGGTCCTTGACGGTGGTGTTGATTTCGCCACTTTCCACATAGCGGGAATATTCCTGCGCAATCGTGGAGAGCGCTTCTGTTCTTGCGCGCACTTCGGCAATCACGTGTAACGCCGCCAACATTCCATTATCGGCACCCCAGAACTCTGCGAAGTAGTAATGGGCGGAATGCTCGCCACCAAAAATGGCACCCGTTTTTTTCATCTGGTCTTTGATCAGCGAGTGTCCCACCCTCGTCCTGATTGGGACACCACCATTTTCAGCAATGATTTCTGCCACAGTCCGCGAACACAGCAGGTTGTGGAGCACAGGGATAGGTCCGGTTTCTCCCGAGTTACGAACTCGGATTATTTCCCGCTTGGCCACCATCGCTGCGACCGCACTCGGTGTGACTGGTTGTCCCAACTCATCGATGACGAAACACCGGTCAGCATCCCCATCAAACGCTAACCCGAGATCAGCGTGATTCCTCAGGACAGCGGCTTGAAGATCGACGAGGTTGGCGGGCTCGAGAGGGTTAGCTTCGTGGTTGGGAAAACTACCATCCAGCTCGAAATACATCGGAATAATCTCGATACCGCGGGCTTCTCCAAAGACGGCAGGCACCGTCAATCCCGCCATCCCGTTGGCCGCATCGACCACGATGCGAAGGGGTCGCTCACCCTGCAGAGGAACCAGGCTCGTGAGGTGCGCGGCGTAGTCCGCCAGAACCGAGAGTGACTCCACCTCGCCAACACCATCTCCGTAGGGCGCGGTGCCCGCCAAAAACTCCACCGCGCGGTCGCGAATCGACGACAGGCCCGTGTCCATGCTGATGCCTTGAGCTCGAGCCCGGGAGAACTTCAGACCGTTATAGCTGGCGGGATTGTGGCTTGCCGTAAACATCACCGCAGGGAGATCCCAGGAACCCGAGGCGAAATAGACCATGTCGGTGGAGCAAAGGCCTATGCTCTTGACACCGCCACCCTGGGATAACACTCCTTCAACAAAGGCAGCAGCAAGGAGCGGCGAAGAGTCTCGCATGTCGTGTCCCACAACTACATCGACACCGGGCCCAGAAATCACATCGACAAACGCAGCGCCCAACGCCTTCGACACCTCGGGTGTCAATTGGGTTTCGACAAGCCCGCGAACGTCATAGGTCTTGACAATGTCGAAAAGCGCTTTGGTGATCATGTTTCAAGCCTATTCAGAAACACAGGCGTGCCCTCGCGAAGTGAAGCGTTACCGAACGCTCACAAAAACTGAGCCTTGTCGCTCCGGCGTGGGCAGCACCATCACGCTATCGATGACGGTTTCACCCCGAAGCGAAAGACCTGCATACACCGGCAGGGTGGAGGAAAGTTGATGGCCGCCAGGCGAGACTGGCCGAGTTGCGAGCGAGCGAGCCGGAACGGAAACGTCTCTGCCATCAAGGCTCACCGAGATGTCCTCCGTCCCCGGGTTGACTAGAGAAATCCTGGCCTCGCCCCCCGCGGGCACTGCAAAGGCCGTTTCTCCGATAATCAGCGGGGCGCTTCCCGCCCAGTCGGTGTCGGTTCGCTGGTCAGTCCCCACGCTGGTTCGAATCGATGCGACCACGGGGGCCGACGATCGAATAAGAAGGGCTAGATCACCGCTACCAAATTCATCCAGTAACAGGTCTTTGGTCTCCCCGGCCACCAGATCCACGGTGATCATTGAGGGCTCCGCTCCTACAAGGGCAACGGTTACCTGCGCACGGGTATCTTCATCGGGTGAAAGAAGCCTCACGATGGCTCCAAAATCCTGATACCCATCTTTTCCGCGAATAGGCCCCGAGACTTCCTCCGGGGGCGAATAGGCCCCGGTAATCACTCTTTCCGTGCTGGGGCCTGGCTGGGAACCCATCACACTCAACCCATCTGCTTCGAGACCGCGATAGATGGAATAGTGCAGTGCCGCAACAATCCCCACACCAGCACTAGTCACCCGCAATACCGGTGAGCGCTCCTCGGGAGCCAATCCCGCAACAGAGAGCACTCGCTGGGACATCGGAGCAACCAAAATCCCCCGCCCCAGGGGCGCCACGATGGGGCCTGTTTCACCCCACACAGAGATGTCGACCAGGGCGGGGATATCCGAGGGATTAATCAGCGATAGCGCGGTTTGTCGACCCACTGTGGTTTCTCCCCCCACCAGCCACGCCTCACGAGAGGGAATTTGGCATTCCGAGGTGGCAAGTCCTGTGACATTCAAGTTGTTCAGGGTCTGGGAACTAGATGCGGCAAGGGAACCACTGTCCACCGGTTGGGAGACCACGACAGGGGGCTCAGCAATGAGAGCAGACTCCAAAGAAAAGCCATCCACCACACTGGTGTCAAGAATCGGCGTCACCGTAGTGTCGGAGCCTGCGATCGTCTCGGTTGCTGGCCCGTAGCCCACTGCTGATGCGCTCTGGCTGCCAAAAGAGAGCGCCGGGCCCATACACACCAGCATCCGGTCTGGCTCCGCCGGAACTACCTCAACACTGGCAATCGGCGGCCCCAGCCCGTCAAAAGCGTTGACAATCCCGACCGGTAAACCCAGTGCCACGAGCCCGATGGAGAAGGCCAGAAGGAGAGTGGAGACAATCGCGGTGATCGTGCGAAGAGCGAGATTCCTGGCACCGTGTTGCGGAGTGTGATCAGACATCATCCGAGGTTTCCTCCCCGAGCGTTGGCAAAGCATCATCCCTGATGTCTGAAGTAGCCCGAACCCGCCGCTCCGTGGGAATCGCCAAAATGGCCACCATGGCAATGGCGAGTAGAAAAAGCTGATTCCAGAGGCTCAGCGACACAGGAGTGTGGCGTCCTGCCGCAACGGTCACCTCTGGCGCCTGCCAGAGTTGCCCCTGTCCCACCGTGCTCGCACTCACAAGACCTGGTTGACGAGAAAGCGACAGCGCGGCTTCAGAGTCGCTGACATCTTGAAGGAACACAAACCGAATGCCGTATTTCTGAAGTAGCGGAAGTGGTGTGGCAGAGCTTGGACGAATCAGCATCGCGGAGAGACGCGCAAGGTCTTCATCTGATGCAGAGAGACCCTGGGACGGCGCGCGCAGCAGAGTTGATGCACTGGACAGGCTGTCACCAGCACCTCGACGAAGCGAGACGCGATAACCCTCGCCCGCTGGCTCAATAACGAGTGTCCCTACCTGGGGCATCAGGGCGGACTCTGCAGCGACAAATGCTGGAACGGTGCGCGCAGCCTGAGAGGGCACGACGGGAGACTGGTGTGTCCACACCTGCATTCCCACCAGTACCGGCGCTACCAAGCTTGCAGCCACCACCACACCCACCGTGCCCCGCGCCCACCATTGGGCACCCCCGGACAAGAAATTGCCCACAGCATCCTGAAATACGACTCGATCAAGCAGCGAGCCCGCCCCGATCAGAACACCCAGAACCAGCAGGGACACTCCGGTGCCAGGCCACACAAAAGCGGGCGCCCCGCCGTCATAACCAGAAAACAGCGCTGGCGCGCTGGTTGCTGTCACGAGACCCAGGGAAAACAAACCTGCGAAACCGGCGCTGGCCCGAGGCTTACCCAGGGCGAGCGAAGCGATCGCTGTGACCAGGAGCACACCCGTCCCCGCCATGACTGCAAGGGTTGCGAGCCCGGCGCCAAGTGCTCCCGCCGAGGGCAGAGTGCTGGGAATGCCCAACATCATTTGCCACCACGGTGCCAAAGAATAACTCGCTGGGACACCGGGATCGGCAAACAAAATGCCCCAGTTTTCCCACCATGCGCCGTTTCCTTGGCTCCACCAGAAGAAGAAACGCGGTGCTGCAAGCAACAGCGAGGGGATCAACACAAAGGGCAGAACCCCGGTGAACATCGCCAGCGGCTTACCCCAGCCTCGGACGATGACCAACCCGACCACCCCAAGGATGACAGCGGGGAATAGCACCGGTGCGCTGGCGGTGACCACAACTGCGGCTAAGGAGGCTGTCCCCACCCTTTGCCACGATTGGTGGGCGCTCAAGAGCGAACCGACTAACCAGGGAAGCGCGAGGTGAGCCATGACCGCACCGATTCGGCCCTCGGAAATGGCCACAAGAAAAGTGGGGCTTAACGCCCACAGCAACGCCGAGACTGTCGTGACAAACGACTGGCGAAAGAGGTGGGAAAAACCCCACCAGGCGATGGTGCCTGCAAGAGGAATGGCAACACCGAAAAGATAGACAACGGAGGTGGAGGGAGCCCACCAGGTGAGGGAACCCAGCAGAGCAAACAGAAGAGCGGCGGGGTCAGCGGGAAGGGCAGAGGCATCAAATCCCCATTGGGTGGGAATCAGGGACCAGGCCTGGGCCCACGCGTCCTGGATTGTCGCGGCGAGCGGAAGCGCTCCACCACCAATGAGCGCCGTGGAACCCCACCATGGACCGAACACGGCGCCGGCAACCGCCACCATCGCCAAGACCAGCCACGGCAGTTGTGGCAGAGCCCGTGGCGAGGGTTCAGCCCCCTCTTGTTCTTCTCGCTTTGCCCATTTCTCCTCCCGCGCAATGGCCCGCTTTTTCGCGACATCACGAGAGCCCATCCGCAGGGCGTCAATGGCCTCCCACGAGGTGGTGCGGGCGTCATTGAGCTTTTTCCGGGCACTCAGGACGGAAGGAAGCTGAACCAGGACAGCCAGTGCAGCTGACACTTCGGAGAACATCCGGTCGGGTCGTTTCGCTACCAATTGGCCCGCAGCGCGGATGACCGACCAGGGAAGCATCGCCAACAGAAGCGGAAGAAAGGCCCACAACGGGGTGTAGACAAGCCTTCGATACAGCCAGGCTCGGAGAGATAGGTAATCATGTGTGGCACCGGGGAGTTTCTTTCCCGCGTTCCAGTCCGCAGAACTTGATCCCACATCCACCACAGCTCGAGGGACAACGACAATGCGGTGTCCTTGTAGTCTCACCCGCACGCAGAGATCGAGGCCCGCATCGAGGCCTGGCAACGCCTCGTCAAAACCCCCCGTCAATCGCAGGGTGTCAGCATGTATCAACATTCCGGCTTCGCCCACCGCAAGCACATCGCTCAGGCGGTCATATTGCGCCTGATCCAGTTCGCGCTCCGCCAAAGCTACTCGTTGCCCCATCGGGGTCAACGTCTCCCCCAGTTCGCGCAGAAACTCTGGACGATCAGAAAGCCGCTGCTTAGGGCCCGCCACCCGGATAGAGGGAGCTCCATCAACGCTCGCCGCAAGATAACCCAGAGCAGAGGGTCTGGCAACGATGTCATCCCGAAGTAGCCACAACCAACGGTCAGATTCGATTGTCCCTTCGCCGGGGTGAAGGTGATCGAGTGCCCCCTGTATCGCGAGAGGAAAACTTGTCCTCGGGGGTAGAACGAGCGTTTCTACCGGAAACGGGAGGCTCTCAAAGCCCTGAGAAAACTCATCGGCCACAGACCGATCCCCAGTCAGATCAGCGACGAGAAGGCTTTCTGGCGGGAGGGTTTGTTCCTTCAAGCCTTCCAGCGCCTGAGAAAGTTGTTCGCCACCTCTGCGAACAACCAGAACCGCATCGATGCGAGAGCGCATCAGAACCGGCTAGGCGCGTCTGCGCAGACGGCGCCGCTCACGCTCGGAGAGGCCACCCCAAATGCCAAAGCGCTCGTCGTTGGAGAGAGCGTATTCCAGACATTCGGCTTTCACCTCGCACTGGCCACAAATCTTCTTGGCATCCCTGGTGGAGCCACCTTTTTCGGGGAAAAACGCTTCAGGGTCCGTTTGAGCGCACAGCGCATCGGCTTGCCAAGAAAGGGCGCCCTCTTCGTCTTCAACATGTCGCACACCGGGAACGCCCAGAGCGGCGGGGTCAACGAACCAGTTGTCGGGAACGGAATTCCGATACTCGCTCACTTGGGCTCCTTTACCGCCGTCAACCGGCCTCCGACATGTGGTTGACCCCAATTACACCGCTGTAATTCGCTCCCGTCAAGTCCGGGCGTGTCGAACACTCAGGTGAGCGTTTAGGTTGACTGGTCTCACGCTACAAAAGGGGGCCCAGAGCATCAGCAAGAATCTGAGATGACCTCACCCAACCGGCCCTTAACTCGACGAGTCTCTGTGCCCGCGAGGTGATTGCTAATACTTCCTCTGGCGGTGAAGATAAGAATTTTTCAA
>JAFMDO010000047.1 GCA_017857245.1 Pontimonas sp.
TCTAATTCTGCAACAGTGGGCATCGCATCTGCACACGTGAGGCGCGTGGCGACGAGTGCGCCTGCAGCATTGGCGAAATGTCCGATGCGTTCTAAGTCCCAGTCACTGAGCACACCGTGACACAGGGCACCACCAAAAGCGTCCCCGGCACCGAGTCCACACACCACCTCAATGGGAGTGGGTGCAACGCGAACGCGTTCCTTGGACGTAGCCAGTAGGGCGCCGTCCTCCCCGAGTTTGATGATGGCAAGGCGCGTACCCATCGCTAGTAGCGCATCGGCAGCAGCGTCGGGGTCACTGATTCCCAAGGCAATCTCGCATTCTTCGCGATTGCCCACCACGATGGTGGCCCGGGCAATGGCGCGCTGGGCCATCGCGGTTGCTTCTGCTGGGGAAGCCCAGAGGCTGGGGCGGTAATCAAGATCGAGGATGGTGTGCTGGGTCCTATCCCTTAGTTCCATCCACGAAAGACAGGTTTCAGCGCTCGAGCCCTGGGACAGGGATGTCTGGGAGATCCACAAAATTTTTGCACCCTGAACAACCTCGGCCGGAAGGTGATCTTCCTGCAGGGTGGTGTCGGGGGCGGCGACTCCTCGATAAAACATGACGGTGGGGGTTTCGGGGGGAGTGAGGGCGGCAAAAGCCAATGGCGTCTGCGCACCCTCTTGCGAGGCGATGTATGTGGTGTCAACGCCCCAGTCGGTCATCCGTTGGCGCACATAGTCACCAAAAGCGTCTGTGCCAACTTTTGTGGCCAACATGACGCTGTGGCCAAGTCGTGCTGCAGCGACTGCGACGTTGCTGGGGCTTCCACCGACAGACTTGTGAAAACTCTGCTGTCCCTCAAATCCCACGTCCGGCTCCCTGGCGTAAAGATCGACGCTGATGCGCCCGACACTCAGGACGTCCACGGCGCTCACGACGCTGGCTTTAGCGTGGGAGCGACGGTGTTGGTGAGGTATTCCAAAGAAGTCGTGATCTGGTGGATGGGTCCATCACCCTCGGCGGGCATGCCATCGGTGATGGCGGTGTCCTGCTCGATGACATACCAACCCTGGTAGCCGGCACCCTCGAGGGCTTGGACGACACCGGCGATATCAACGTCGCCGTGACCCAGTGGGGTGAAAATACCCGCTTGGGTCGCAGCCATCAGCGTTACTTCCCGGCGCAACACGGGGTCCACCATGTCCAGGCGGATATCTTTGAGATGGACGTGGCCGACACGGTCCATGCAGTCTTTTGCGAACTCAACAGGATCTTGGCCGCCAAAGGCCATGTGTCCCGTGTCCAGGCAAAAGTGAACGTCACAGGTGTCGAGAACCCTGGAAATATCATCCTTTGTCTCCACCAGGGTTTGAACGTGGGGGTGGAGGACCTGTTCCAGGCCGTGCTCACCGCAGATGTCGTCGATGATGGCAAACATTTCTGCCATGTGGGTGACTTCGGAAGACGAGAGTGCGCGGGGGATTGACCAGTCCATATCAAGCACAGGGCACGAAATGAGTTTCGTTGCCCCAGCGCTTTGGAGAAAGCGGGCTGCTTCCCTAGCGGAAGCAATTGCCTCGTTGCGGTGGGAAGAATCATGAATCACCACCGGGGTGAAGGCACCCAAGAGGCTCATGTCGTAGTTGCCGAGCTCTGATTTCACATCCCCTGGTTCTGCGGGAAGAAACCCGGGCGCTCCCAGCTCCGTGGCCCTAAAGCCCAAACCCGCCATCTCGCCAAGGACCCGGGGGCTTGGCATCATCGCACCCCAGCCGGGCACTTCACAGACACCCCAGGAAATGGGCGCGGATGCTACGCGGGAGAGAAAATCAGACACCGTTGGCCTTTCGTTGGAACGTTCCAACAAGTATGGCAGTATGTGGGATAACAGTGCAACATTCGGTTGCCAAACAGGAGGCTGTCGTGAAAGTTCTCGTCATGGGCGCCGGGCGCATGGGTGCGATCCGGGTCGAAGATTTAGCCGCGGATCCCCGCGTCACTGAGGTCATGATTACCAACCGCAACCAACCCAAGGCCCAGGCTCTGGCCGATCAGTTTGGCGCCACAGTGGTTCCATGGGACAACGCCACCGACAGGATTGCCGACGCCGTTGTCGTTGCCGTGGGAACAGATGGTCACGAATTTGTCCTCAACGGCGTTCTCCCCCACGCACTGCCAGTGCTCTGCGAAAAGCCGATCGCCTTGACCGTGGAAGCAACCCAAGCCGTGATTGATCTTGCCAAGCGCAGTGGTTCCGGCCTGCAGATTGGTTTCCAGCGTCGATTTGATTCAGCAATTCGCGAAGTCCACGACACCATCGAGTCTGGCGCCGTGGGCACGCTCTATGCCCTCACCATGACCGCTCATGATTTCACCCCGAGCACCAAAGAGTTCATGGGGGGAAGTGGTGGAATCTTCCGCGACCTTCACGTCCACGACTTTGATTTGATTCGCTGGCTCACCGGTAGCGAAGTAGCCAAGGTGTATGCGACCAAAGCGGTTCGAAAATTCACCGACTACGCGGAGTTTGATGATGCTGATGTGTCTTCCATCAACGTCACTACCCTCAGCGGTGTTCAGATCACCGTCAGTGGCGCTCGACACGGTGCGCTCGGCCACGACGTTCGATTGGAAGTCTTTGGATCCACCGACACCCTTTCGGCCGGATTGAACCAGCGGACCCCGCTGCGGACCATGGAGGGTGACCTCGCGGTGAATACCGATGCCTATCACGGGTTTGTCGATCGTTTCCGGGACGCTTTCCGTAATGAAACCCACTCTTTTGTTTCCTTCGCTTTGGGCGAGATGGATAACCCCTGCCCCCCTGAGTCCGCACTGGAAAGCCTGCGTGTTGCGATTGCCTGCGAGCAATCCATCATCACCGGCGCCGCCGTCGAGGTTTCGCAGGTTCCCTAAAGACATGTCCCTTCAGCGCCCGACGATTCACGACGTGGCATCCCGGGCAGGGATGTCGAAGTCGCTGGTGTCGCTGGCGCTGTCTGGTTCGCCCAAAGTCAGTGAGAGCAGTCGCCGCAGAATCCTTCGGGCCGCAAGTGAGTTGGGATATCGACGAAACGCCGCGGCCCGGAGCCTCGCGGTCAATCGCAGCCGGACCATCGGGGTGTTGGTTCTCGATCTTCACAACCCCGTCTTTGCGGAAATCTTGGATGCGCTTCAAGCGGAAGTTCGCCAGCACTCCTTCAGCATGATGCTGGTGAGCGGTGGAGCGGACGCCGCTTTAGAAAAAACAGAAATCGGCACCCTCCAAGAGTTCCAGATCGAAGGCCTGATTCTTATCTCTCACCAGCTACCCGCCGAATTTCTCGGTCAGGTCGCCTCCGAGGTTCCCACCGTCACCGTCACGCGAAGCGATATCTCTGTCGCGGGGATGGACACCGTCAGTAACGACGATGTGGCAGGGGCAGGCCTGGCGGTAGATCACCTGGTGAGCCTCGGCCACACCCGCATCACCCACCTCGATGGCGGGGATAACCCGGTGTCCCACCTGCGGGCGCAAGGCTACCGAGAAGCCATGGCGCGCCACGGGCTAAAAAGCCACACCACCCAGGTGAGTGGGGGCTTGAGCGATCAGGCCGGATACGTAGCGGCAAAGAAAGCGTTGGGTTCTTCCCCAACCGCCCTTTTTGTTGCCAACGACTTTTCAGCGATGGGGGCAATCGCCGCGGTGGAAGAGGCAGGACTTGATGTGCCGGGAGATATTTCGATCATCGGGTACGACGGCATCAGCCTGGGTGGGTTACGCAGTGTGAACCTCACCTCGGTGGCGCAACCGCTCGCTGAGCTCGGTCGCCTGGCAGCCACGCGCTTGCTCGAGCGGATTGAAACCCCTGGAGGGAAAGCCCACCACGACCATGTCGCCTCCGAGGTCATCGTCCGGGGAACTACAGGGCCCGCGCCGGCACATCCCTAAAGCGCTCGGACGTTAAGCGGTGTAGGGAAGGCGAGGGTCTTGAACCTCGTTGTCCCACGTTTCTCGAATCCATTGGTGTCGAGGGTCATCGACGGCTTTCCAGGTCCGCTCTGGGTCAGGGCCTGCCATGACATTCATGAAATACAGGTCATAGCCGGGCATCGCTGCGGCAGGTCCGTGATAACCAAAAGGCACCAGCACCACATCGCCGTTTCGAATTTCGAGAATTTCATCAAATTCCCGCTCGTCCGATGAATAGGCGCGGAAATAGGCCAGCGGATCGGTGGGACCTTCCGGGTTATACGCACGATCCGGCGCCAACTCGAAGTAATAGATTTCTTCCAGGTTTGATTCGACTCCTGGAACGTAGGTGTCGTGTTTGTGCGGGGGGATACCCGACCAGTTTCCGGCTGGCGCGATGACTTCCACCGCAATCATTCGATCTGCATCAAGATGTTCCTCACCGCCAAAGTCATGAATCTGTCGAGTAGACCGCCCGGCCCCCCTTAACAGAAGCGGGACGTCGGCAGCCTTGCGCAAGTGCACGGGTTTGGCATTGGTTGCGGGAGCTTCGACCACCATTACTCGGCCATCAGTCTCAAACTCGATAGCGGTGTTGATCGGAAGATAGAGGTAGTCCACGGCACCGTGAAAGACAGACTGGCGCCCTTTCAGCACGACTGTTTCCTCTGTGCTGGATCCATCCAGGACATATTTCACGGTCGTTGTGCTGCCGTGGAGCATGTACACCACGCGTTCGATCACATCGGGCATGATGGTGAAGTGCGGTGAATCCTTGACGTCACCGATCCGCATTCCGGTGTGTTTCCAGCCGGGAATGCTGGAATCGACAACCGTGTCCCAGATACCTTGGCGGAGGGTCCCTGCCGGGTAACACCACTGACTCATCAGGCTCCTACTTTCTGCGCCGCTTGCCGCAAGAACTCTACGCTAGCGGCCGCATCCAGCTGGGGGCCTTCCTCTGTTGCTGGTTCGCTGCTCATGACAAGGTCTTGTTCCAACACAAACCACCCGGTGTATTCCTGGCCCAAGAGTGCGCCAATAATGGCGGTGACATCAACATCACCCTGGCCAAGAGGAGTGTAGAGCCCTTCCTTAACGGCGTCGTAGTAGGAAAGAGCTCCATCACGAACTCGTTGAGCAATGGCAAGCTTCACGTCTTTGAAGTGGACGTGCCCCACCCGATCCCCGTGGTCTTTGGCAAAAGCCACCGGGTCGGTGCCACCGATCCACATGTGACCGGTGTCTAAGCAAAAGGGAATAGTGGTCCGGGTGAGAACCTCTTGGACATCAGCCCAGGTTTCCACCATCGTGCCCGCGTGCGGGTGGATGACGGCCATCACGCCTCGCTCCTGGGCGCGCTGGGAAATACGGGCCAAATTATCGGCCATTGCTTGCCAGTTTTCTTCCGCCATGCCAGGCCTGGTGGCGTCATAGCCATCGAGCCCGGTGTTTGCTGCCAACACCAGCACCTCTGCCCCGGCGGCGACATAGGCGTCGAGCTCGGTGTCCACTTCGGGAAGTGGGTCAAAACCTGGGTCGTGGAGCACCACGGGAACGAAACCACCCACAGCTTTCATGCCGTGTGCTGTCAGCGTTTCGCGCCGGCCTTCGGCATCTTCGGGAAGAAAGCCCAGCGGGCCAAACTCGGTGGCTTCAACACCGAGGGCGGCCATTTCACCCAGCACTCGATCGGCATTCATTTGATGACCCCAGCCGGGCACTTCACAGACGCCCCAGGAAATGGGTGCCGCAGCGATTCGGATATTAGTCATGGTGTTCTCCATTCAAGGGGGTAGGGGGGAGTGCAATGTGGGCGGGTGGGCGGCCAGCGAGAACCGCGAGGATTCCCAGTGCCGCCTGGCGGAAGGTCTCTGCAGTGCTGGCGGTGGTGAGCCCCATCACGTGCGGGGTGAGAACCACGTTGGGGTGGTCGAAAATCGGATGGTGTTGCGGGGGTTCCTGGTCGAACACATCGAGTCCGACACCGCCGAGAATGCCGGCGGTAAGGCCCCAGAGGGCCGCATCCAGGTCCAGCACTTCTCCGCGCGCCACGTTCACGATGATCGTGCCGGGGGCGAGGGACTCGATGACACTTCGATTGATTAGGCCTGTCGTTTCTGGTGTTGCCGGAAGGTGACAGCTGATGTGGGTGGCGCTACGAAGTGCTTCTTCCACGCTGGCGGCAAGCGGGACGTCCGCGTCCGTCACGTAGGGGTCATACGCTACGACGTTCATGCCAAAAGCGTGGGCGAGCTGGGCTACCTTCCGGCCAATTCGTCCATAACCCAAAATGGCCAGAGTTCCGCCTTCCAGATCTCCTACCTGCACTCCATCGCGCTCGGTCCACCGGTTATCTCTCACCAGTCTCGTGAGCTCCGGGAGGGCTTTGGTTAACGCCAAGAGGTGAGCAAGCGTTCCTTCGGCAACAGCAGTGGTGTTGGAACCTGGGGTAATGATGACGGGGATTCCGCGGGAATGCGCTTGCTGAACGTCTACTTTTTCGACACCGACACCGGTGCGAGCTAGAGCTGTGAGCTTTGGCATGGCATCCAAGAGTTCTGAATCAACAGTCACGTGGGCGCGAACGATTGCCCCCACTGCCAGAGCCAGATCAGCTGGCCCAGGGTCGGCAACGAAACGCGCGTGGCC
>JAFMDO010000048.1 GCA_017857245.1 Pontimonas sp.
ACCTCGCCAAGCAGATGTGGGAAGAAGCCAACCACTGCATGAGCTTCGAGTATGTGCTGGAAACCTTCCCCATCGACCGCGAAAAGGCTTACGCCTCCCACGTCGACATCCCCTCGATGGCCCGCAAAGAAGACTTTGAGGTCAAGTTCATCCAGCGGATGACGGAAGAAACCATCGATATCACCACCACCGAAGGTAAGCAAGACTTCGTGCGCAACCTCGTTGCCTACAACGTCATCCTCGAGGGCATCTGGTTCTACTCAGGCTTCATGGTTGCTCTGAGCTTCCGCCAGCGCAACCTGTTGCGTAACTTCGGATCCCTCGTGGACTGGATTGTCCGGGACGAGAGCCTCCACTTGAAGTTTGGAATCAACCTGATTCTGACCGTTTTGGAAGAAAACCCCGATCTGCAGACTCCTGAGTTCGCAGCGGAAATTCGCCAGATGATCATTGACGCGGTGGAGATGGAAGAGGCGTACAACCACGACCTGCTTCCTGGTGGGATCCTCGGGCTGAACGCCAACTACATCAACCAGTACGTGAAGTACTTGGCGGACCGTCGTTTGGAAGAGTTGGGCTTTGAGACCGAATACAACGTGTCGAACCCTGCAAAGTGGATGGCCACCGCGAACGACACTTTGCAGTTGGTGAACTTCTTCGAATCCACTAACACTTCCTACGAAGTCAACGCGACTTCTTCGAAGTAGCATCAACAGCCACACCAGCGTTAGAGGAGGAGGCAGCACTGCTGTCTCCTCCTTCTGCTTTCCCTAGTGAATCAAAACGTGTGAGGATAGAAAGATGAAAACTCCCGCAAACCAGCTGTGCGTAACCCTTAACACTGGGGATCAGATCCCGCAACTCGGGCTTGGCGTATTCAAAGTTGAGGACAACGAGTGTGAACGCGTCGTCCTCGATGCGCTTGAGGTCGGCTATCGCCACATCGACACCGCCATGATTTATCTCAACGAAGCAGCCGTTGGCCGCGCCATCGCTGCCAGTGGTATTCCACGCGAAGAACTCTTTGTCACCACCAAGCTGTGGAACTCGGATCAGGGCAGCGACAGCGCGGCGAAGGCCCTGGACACCTCGCTGGAATTGCTCGGTCTTGACTACGTGGACCTCTACCTGATTCACTGGCCAGCGCCTCTGCGGGAAAAGTATGTCGAGACCTGGTTGGACATGGAGAAGTTCGCCGCCCAGGGTCTCGCAAAAGCCGTAGGGGTCTCCAACTTTGAACCTGAGCACTTAGAGAAAATTCTTGACGCCGGAAGCATCGTTCCCGCCATCAACCAGGTGGAACTCCACCCCGCTTTCCAACAGCGCAAGGTCCGCGCCTTCGGGGAAGAAAAAGGCATCCTGACCGAAGCCTGGGGCCCTCTGGGTCAGGGAAAATATGAGCTCGCCGAGTTGCCAGGATTGAACGAGATTGCCGCGAAGCATGACAAAACCATCCAACAGGTGGTGTTGCGCTGGCACCTGCAGGAAGGGGTAATCGTGTTCCCCAAGAGCGTTCGGAAAGAGCGGATGGCAGAAAACTTGGACGTCTTCAACTTTGCGCTGGACGCTGAAGATATGACGGCCATGGTTGCGATGGATTCGGGTCGGAGGGTTGGAACCCACCCCGATGATGGCAACTGGTAATCGCCAGACCAACCGTCTGGCGGGGGCTGTAAGCCCCTATCTCCAATCCCACGCCCACCAAGAAGTCGACTGGTATCCCTGGGGCGAAGAGGCATTCGCCGAGGCACTTCGTCGGGACGTTCCGGTCTTGATTTCTATTGGCTATCGCACGTGTCACTGGTGTCACGTGATGTCCAGGGAGAGTTTTGATGACGCGGAAATCGCAACACTGCTGAACGAAAGCGTTGTCTCCATCAAAGTCGACCGTGAAGAACATGGCGATGTCGATGCCACCTATCTCGCCCAGGCCGCTGCTTTCACCGGTCAACTCGGGTGGCCTTTGACGGTCTTTGCCACCCCCGCGGGCCAAGCTTTTTATGCCGCGACGTATTTGCCTCCGGAGGCCCGCGAGGGTCTGCCCTCCTTCCCTCACGTCATTAACGCTGTGTCGCAGGCGTGGCGGGAGAACCGCGACGAGGTCACCCACTCCTCTGCTGGATTGGTGAAAGCCCTCGGGAAGGCCCGAAGCGCGATTGCACGCGAGACCCACCCGTTGCCCTCGAGGGAGGACCTCGCCGGGGTTGTTGCACAAATTGGCCACCAGGAAGACCCGGTGGCCGGTGGTTTCGGCACGGCGCCGAAATTTCCGCTCGCCCCGGTGCTCAATTTTCTCCTCAGCTACGGAGAGCTCGTTCCGGGGGCTTCGTCAGAAGTGGTGCAACGCACTCTCGCCACCTATGTCAACTCTGATTTGTATGACGAAGTGGAGGGGGGATTTTTTCGCTATTCCACCAACGCGGATTTCAGTGACCCACATTACGAGCGGATGCTGGTTGATAACGCAGGGTTGCTCCTGGCCTATTCGAGAATCGGTGACCTCGAAACCGCGGGATCCCTTGTGTCGTTTCTCACGCACCATCTCTCAACGGGGACCGGCTTTGCCAGCGGGCAAGATAGTGAAAGCCGGATTGATGGACGCCCTAGTGAGGGCGGGTACTACCTCCTTGGGGCCGCTGCGCGTGAGCGAGTAACGCCACCGGCGCTCGATGAAAAAATCCTTACCGGCTGGAACGGGCTTGCCCTGGAAGCACTCGCTGCTGCCCACCGGGCAGGAGTTCCCGGCAACCCCGGCGAAGCGGCCGAAGAACTTGCCCGGTGGCTCTGGGACAACCATCTGTCGGCCACTGGTCTGCTCCGGCTCTCCCGAGATGGGAGTGCAAGTTCTGCCCCTGCCACCTTGGAGGATTACGGCGGATTTGCCCTCGGTCTGCTGGAGGTGGGGTGCGCGCTGGGTAAAGCGATCTACGTTGATCAGGCAGCAACCCTGTTAGCACTTGCCATGGAGGGCGATCACGAAGGGGTCGACCCTGTTTTAGTTGCCCACGGGTTGGCTACGCCTGGTCTGAGCCCCGGGGATATTTCCGAAGGCGCCAGCCCTTCCGGTGCGAGCCTGATGGCACTCGCCCTGCTTCGTCTCTCCCACCTCACCTCCGCTCCCCACCTGCGAGAAAAAGCCCTGACCTATGTTTCTCCCTATCTCTCTCACGCTGTGGAGCAGCCCCTGGGGACGGGCGGCGTCTTGCGCTTTGTTGCGGAATTTTCTGCCCCGGAGCGCGAACTCGTGGTGGTGGGAGAGGGAGAGAGCGAGCTCTCTGCACTGGCGCGGTCGTGGAACCCGGCGGGGGCGTTGTCGCTCGTTGTCACCCCGCATCAAGCGGCAGAGTTTCTCGATGTGGGATGCACGATCATGGAGGGTCGCTTAGCGGCCAGCACTCCCACGGCATATCTGTGTGAACGGGGGACGTGTGCGCTACCGGTGACGGACACCGCAGCACTTCGCGCACAGCTGACACAATGAAGCCATGCTGATCCTCGCTGCCACACCGATCGGCAACATCGGGGATGCAAGCCCCAGACTCAAGGAAACACTGGCTGCAGCCGATGTGATTGTTGCCGAGGACACCAGGGTCACGAAGAAACTGCTCTCCCTCCTTGGCGTGGAGTGCCACGCAAGTTTTGTGGTGGCCAACGAGCACTCGGAAAGCTCGGTCATTGACGAAGTGTTGGCAGCGGCCCAGACATCTGAGGTTGTTTTTGTCTCCGATGCCGGTATGCCTGGGATTTCTGACCCGGGCTTTGCCATGGTTCAGGCTGCCCGACAAGCGCAGGTCCCGGTCTCCATCATTCCTGGGCCCAGCTCAGGAATCAGCGCCTTAGCGCTCAGTGGATTACCCACGGATCGGTTCGTCCACGAAGGGTTTGTCCCTCGCAAGGGCAGGAGCGCATATTTCGAGTCGCTGGCAGGTGAGGCTCGCACCATGGTGTTTTTTGAATCTCCCCACCGCCTCGGCGCCACTCTCCGAGATGCTGCAGGCGCCCTGGGCAAGGATCGGCCGGCGTGTGTGGTGCGGGAGCTCACCAAAATGTTTGAAGAAGTCGCCTGGGGATCACTGGCGGAACTCGCGGAGAGGTTTGCCGAGGGCACCAAAGGCGAAATTGTGTTGGTGATGGGGGGAAGACCTGCCCGGGCACTCAGCGTGGAGGATGCCCTAGCCCTGGTAAACGCCAGGATGAGCGAGGGTATCAAGCGCTCGGATGCGTGTGCGCAGGTGGCCAAAGAGACAGGTTTGCCCAAACGCGAGCTCTATAGCGCGAGTATCAGCGCGCACCCGTAAGATTGAGCCTCGATGGCCACTTCCTCGAGCGATAGCTTTTTCATCGCGACACCGATTTTTTATGTCAATGACGTGCCGCATATTGGTCATGCCTACACGGAGGTAGCGGCAGACGCTCTCTCCCGCTGGATGCGCCAAAGTGGCATCCCGACCTGGTTTTTGACCGGGACGGATGAGCACGGTCAAAAGATCATGCGCACCGCTCTAGCCAACGGCGTGACCCCTCGGGAATGGGCGGACCGATTGGTTGAGCAATCGTGGAAACCACTGCTGAAAACCCTGGACCTAGCCAACGATGACTTCATTCGCACCACGGAGGAACGGCACGAAAGTGCGGTCAAGAAGTTTCTAACACTCCTCCACGACAAAGGATTTATTTATCAGGGGGAATACGAAGGTTTCTATTGTGTGGGTTGCGAAGAATACAAACCACTCGCCGATTTGGAAGACGGAGCCGGCGAATTTGAGGGCTCCAAGCTCTGCCCCGTTCACTCGCGACCAGTTGAGGTGTTGAAAGAAGAAAACTATTTCTTCAAAATGAGCACGTTCCAGCAAGATCTGCTGGATCTCTATGCGGCTCAGCCCGATTTCATCCAACCCACCAGTGTTCGCAACGAAATTATTGCATTCGTCAACCGCGGTCTCGATGACCTTTCGATTTCGCGCTCCAATATCGACTGGGGCATCGAGGTTCCTTTCGATTCCGAGCACGTTACCTACGTCTGGTTTGAAGCCCTGCTGAACTACATCACGGCCACCGGGTGGGGAAGCGATGACGAAGCTTTTGCGAAAAAGTGGCCTGCCGTTCAATTAGTGGGTAAAGACATTGCTCGCTTCCACGCTGTGATTTGGCCTGCCATGTTGATGGCCGCTGGGCTTCAGCCGCCCAAGAAGGTCTTCGCCCACGGATGGTTGCTGGTCGGTGGCGAAAAAATGTCGAAGTCGAAGCTGACCGGTATCGCACCCACGGAGATCACCGATGTGTTTGGCTCGGATGCTTTCCGCTACTACTTTTTGCGCGCCATCACCTTCGGATCGGATGGTTCTTTCTCCTGGGAAGACCTCTCCGCGCGCTATGAATCAGACCTCGCCAATGGGTTGGGAAATCTCGCCTCCCGGGTGATTGCGATGGTGCATCGCTACCGCGGAGGCGTCGTTCCCGCACTGCCGTCACCTACCCCCGCTGATAGAGCGATCGCTGCCACGATGAAGGATGCCGTGGCAGCAGCTGATGCCGCGATGCACGCTTTTGCCCCTCACGAGGCTCTCGGAGAGCTGTGGCGAATTGTGGAAGACGTGAACGGGTACATCACCGAGCAAGAACCCTGGGTGATGGCAAAAGACGATGCCCACGCCGCGCGTTTAGATGCTGTGTTGTACACGTCCTTGGATGCGCTTCGATCTCTTGCCGTGACGTTGTCACCGTTTATGCCACAAGCCACCAGCAAGCTCTGGGAGGCTCTGGGAGCATCGCATTCTCTGGGACCACTGGCCGAGCAACATATCCCGGAAGCCGGCTCCTTTGGGGTGCTGCCGGAAGGGTCCGCGATTTCCGAGCTGGCAGCACTTTTCCCCCGTATTGAGCAAGATAGCTAAAGCCATGGCCTCGGTGGAAAAAGAGTTCCCGGCCCACATCCGCACCAGGGGGAGCTTTGAGACCGGGGACCGAGCCATTCCCTACCCCACCGCACCGGACCCGCTATCGGTGGGGGTATACGACAACCACGCCCACCTCGAATTTGCCGATGGCGACAACCCGATGTCCGCGCTAGAGCATCTCGAGCGAAGCGTCGAGGCCGGTGTGCTGGGGGTTGTTCAAGTCGGCACCGATGTGGAAACCTCACGCTGGTCAGCAGCACTGGCTGCGCGAGAACCACGAGTCCTAGCAGCCATCGCCATTCACCCCAACGAAGCCCCGAAGCTGATGGAGACCGGCGAGTTTGATACGGCGATGGCGGTATTGGACGAACTAGCTCTGCAGCC
>JAFMDO010000049.1 GCA_017857245.1 Pontimonas sp.
ACAATCTCGGCAAGCGCCTCTACGAAAACCATCGGGTCATAATGTGGCTCGAGAGACCTAGGATAAAGCAAAACGGTTTGGTCCTGTCCCACACCCACTTGGTCTCGAACGCTGGAAGCAGACTTCGGTGGGATATCTGGCCGGTGATTCTCTGGTCCCCAGGGGACACGGATAATCGCCGATTCCCTCATTCCCAGGGCAATCAGGGCATTCTCCGTGGCGTAATTGTCGGTAACGACAGCTTGCATCCCTTCGAGTGCCTCCGAAAGGCTCGCTCTCACCACGGAAGAGCCCGCTGCACTGACCATGACATCGGTTGCCCACGAAATCCCCACATGGGAATAGTCCCCGCCTGAAAGGGGGATACTGACACTATCTAGTGGCCCAGAAATTACTAAGTCTGCGCCTTTGAGGTAGTTCCGAACCGCACTCCACCCAGAAAAAGTCTTTCCGGAATCGCGAACGCTGATTTCGCCCGCATCATCCAAGGCGAGAGAAAGAAGTTCATAAGAATCGCTTAGTCCAGCGAATAGGCGGTCAAACCTGGCGACATGAGCGTCCGCCCTGTCGGTGACAAACACCCATCTCTTGGCTGACACGGTCAGGACAGGTGCTCTCGGGTGACCATCTCATGGAACTCGACATCTTTGATCAAAGTTTTCCCCACCACGTCCTCAAGGTGGTCAGGAGTGATGATTCCTGGCGTTGCTGGCCGCAGTGCCACCAGATGCTCTCCAGCAATAGGGGTGCCTGCCTTCAGTGGGCCGGCAAAACGGAGGCCACGTCGCTGGATGACGACCGTTTCCTTTTCATTCTCCGCCACAACTTTTAGGCCGCTTCCAAGTGCTGCCTCCAATTCGCGTGTGCGCTCGACCATCTCGCGCCAGCTCACCGGGGTCATCGAAAAGTGATGGTCGGGGCCCTCTTGGGTTATGTCGTTGGTGAAGTGCTTCTCCACCACCCTGGCCCCCAAAGCAATGGCTCCCAACACGGTCACATCGCCGTGGGTGTGATCCGAGAGACCCAACAGGGCATCCGGGTATCGCTCTCGATAGGTGTTCAACACGTTGAGATGGATGTGGTTCATGTTCTCCGAAACACCCGTGTAATTGGTGTTGCACTGCATGACGGAATAGGACACCCCGTGGCGGGCAATAGTCGCCACCGCGTTATCGACTTCTTCCAGTGTTGCCGCCCCGGTAGCGAGGATCACGGGTTTTCCCTTCGAAGCAATATGGTCAATTGCCTCCAACCAAGTGATATCGCCCGATCCAATCTTGTATGCGGGAACAAACTCATCGACGAAGTCAATCGCTGCGATGTCATAGGGGCTGGTAAAGAAATCGATACCGATTGCCTTCGCGTGATCGGCGAGGGGTTTGGTCCATTCCCACGGAAGAGACGCGTCTTGATAAACCTCGTAGACACTTTTACTCCAGCTGGATTGGTGCGACTGCTGCCCGCCAAGTTCCCGAAACCCTTTGTCGCTGACGATATGGTCGGCCCGAAAATGCTGGAACTTTGCCGCATCAGCACCGGCAGTTGCAGCCAGCGTCATCAACTCGAGCGCGCGATCCAAGTTCCCATCGTGATTAGCAGCAATATCCGCGATGAAATACGTGGCGTGTTCTGCTCCCAAAGTTTTCGAGCCTATTTTCATAACCACCTATTTCTGTTCCGTGCCCATGCCACCAAAGTAATCCATGACTGCTTTTCGCTCCGCGAGTGCTCGGGCGATTCCTTGGATCGTGGAAGGAATGGGATGACCGAGTAATTCGTGCAATGTTGTTACCGACAATCCCAGGTTATGCCCCCGGTTGCCGAGCATCGCCTGGTCCGCCAGTGAGCCCTGGTGGACAAGCGACACATCGCCTCGAACCGCCTGCGCAACAGCAACCCCGAAGTCATATTTGGACAGTGGCGTGCTGGAGGTGAGATGGATGAGCCCGGTGGCTTCTTTCATCACCGCTTCGACAAGAAGATCGAAAAGGTCCCCCATATACAGACTCGACACGATGTAGTCACTAAACCCCGTCATCGCCGTGCCTGTTTCTATTCCTCGTGCAAAGAAATCGAGAATGCCCTTTTCACCGCTGGGTGACCAGCCAAAGAAGTTCGTCCTAAACACCAGGGCTTGCGAATTGGCGGCGAGAACAGCCTGCTCACCCTGAAGTTTGGTTTGCCCGTACACGCTTTGAGGCGAAGCAACATCGCCCTCCCCATAGGGCTCATTGCTTTTTCCATTAAACACCGCATCAGTAGAAAAGTGAACAAATCGGGCTGAATTTTCACCCGCAACCGCTGCCCAGAGCGCAGGGAGCTCCATATTGAGCAGGCGCGCTTCTTCAGGTTTTTCTTCACACGCTTCATGGTTTGCCAGAGCAACACAGTTGATGACGACATCCCAGTTACCCGCTCGAATCAATGGGGGAACATCGTCTAGCCCTTTGATGGGAGCCACCGATGGATAAAACCCAACGGGCTTGCGAGAAACACCGGTCACAGCCCATCCCGCAGCATCGAGGGCAAAACCGGCATAGGAACCAAGAAAGCCTGAGGCGCCTAAGACAAGCGCTTTCACGAGGCGTTCAGCACAAATGCTCGATGGAGTGCTTCTGCCACAGCCCAGTCATCTGGTTCATCCATGTCGACACTCGCCCAATCCGGCAAAAGCATGGGGACAAAGGGCTTCGCCATCATCGTCTCCCTCTCGCGCCAAATCTTTGCCGTGGCAACGTAGAACTTCCCGGCATCAAAGAACCTGTGGGGAAGATCCTGGGTTCTGGACAACAGCTCGGAGAGATTTTCCAGAGCCATCTTCCCTCCCTCCGCCACAACGAGCGAGCGCTCGAGGGGCGAGCGATGGCGCCCCACGCTGATGACCATGTCATCGGGATGCTTGCGAGCAAGAGAAATTGCCTCATCAATCATGGAGCTTGTAATGGGAGCCGTGGGATACAGACACATCACGAGCTGTTCATCTGACACCTTCTGCTCCGCGAGAGCGTGCAGAATGACCGGAGCCGTGCCCGCCCTGTCATTGGCGAGTTTGCTGGGCCGAACAAAGGGAGCATCAGCCCCACAATCTGAGCCAACCCGCGCAATTTCCTCTGAGTCAGTGGACACCATCACTGCATCAACACCCGCTGCCTCAAGTGCTGCACGAATGGGCCACTGAATCATGGGTGCACCATTGAAGGGCAGAAGGTTCTTGCCAGGAATCCGAGTACTGCCACCCCTGGCGGGAATCACTACCTGCACGCCGGCATTCATGACTGTCCTAGTGGGTGGCTGATGGAGCCCGATTGGCGGACTCATCACCGAAGTGAGAACTAAGCCAGCCCTGCAGTTCAGGCACCGTCATCCACTGGGAGTTTGCGTCGCTGGTGTAAAGGAAATCCTCCGGCACCCGTGTCCCGCCCTTCACCATGTCGGTTCCGGGAGACCATGTGTTGATTGTTGGAAGTATCTTGAAAAAGTCACCGTATTCGTAGGTGTTGGGAGCATCTTCTGCGCCAATCATCTGTTCATGAAGCTTTTCGCCCGGACGAATACCCACCAATTTGGTAGGTTTTCCTGGCGCCACCGCCTCAGCGATATCGGTGATGGTCATCGAAGGAATTTTACGAACATAGATTTCCCCGCCCACCATGTCTTCAAAGGCTTCCCATACCAATTCGACGCCCTGCTGAAGCGTAATCATGAACCGTGTCATTCGATCATCCGTAATGGGAAGCGAAGAATCTTTGCTCGCAGCATCTCGGAAGAAAGGTAATACTGAGCCCCTGGACCCCATCACGTTGCCATACCGTACGACCGAAAAACGCGTGGCTTTCGAGCCAGCGTATGCATTGCCCGCCACGAAAAGTTTGTCTGAAGCAAGTTTTGTTGCCCCATAGAGATTGATGGGGCTGCTCGCCTTATCGGTCGAGAGCGCAACCACTTTCGTGACTCCCTTATCGATGCACGCATCGATAAGGTTCATAGCCCCAAGGATGTTGGTCTTGACCGCTTCAAAGGGGTTGTATTCGGCGGTGGGAACAATCTTTGTCGCGGCCGCGTGAACGACATAGTCAACGCCATCCACCGCCCGATAGAGGCGGTCACGATCACGCACATCGCCAATGAAAAAACGAACCCGCTTATCGCCCTCAAAAAGCTTTGCCATTTCCCACTGCTTCATCTCGTCGCGCGAGTAAACAATGATGCGTTCGGGGTCATATTTCTCTAGCGCCATCGGCACGAAGGCGTGGCCAAAGGAACCAGTCCCTCCCGTGACAAGGATGGTGGAATTCTTCAATGGCATCGGAAACAGGCTCCTGAATTTTTTAGGTGGAAACTATCCTACCGAGGGCACCGGGCTAAAGGGAGGCGAGTGTCTTCCGGGCTTCGCAAGCCGAGGCGATCATATCTTCGAGGGAATGAGTCATGGCCCACTCTAAATCCCGGGTGGCAAGTTCTCCCGAAGCAACAACGCGCGCAGGGTCCCCCGCTCTTCGGGCTCCCCGGGTAGGGGTGAAGTCATCCCCGGTCACCGATGCGATTGTCGACATCATGTCTGCGACGGATGTTCCCGTGCCACTGCCCAGGTTGTAGGCGGGTTCAATGGTGTCCCCGCGATCCATCCGCGAAGCGGCAGCAACGTGAGCATCTGCTAAGTCGCCAACATGGATGTAGTCCCTGATGCAGGTCCCGTCGGGAGTGTCGTAGTCATGACCAAAAATTATGGGGGCTTCGCCTCGCTCAAGGCCTGCAAACACCATCGAGAACAGGTTGTGGGGGCTCACATCAGGAAGTAACGTGCTTGCGGATCCGACCACGTTGAAATATCGAAGGCTAGTGTGCGTGATTCCTTTCGCCACCCCTTGGTTCCTCAGTAACCACTCACCAATCACCTTGGACTCCCCATAGGGCGATGTGGGGTTGAAAGGGTGGTCTTCTCCCACCAAGCCGGAGGCAGCGTTCCCATACACCGACGAAGAAGACGAGAACACAATCTTCATGACACCGACCCGCTCCATGGCGCCGAGAAGAGACATCATTGCCGTGACGTTTTGTTCATAGGTGTGCACTGGCTGCTCGACGGAGATTCCCGCGAACTTGAACCCAGCAATGTGAATTACTCCCTCGACCGAATGGTCTCGAAGCGCAGCTTCCACCACATCGGTATCGAGCAGTGTCCCCTCCACCAAAGGCACCCCATTGGGGACGAAGGAACGGACACCGGTGGAGAAGTCGTCCAGAACGACCACGGGCAACCCCTGGCGAACAAAGCTCGCCACAACATGAGATCCGATATATCCGGCCCCGCCGGTAACTAACCACGTCATGATTCGAGGCTATCCCCTTGCAAGCTGCGGCCTTGAGAGGCCAAGTAGGACACGCGCCGCGCGGCGATCGCAGAGGCCCAGGCAACCGGCTGGTTCCAGAGAGGTGAGACCCACCTCAACCATGGCCGAAGATACTGTTTCTTTACCTTCATTGCTTCCCGCGAGGAAGCCCGTCGATCAGAGACGGTCAACGATTCTGCATGCCATCGAAACTGTGCCGTCACGACCGGGAGAGCGAGAAAGGCGCCCAACTTCCTGAGCCTGAGAAACAGGTCAAGATCGAGTGCATACGCCAGGTTGCTGGCGAAACCCCCCGCTTGGCGAATTGCCTCCATGCGGACGATTGTCCCGGGATGGGAAATGAGGTTGGGGCCCCAGGGCAGCAGAAACTTTGCCACAGCGCCGGAGCGATTGGTCGTAATGTGTGCGCCAGCACTGTCGATATATTCACACTGCCCATAGGCCACCACAGCGCGTGGGTGATTCTCGAGA
>JAFMDO010000014.1 GCA_017857245.1 Pontimonas sp.
TCTCTTTGGAGGTCGCGCTTTCTGAAATTGCGGACATCACCGGAGCAAACGCCGACGAAATGTTGTTTGCCATTCGCAAAGACCCCGAGGCTCGCTTCACCTACTTGGTCAAAGGTGTTAGCCCAGAGGTCCATCTCGCCCTCCGTGAGTTGGGCATCCCCTGGCTACAAATGGATTTGGTGCGTGAACGCACCTATCCGTTCGGTCCGGTAGCGGGAAACATCACGGGAATGCTCGGTACCGACCAGCCCCTCGCGGGTGTTGAACTGGATTGGGACGAGTGTTTAGCCGCCGATAATGGCGTGGCGACCTATCAGCGCGGTGCCGATGGCGTCAGGCTCCCCGGGACCACTGAGACGGTGGTGGATCCCGTTCATGGCGGTGACGTTGTCCTGACCCTTGATAGTGACCTTCAGTGGTACGTGCTGCAACAGTTGGCCGAACACGGAAGCCGGCTGGGCGCCGAGCACGGTTCTGCGATGGTTGTGCGGGTGTCGGATGGCCACATTTTGGCAGCAGCTGACTGGCCCACTTTTGACCCCAACGACTTTGCCCAAACCCCCACATCGAACACCGGAGCTCGGGTTTTTTCCTCCCCCTATGAGCCTGGTTCCATCATGAAAGCCATTGGCGTTGCCATGCTGATTGATGGCGGATACACCTATGCCGAAGAAAAGATTGTTGCTCCCGGCATTTTCAGGCTCTACGACGATCGCTACATCAAAAACTATTCGGTGGCTCAGGACACTCAACTCACCACTGCTGGCGTGTTATATACGTCCTCAAACACCGGTCTCTCCGTACTCTCCAGTCGCATGCCGCGCGCTACGGCCACCAGCTATTTCCAAAAGTTTGGATTTGGCTCTGCCACGGGCGTTGATTTTTTGGGTGAATCAAACGGTCGTTTGAAAACGGGGGACGGTTTGGATATCGTCTCTCGTTATACCCAGTTCTTTGGCCAGGGAATATCTGTGACCGCCGCTCAGATGGCTAGTTCTTTTCAAACACTGGCCAACGGTGGTCTTCGCGTTCCGCTGCGCTTGGTGGAGGGGTGCGTGTCCAATGCCGGCGTGCTCGTGGAGAACCCCGTGCAAGAACCGATTCAAGTTGTTTCACAAAGCGCCTCGGACCAGGTGATTCGAAGCCTGGAAACCATCGTTGCCCAGGGGCCGCTCAGAAATGTCCTCGGTATCCCCGGGTATCGGGTGGCGGCTAAGACCGGAACGGCCGAAATTGCAAACTCCCAGGGGTATGGAGCAGAGCGGGTTATTTCTTTAGCTGGGATGGCCCCTGCGGAGAACCCTGAGTACGTGGTGTTGGTGAGTTTTTACAAGCCCCAAACTTCTCGGGTGTCCACCGCCGCCGCGCCCGCCTTTCATGACCTGATGTCCCACGTGCTCAAGCACTATCGCGTTGCACCTTCGAGTGAACCCGCGGTACTTCCCCCGGTAACCTGGTAGCGCCTAGTCAACAACGGGGAGAGGGGCTCGCATGTCCAGCAGGCTACTTCGCCCAACGAGTGCACCCGCGATTACGCTCGGAGAGATTGCTCGAGGCCTCGGTCTCGCCCACGAGGGGGATGACGTTTCGGTGACCGGCGTTGCCCTTCATACCCAGGCGGTGATGCCCGGAGATGTCTTTGTCGCTCTTCAAGGCGTCAATCGCCACGGCAGTGAGATGGTGGATGAGGCTCTCGCTCAGGGCGCGGTAGCGGTCTTCACCGATGCCGCGGGATGCTCCGCCCTTGGCACAACGGCCACCCCAGTCGTTGTTGCAGAAGATCCCCGACAGCTTCTGGGAGCGCTGTCCGCACTCGTGTACGGCACAGCGCAGGAGAACCACCCGCCAGTTTTTTCTGTCACGGGAACGAATGGGAAAACCTCGACGGCTTTCCTCCTCGAAGCCCTCTTGAGGGGAATCGGTCGGAGAACGGCTCTTTCGACGACAGCAGAGCGCCGAGTGGATGGTGTGGCGTACCCCTCGAGCCTGACCACCCCCGAAGCCCCCGATATTCACGCCATGCTTGCGCTGAGTCGTGAAAAAGGCGTGGGTGGGGTAGCAATTGAGGTCAGCGCTCAAGCGTTGGTCAAGAACAGGCTTCAGGGTGTGATGAGCGCTGTGGTGGGGTTCACCAATCTGAGCCACGACCACTTTGAAGATTTTGGGGGGATGGAGCCCTACCTCCAGGCCAAGGCAACCCTTTTCCAGCCCGGCATGGCCCGTCGTGGTGTGATCTGTGTTGATGGTGAATGGGGTCGCACTCTCGCCCAGCAGGTCACGATCCCCTTCACCACCGTCGCTGGTCACGCCCGAGGGCCCAGTGAGTGGAGCTATGAGGTCCTCGACGAGGCCTCGGAGACCTCCAGGTGGCACCTGAGGGGGCCCGCGGGCGAATCGCTCGAGCTGAGGGCTCCGATTATTGGTGAGCACATGGTGGCCAACGCCTCTCTCGCTGTGGTGATGCTGAAGGAATCCGGTGTCGCTCTGGAGGATATTTCCGCTGCCATGGGTCCGGGAACGACAGGGATACCAGCCTCCATCCCTGGCAGAGTAGAGAAAGTTTCGGGAACCTCAGGGCCGTCAGTGTTCTTGGACGCGGGGCGCAGCGCCGACGCTTACGAACACACCCTGGCTGCGATCAGGGCTCTCACAACAGGAAAGATTGTGATGGTGTGCGGTACCTCCGGCAACCGCGACGCCACGAAGCGACCGGTCATGGGCGCGGTTGCTGCGCGCGGAGCAGAAGTGGTGATTGTGACCGATGATGATCCCCGAAAAGAGGACCCTGCCCTGATTAGGGCGGGTTTGTTGGAAGGTGCGCGCTCCGTTCGACACCGCGATGTGCATGACATCCCTGACCCCACCACGGCCATAAGGTTTGCTCTCACACTGGTGGGGGAGGGCGATAGCGTGCTCTGGAGCGGTCCAGGCTCGCAGTCCTATCGCGATGTCGGCGGAGAAAAGGTGCCGTATTCTGCCAAACGAGAAGCTCAGAATGCGCTGGCAGATGCTGGGTGGCCAGAGGTCGCAGAAGAGAGGGGGCCGTGATGGATGCGGACCTTGGTGTCCCCTCTCACCCGCTTCGGGGAGGCGGCGCCATCATTGACGGCACCAGCGTGGTGGGGGCTCGGGCGGCAGTTGATCTTCTCAAAGCCGTGCGGGGCGCGGTGACGCCGGAACAACGCCAAATAGTTCTCACCGGGGCAATCGAATGGACGGGAGAATCGGATTACGACGATCTCGAGGCTTTCGGAGCTTTTATTGTTCGGGTTAATGTGGCCAAGTGCATTGCTATTGGGCCCGAGGCGAGGGCCATTTTTGCTTCGGTGGGTCGGGAAGGTTCGTGGGACGGGGAGTCACAACACGTCGAGGATGTCGCTAGCGCCTACGATGAGGTGTCGAAAGACATTGGCCCGGGCGATGTTGTTGTCGTTTTGGGCGGTGTTCCAAAAGATATGGGTGCGCTGGTGTTAAGACTGAGTGAGCTCCTCGCTTGAGAATTCTGCTGCTGGGAAGCGCCCTCTCGCTGGGGTTTTCGTTGTTCCTCACTCCACTCTTCATCAGGCTATTTGCCTCCATCGGCTGGGGACAATTTATCCGTCAGGATGGTCCCAAAACCCACTACGTTAAGCGTGGTACGCCCACAATGGGCGGGATCGTCATCTTGCTCGCCATTGTTTTTGGGTACTTCACTGCCCACCTAATTGAAGGTGCCCCACCCAGCCAGTCCGCCCTTTTGGTGATCGGTTTGATGGTGGCCCTGGGATTCGTGGGGTTTTTGGATGACTACGCCAAGATTCGCCAGCAACGCTCGTTGGGCCTCAGCCCGCGAAGCAAAGTCATCGGGCAGATTCTGGTGTCGGTTACCTTTGCCGTGTTGGCCGTGTCTTTTCCTGATTCCGATGGCCAAACCCCGGCAGCCCCCGGCATGTCCTTGGTGCGAAATGCTGACCTGATTGATTTCTCGCAGTGGGGACAGGTTGGCGTCTTGGTCGGTTTCGCGGTGTGGGCGACACTCATCATCGTGGGGACCTCTAACGCCGTAAATCTGACGGATGGTTTGGACGGTCTCGCCAGCGGTTCAGCGGTGTTGGTCTTTGTCGCCTATGTCATGATTACCTTCTGGCAGTTCAATCAGTCATGTTTCCGGGTATTCCCGGATGAAGACAACTTCTTTAAGTGCTACGAAGTCAGAGATTCTCTCGAGCTCACCACCGTCGCCGCTATTGCCAGTGCCAGCCTGATCGGTTTCTTATGGTGGAACACTTCGCCTGCCAAGATTTTCATGGGAGATACTGGCTCGCTGGGCTTAGGTGGGGGTGTGGCCGGACTGGCACTGTTCTCCCGGACAGAAGGGCTCCTCCCGCTGGTGGGAGGTTTGTTTGTGATTCTCACGGGTTCGGTAATCCTGCAGCGACTGTATTTCAAAGCTACCAAGGGCAAACGAATTTTTTATTCCTCGCCGCTTCACCACCACTACGAAATTAAGGGCTGGGCGGAGGTCACGATTGTTGTGCGTTTCTGGTTGATTGCGGGTCTGTGCGCGGCTGCGGGGGCGGGACTCTTTTACCTGGAGTGGCTCAGCCGTTGACCCGTTCTATTGATCAGCTAAGAAGTTGGTCGAGCGACTGGGCAGGCCATCGCGTCGCGGTGCTGGGGCTCGGTGCTACGGGGTTTGCGTTGGTGGACACGTTCGTTGAGCTCGGCTGCGATGTACTTGCCCTGGCCAATGAGGCAGGCCCCGATACTCTTCGCATTCTCGAGGCGTTGGGAGTTGTTCCTGTGGTTGCGGGGGATCGCGGGTTGTCCGCAGCGCTGAGGGATTTTGCTCCCGAGGCGTTGGTGCTGTCCCCAGGGGTTTCTGGAGACAGCCCGGTCGTGACGGCGGCTGAGAACCAGGGAGTTCTGGTGTGGTCTGATCTCGACGCTGCCTGGCGGGTGCGGGACAAGAGAGAGCACCTCTCGCCCTGGGTGCTCGTTGCCGGTGAGACCTATGGCAGGCGCCTGGCAGAGCTCGCAGCACGTCTTCTGAATGCCGGTGATGTTCCCGCGTTGGTGGCCGGACACCATTCCGAGGTTTTACTCGATGCGTTGCGCGACCCGCACGACTATCAAGCGTTGATAGTTCTTGCCTCGGACAACCAGGCGCAGCTTCTGGCACGGGGAGAGGGGCACCGTTCTCCCTACGTTGCGGTCTGTGTGGAGGAGACCTCCACCCTGACAAACGGTGCCCTCTTCGATGGCACCCAACTCGCCTGTGTGTATCGCAAAAGTCTTGGACCCAGCATGTCACTGGTGGAAGACGCCGACGTGTCTGATGGAGCACGCGCTATCGGGGTGGGTTTTGATTCCCCCGACCGCAGCGACTTGGGCCTGGTGGAGGGCATCCTGGTCGACCGGGCCTTCCTCGATGACAGAGCCAATCACGCCCTTGAAGTGTCCACCCTGGAGGAATTGAGCGAAGCGGGCTGGACCATCCCCGAGGATTTGCCGGTGATCGTCGGTGCCATTGCTGTCGCACGGGCTTTTGATGTTTCTCCGGCGGTTATCGCCGGCGTGCTGACTCTTCCCTGAAAACGCATCCGGCGTGGCATCGCCGAGGTTTTCACACACGGGCGCACACTAGAAAGGCGTGTGTGTCTGTACCCAGGCCCGCGCTTTACATTTGCAACCTAAGGGGTGGTGAGATGGCTCGTGGCGCACCCGTGAGAAACCCTGCAGCCAAAAATCGAGCCGCTCCCAACTCGCGGGTCGTGGTGAGTGTCAAGCGTCTGTTTTCCCAGGAGTCCCCCCACTACGTGGTGATGGTCGCGATAGTGCTTTTCCTGGTGATTTTCGGGCTCGTGATGGTCTTGTCATCTTCTTTCGTTGATTCAGCCCTGGGTAATGATGGAAACTTTTTTGCCGTCTTTCTGCGCCAGGCCATGTGGGTGTTAATAGGGATTCCGGTCATGTTCTTACTGGCCAGAGTCCAACCGATTGCGATCCTCCGAGCAGCCCCCGCGGGTTTGCTTGCAGCCTTCTTCCTACAGAGTCTTGTGTTCACGCCCCTGGGGGTTACTTCGGGGGGAAACCGAAACTGGATCGCGCTCGGGAATTTTTCCGCTCAGCCTTCTGAGCTTCTCAAAGTGACTTTGATCCTCTGGATGGCAGCAATTCTGTCTTCTCGACTCGAGGCCATCGGAGAACTTCGAACCCTGGTGACGCCTTTGGGGATTGGAGTAGTCGCATCGATCGGCATGGTCATGGTCGGCGGTGACTTGGGAACCGTGGGCGTGATGGTTGTGGTGGTTATTGGTGTGGTGTTCCTCGCAGGGGTTCGCCTCCGACACCTTGCCAGCATCCTCGTCGTCGTGGCCGTCTTGGGAGCGATGGCCGCACTTTTTGCCCCCTCGCGGGTTCGACGAATCAGTACCTGGTTTTCTGGATGCACCGAGGATGAGTACCTCACCACGTGCTGGCAAACGGTTCATTCCACCTTTGCGTTGGGCTCTGGAGGAGTGTTTGGCGTGGGCTTGGGCAACTCCCGGGCAAAATGGTCCTGGCTTCCCGAGGCAGAAACCGACTTCATCTTCGCCATAGTGGGCGAAGAGCTGGGCCTACTCGGTGCGGGGCTTGTCATTGTGTGCTTTGTCGTGCTCGCCGTTACAATGGCGCACCTGGTGAGAAAAAATCCAGATCCCTTCGCTCGTTTGGTGACAGCAGGCGTGATGGTTTGGTTGATTGGTCAAGCGCTCATCAACATTGCTGTGGTCCTGGAGCTTCTCCCGGTACTCGGGATTCCGCTGCCATTCATGTCGGTGGGTGGATCGGCACTCCTGTCCTCGCTGGCGGCGGTGGGGATAGTTATGGCACTCAACCGCGCGGGCGCGATCTCGGTGACGGAGCACTATTCTGCCGCGCGGGGAAGGCGTCGATGACCCGAGTAATTCTTGCCGGCGGAGGCACTGCCGGTCACGTCAACCCTCTTTTGGCTGTGGCGGAAGAGCTCCAACGAAGCCACGGCGTGATGGCCGAAGACATCGTCGTTGTTGGCACACGTGAAGGCCTGGAATCGAGGCTCGTTCCCGATGCGGGACTGAGCCTTCACACTCTCGCGCGGTTACCTTTCCCCCGGAAACTCAGTCTCCTGGCTGTTGCTTTTTTCCCACGATTTGTGTTCGCCACCCTGCAGGCACTTCGCATGTTGTCTCGCCACAAGGCCGATGTGGTCGCCGGGTTTGGTGGCTACGCCAGCGCCCCGGTGTATGTCGCGGCGTGGCTTCGCAAGACCCCACTGGTGATTCATGAAGCTAATGCTGTGCCGGGTTTCGCCAACCTTCTAGGAGCCCGATTCACTCGCCAGGTGTTGACTGCTTTTCCCACCCCCAGATTTACGAGCTCTAGGGTCATCGGAATGCCGATGAAGAGAACTATCACTCACCCGGACTCGCCGCTGAGCCCCGCTGCGGCGCGCACCCATTTCGGATTGAAGCCGCAGACCAAGACGTTGCTCGTCACTGGCGGGTCACAGGGTGCCAGGCGCATCAACGAAACAATTGCTTCTCTGGCTGGTGTGCTCACCCAGGCGGGGTGGCAAGTGCTCCACATTGTTGGTGGCGCCAACACCATCCCGGCCGATATGCCCCGGGGGTATTGGGGAATGAACTATTGCGACCGCATGGACCTGGCCCTTGCCAGTGCGACCGCAGTGATTTCCCGCGCGGGCGCGGCGACAGTCTCTGAAATTCAGGTGCTTCACCTTCCAGCGATCTTTGTTCCCTACCCGGTGGGTAATGGCGAACAAGCAAGAAACGCCTCGGAGAGTGTCGCCTGCGGCGCAGCGATGATTGTGCCGGACCATGAATTCACCCACGAAGGTGTGCTGGCCACAGTTATGCCCATCTTGGAGGAGGACGCTGCTCTGCAGAAAATGAAAGAGGCCGCGGCAGGGTTAGGAAAGAACGATGCCGCCGAACAGATGGCAGAAGCCATGATGACGCTGTCACAGAAAGAGTCGCAATGAAACCTGAATTGGGGAGAGCTCTCCCGGAGGCGATGGGTGCGATTCACTTTATCGGGGTTGGAGGCTCTGGAATGAGCGGGATTGCCCGAGTTTTTGCCGAGCGCGGACACCGAGTGACCGGTTCCGACCGGTTTGACTCCGAGGTTGTCGAGTCGTTGCGGCATTCAGGTATCCAGGTGTTCCTTGGTCACGATGCCTTGCACCTTGCGGGGGTAGACACCGTCGTTTTTTCCAGCGCTGTTCGCGAGACTAATCCGGAGTATCTCGAAGCGCTCGATCGGGGCCTCACGATCATCCACCGCTCGGAAGCCCTGCGTTGGCTTTTGCAGGGCAAAACGCCTCTTGCCGTTGCGGGATCTCACGGCAAAACGACGACCACCGCGATGCTCGCCACCGCGCTGGAAGCCGTCGGTATCGACGCGGGCTGTGTCAATGGGGGAGTAATCAGCCAGTGGGGTGTTTCCTCGCGGGCAGGATCGGATGACCTCTTCGTGATCGAAGCGGACGAATCGGATAGATCTTTCGTGGGCTATGAACCTGCTCACGTATTGATTACGAACATCGCACCGGATCATCTCGACTTTTATGGGACCTTGGACGCAATCTTGGAAGCCTTCGAAGCGTTTGCACGGACCGCCACCGACAGCATTGTGTTGTGTGCCGATGACTCGGGGACCGAGGAGCTTAGCTCCCGTCTTTCTGGGGCTGCGCGAATTGTCACATACGGAGTTTCTCCCCAGGCCGATGTGATCATGAGCGATGTGGTGGCAGGGCCCGCGGCGCGCTTCCTCGTCAGGCACCGCGGCGAAAGCGTCCCGGTCGAACTGTCCGTGGCTGGTCGGTTACCGGCGCTGAACGCCACCGGTGTGATTGCACTGCTGATCCAGTTGGGGTTGAGCCTTGGAGATGCCGCTGAAGCGCTTGCTGGTTTTCAGGGCGCGGATCGCCGCTTTCAGCACCACGGCACTCTTTCTGGGGTCCGATTCTTCGATGACCACGCCCACCACCCCACAGAGGTTGCTGCTGCTCTCGAAACAGCCCGCGCTGTCGTCGGCGAAGGGCGGGTCATTACGATGTTCCAGCCCCATCTTTTCTCTCGCACGCAATACATGGCTGCAGAACTAGCTGCTGCCTTCGCAGCGGGCAGCGATCACACTATTTTCCTTGACATCTTTGGCTCGAGGGAAGATCCCATCGAAGGAGTTACCACACAGCTCATACTGGACAAACTCCCCACGGGAACCTCGTATGATTTTGAGCCGGACTGGGACAAAGCCTGCGGGCTCGCGGTGTCCAGGGCCCAGCCAGGAGATCTGGTGCTGACAATGTCTACGGGGGATCTCTATCAAATTGTTCCGCAACTTCTCGCGGCCAAGCGGCGTCGAGATGGCCACTAGTGGACCGGCCCGAGGGATTTTCTTCGCAGAAGCCCAGCCCCACGAAGTCCCGTCGCCAACCGTCGGTTACCCCTCGCACTCAGACTGCGACGCAGGAGAAGAAAGCCGCCACCGCCGCCAGAGTTCGGGCGGAAAAACAGGAACTGAATTCCTTCACCCACGCCAGTCGACTTCGGAAGCGCCGGTGGGCTCTTTCGCTGGGAAGTGTGGGCGCTCTCCTGGGGGGAGTGGTGCTGTTGACGCTGTCTCCGGCGCTTTCCCTGCACACAGTGGTCATCGAGGGTGCTGAGCGCCTAGAACCGGGCGACATTGCCGAAGCACTTAATCCTTTGCAGGGGGAACCCCTGGCGCGAGTGAGCACCGAAAGGGTGGGTGCTGCGCTTGCGTCCATCACGCTGATTCAAGCTTTTGAAACCCGTATTGTGCCGCCGGGGACCTTGGTGGTGACGATTTCCGAGCGAAAACCCATTGGTGCGGTGTCGTCGAATTCCACCTACACCGTGGTCGATGCCGCCGGCGTCGAATTGTGGGACACCCCCGCCCCTCCCTTTGGTTTTCCCCTGATTCTTGTCGCAGCCGATGCTGAATCACCGAGTTTTATCTCCATTTCGCGGGTGTTGTTAGCTCTCCCCGAGGAGTTGCTGACGCAGGTTGAGGGGGTCACCGCAACCACCCTCGATGACGTTCGCTTCACGATTCGTGGGGCCTCCCACGAGGTTGTCTGGGGGAGTTCCGATCGCGTGCTAGAAAAAGCCAGAGTGCTCACAGCAGCTCTTCGAGCGGCCGGTTCGGACACCTCCCAGATTATCGATGTCACAACCCCTGACAGCCTGGTAATCCGTTCGAAAGGGTAAGGAATCAAAGGTTGAACCTGGTTCTACGACACGCCCAAGGCTTGCGCTTACCCGGGGCCAACACCCCGTAGCGTCATCGCCGATAAATCTGATGGAAACTTTTATCTTCAACTAAAAGTTGAAGGTTTCGGGGTAAAGGAGTGCCGGTGTCCGGTCAAAGTAACTACTTCGCTGTCATCAAAGTGGTGGGAGTGGGCGGCGGCGGCGTCAACGCTGTTAACCGCATGATTGACCGGGGGCTCCGAGGCGTAGAATTCATTGCCATCAATACGGACGCGCAAGCACTGTTACTCAGCGATGCCGACGTCAAGCTCGATGTGGGCCGCGATTTGACGAGGGGGCTCGGAGCCGGGGCGGACCCTGAAATCGGCCGTCGTGCCACAGAGGACCACCAAGAAGAGATTGAGCAGGCACTCGCCGGAGCCGACATGGTCTTCGTGACCGCAGGCGAGGGCGGTGGAACAGGAACGGGTGGCGCTCCCGTGGTGGCCCGTATCGCCAGATCGATCGGTGCATTGACTGTTGGTGTCGTGACGAAACCCTTCTCTTTTGAAGGAAAGCGCCGGATGTCACAGGCCGAAGTTGGAGTTCAAGCCCTCAAGGAAGAGGTCGACACTTTGATTGTGGTCCCTAACGAACGTCTGCTAGAAATTTCTGACCGTAGCGTCAGCATGTTGGAAGCCTTCGAGACGGCAGATCGGGTGCTGTTGGCGGGAGTGCAAGGAATCACTGACTTAATTACCACCCCGGGCCTGATGAACCTTGATTTTGCCGATGTGAAATCAGTGATGCAGGACGCTGGCACCGCCCTGATGGGTATCGGGAATAGCAGAGGGACCGACCGGGCCATTAAAGCCGCTGAGCTCGCGGTGGCTTCGCCGCTGTTGGAATCGAGCATCGAAGGGGCTCAAGGGGTGCTGGTTTCCATTCAAGGTGGCTCCAACCTGGGTCTCTACGAAATTAGTGACGCTGCGAAGCTTGTAGAAGAGTCTGTGCACCCCGATGCCAACATCATCTTCGGTGCGGTGATCGATGACTCCCTCGGTGACGAGGTACGGGTGACCGTGATTGCGGCTGGATTCGACGAATCGGCGGAGCACCGCAAAGCCCCCGCGGTCGTGCACGAAGATGAGGGTCCAGCCGAGGACGGCCCTGTCGCTGAGGAAACATGGCTTCTTCCCGGCGAAGAAGTACCCCCCGGAGCAGAGCACACTCCCGTATCTGCCAGGCATGCAGCAGACGAGGGTGAACTCGACGTTCCTGAATTCCTGCGCTAAATCGTGATGGAGGACACCCTGGCGGCGAGGTGGAGTGCTGTTCAGCAACAGGTGACCGCTGCCGCGTTTGAAGCGGGTCGCGCACCAGAGGACATCACCACCATCGTGGTGACAAAATTCCACCCATCCTCTTTAGTTCGGGAATTGGCCCAAGCGGGTGTGCAACACGTGGGGGAAAACCGCCATCAAGAAGCTGTCACGAAACACGCTGAGCTCGAAGATGTCCCACTCACCTGGCATTTCGTGGGGCAGCTTCAGTCGAATAAAGCCAAAGCGGTGGCCCACTATTGCTCGGTCATTCATTCGGTTGATCGTTCATCGCTGATACAAAGCCTGGCCCAGGTAGAGAAGAAGCTTGATGTGTTTCTCGAAGTGAACCTGACGGATATTCCTGGACGCGGTGGTGCGGAACCCGGGGACATATTGACGCTTGCAGAAACGGTGCTGGGGACCGAAAACCTTGTTCTTCGGGGTCTCATGGCCGTTGCTCCGGTGGGGGCGGACCCGGGCCGAGACTTCGACCGTGTCGTGGCGATGTCGGCGGAGCTTCGTGAGTTAGCGCCGGAGGCGAGGGACTTGTCCTTGGGAATGTCGGGCGATTTTGTCGAGGCGATCTCCCGTGGCGCGACACACCTGCGCATTGGAAGCGCAATTACCGGGAAAAGGCCCAATTCAACCTAGCGTTAAGGTGAATCACAAACGCCGAAGGGGCACACATGTCGAATCCATTGCGCAAGACTCTCGAATTCCTCGGGCTTGCCGAAGAGTCGTTGGATGAACAGGGCGGGCAGCCTCGCTCGGTTTCTCACGTGCCGGCTGCCCCTGCACAGCGTGCTACAGTCACCCCGCTTCGTCGGGGATCCAAACAAGGGGTGAGTGACGTGAATGAGATTTTGACTGTGCATCCCGAAAAATATGGGGACGCAAAAATCATTGCGGAGTCATTCCGGGAAGGCATCCCGGTGATTATCAACCTCACTCAGATGAGCGAGTCGGAAGCTCGTCGCCTGGTGGACTTCTCCAGCGGGCTCTCTCAAGGTCTCCACGGTCACATCGAGCGTGTGACACCCAAAGTCTTTTTGCTCTCGCCCTCCCACGTGATGGTCAGCGGTGATGGGGACGGCCTCGAGTCCGAACTAGACGCCGCTCTCACGGACTAAGTTAGGCGTTTCCTCAGCCCACTGAGAAATACTGGAACAGTTATGTCATTCATCGCCAGCGTTGTGTATCTTGCCTTAGGGCTATTTCTCCTTGCATTGTGGGTGAGATTCATTTTTGACTGGGTGCAGGTGCTTGCGCGGGGGTTTCGCCCTAAAGGGCCCGTCCTCTTTGTCGCGGAGCTTTCCTATTCCGCAACGGATCGCTCCCTTCGAGCGGTCCGAAAGGTAATTCCAACCATCCGGTTTGGTGGGGCGGCAATCGACCTGGGCTGGAGTGTGTTGATGTTCGGCACGTTCCTTGTGTGGTCATTTGTCGGCGGACTGCGCTAAATCACCTCTAGATTGGCCTATCCGGGGTAAACTGGTTCGGGTAAGGGCATCGCGCGACGTCGAGAACTCCGTTTCAACGAATTTATTGCAAAGGTAAGGCTCATGGCAATCACCCCCGAGGACATCGTCAACAAACGCTTTCAGTCCACGAAGTTCCGCGAAGGATACGACCAGGACGAGGTCGACGATTTTCTCGACGAAGTAGTGTTGGAAATGCGACGCCTTGTCCGCGAGAACGAGGCCCTGGTTCACAAGCTTGCTGGAACAGACGGCCGGATCGCAGAGCTCCAGCGTGGGGGCCCCGCGGACAGCTCCATCGGCGTGTCCCCCGCGGCTTCGACCGAAGGGGCCGCGGACGCTGACCCCGCCAATAATCTTTTGCAGTTAGCCCGCAGGCTTCACGAAGAACATGTTCGTGAGGGTATCCAAAAGCGGGACGAACTCATCGCCGAAGGACACGCGCAGGCCGCGCGTATCGTTGCTCAGGCTGAGGTTACTCACCGGGCTACCGTGGTCACGCTTGAGGCAGAGCGGGCAACACTGATTAAAGAAGTAGAGGATCTCCGTGCGTTTGAGCGGGAATACCGGGCTAGCCTCAAGAGCTTCATTAGCACCCAGGTGAGTGCCTTGGATGTCACCCTGGAATCTGCTTCGGCGCCCGTGGTTCCGCAACCGGGCCTCTAAAAAGAACCTCATAGGCAATGGCTGAAACGAGGACCATTGCTGTGCCCGAAGGGCTCTCAGGGGAAAGACTTGACGTCGTGTTGTCGCGACTTTTTGGCTTCTCCCGCGCTTTTGCCCAAAATGTGATCGATGCGGGAGGCGCCATCGTGGAGGGTAAGCCGGGGATTAAAAGCGATCGAGCACCCGGTGGCGCAGTTCTTGAGGTTACTTTTGAGCCCAAGCGTGCTCCGACGATTGAACCTATCGTCGTGGAGTCGATGACAATCCTCTATGACGATGAAGACGTTGTCGTGGTGGATAAACCCCCCGGCCTTGCCGCCCATCCCGCCCCGAGCTGGGATGGACCCACGGTCCTCGGTGCCCTTGCCGGAGCGGGCTATCGGATTTCGACCTCAGGCCCCCCTGAGCGGCAAGGAATTGTCCACCGCCTCGATGTGGGAACCTCGGGGGTGATGGCGGTTGCCAAGTCTGAAGTTGCCTACAGCAAACTCAAACGCGCGTTCAAAGCGCGGGAAATTCATAAAATTTACCTCGCTCTTGTGCAAGGCCACCCCGACCCTTCGGTGGGCACTATCGATGCCCCGATTGGTCGCCACCCGAGTTCGTCCTGGCGGTTTGCGGTGCTCTCGGGAGGTCGGGATTCGATTACTCACTACGAGACGTTGGAAGCCTATTCTTCGGCGAGTATGTTGCGTGTGACCCTCGAAACAGGGCGTACCCACCAAATCAGGGTGCACATGTCCGCGCAGAAACACCCGATTGTGGGGGACACCCTCTATGGCGCGGACCCCACGATTGCCGAGCGGCTGGGAGTGACAAGGCAGTGGCTCCACGCCAGTGAGCTTGAGTTTGCTCATCCCGTGAGTCGCGAAGTCGTGAAGGTCAAGAGCCCTATTCCAGGCGACCTTCAGGTGGCGATTGAGCGACTTAAACCCTGAGTCCGGGGTGGGACGCCCCTGGTACCGGAGCGCGGATTACTCTGGAAGCTTCACAACCCCAAGGAGTACTTTGTGAGCCCCTCTGGCGACTCGTTTGCTCATCTCCACGTGCACACTGAGTATTCGATGCTTGATGGTGCGGCAAAGATTTCCAAACTTGTTTCGGAAGTGGCCCGGCTGGAGATGCCAGCGGTGGCGATGACTGACCACGGCGTGATGTTTGGTGCTTACGAATTTTGGAAACAAGCCAGGGGTGCGGGAATAAACCCCGTGATCGGTATTGAGGCCTACCTCACGCCGGGCACACACCGCACGGACAAGACCCGGGTCAAGTGGGGCAACGGTGGCGAAGACGATGTTTCTGGCTCTGGTGCCTACACTCACGTGACCCTGTTGGCAGAAACCACGGAGGGCATGCACAACCTTTTTCGGATGTCCTCCAAGGCCTCACTCGAGGGCTACTACTTCAAGCCCCGGATGGACCGCGACCTGCTTCAGACCTACAGCGCAGGGGTTATCGCCACTACCGGCTGCCCCTCGGGTGAAGTGCAGACCTATCTGCGACTGGGGGACTACAGCAAAGCGGTTGCTGCTGCAGCAGAGTTTCGAGACATCTTTGGCAAAGACAACTATTTTGTCGAAATCATGGACCACGGATTGGGTATTGAGAAACGTGTCCTCCCGGATTTGATGAAACTCTCCAAGGACCTGGGTATCCCGCTCCTTGCCACCAATGACCTTCACTACACCACGGCTGTCGACGCCGATGCCCATGCAGCGCTGCTCTGCGTGCAGTCGGGATCGACATTGGATGACCCCAAACGATTCAAGTTTGATTCCAACGAGTTTTATGTAAAAACTCCAGCGCAGATGCGAGCGCTCTTTGCCGATTTCCCGGAAGCCAGCGATAACACGTTGCTGATTGCGCAGCGCGCTGATGTCACCTTTGATGAGTCAGCAAACTATATGCCGATATTCCCCGTCCCCGAGGGGGAAAGCGAAGTCAGCTTTTTTGAGAAGGAAGTGACCCGGGGTCTCACGGTGCGCTACCCCAACGGTGTTCCCGACAAGGTGAAAGCTCAAGCTGCTTACGAGATCGGGGTCATTAGCCAAATGGGTTTTGCCAGCTACTTCCTGGTGGTTGCTGATTTTATTAACTGGGCAAAAGAACACGGAATTCGTGTGGGACCTGGGCGCGGTTCCGGGCCGGGGTCGATGGCTGCCTACGCCATGCGCATCACTGAGCTTGATCCGCTCGAACACGGCTTGATTTTTGAGCGATTCTTGAATCCTGATCGCGTCTCTATGCCCGACTTTGATGTGGACTTCGATGAGCGAAGACGTGGAGAGGTCATCCGTTATGTGACGGAAAAATATGGCGACGACCGGGTTGCCCAAATCGTCACTTTTGGCACCATTAAAGCCAAGCAGGCTTTGAAAGATGCCGCCCGGGTTTTGGGACACTCCTTCGGCATGGGGGAGAAGCTCACCAAGGTGATGCCCGCCGGAGTCATGGGCAAGGAAATGTCGCTCCAGGGCATTATGGACAAATCCCATGAGCGCTACAAAGAAGCAGCAGATTTTCGCTCTCTCCTCGAATCGGATTCAGAAGCCCACACGGTGTTTGAGCGGGCCCAAGGGCTGGAAAATCTTAAGCGCCAGTGGGGTGTTCATGCCGCCGGCGTGATCATGTCTTCCACCCCGCTGATGGACATCATCCCCATCATGAAGCGCGACCAGGATGGCCAAATCGTCACACAGTTTGATTTCCCAAGCTCGGAGGCTTTGGGATTGGTGAAGATGGACTTCCTGTCCCTGCGAAACCTCACCATCATCGACGACGCGCTCGACAATATTGAACTCAATGCAGGGAGCCGCCCGGTACTGGAAGAGTTGACACTGGATGACCCGGGCGCCTATGAACTGATGAGTAGGGGCGACACCCTGGGAGTTTTCCAACTCGATGGGGGCCCGATGCGTGGCCTGCTGCGATTGTTAAAACCCGACACGTTTGAAGACGTTTCTGCAGTTTTGGCGCTCTATCGACCCGGACCCATGGGAGCGGATTCCCACACCAACTATGCGTTGCGCAAGAACGGCCAGCAGGAGATCGCCCCCCTTCACCCTGAACTTGCCACTGCGTTGGAAGAAATCCTGGGAGGAACCTACGGCCTGATTGTCTATCAGGAGCAGGTGATGGAAATCGCCCAAAAACTCGCCGGGTACACCCTTGCCCAAGCCGACTTGTTGCGACGGGCTATGGGAAAAAAGAAAAAGGAAGAGCTCGACATTCAGTTTGAGGCTTTCCGCCAGGGTATGCGCGATAACGGTTTTTCGGATGCCTCGGTGAGCGCGCTGTGGGAGGTTTTGGTTCCCTTCTCGGATTATGCCTTCAACAAGGCTCACTCCGCAGCGTACGGAATGATTTCTTACTGGACGGCCTATTTGAAGGCACACTACCCCGCGGAATACATGGCGGCTTTGCTCACCAGCGTGAGTGACCAGAAGGATAAATCTGCGATCTACCTGAACGAGTGTCGTCGGATGGGAATTCAGGTGTTACCCCCGGACGTCAATGAATCCATCGCCACCTATAGCGCCGTGGGTAACGACATCCGTTTTGGCCTCGCTGCGATCCGAAATGTTGGGGTCGGCGTGGTGGATTCAATCCGGACCACCCGAGATGCCAAGGGGTCCTTTAGCTCTTTTCACGACTTTGTTAAAAAGGTTCCCTCGTCGGTCTTGAACAAACGGTGTGTGGAGTCGCTCATCAAAGGGGGCGCTTTTGACCAACTCGGTCACACCCGGCGTTCTTTGTTTGATATTCACGAAAACACCGTCGAGGCGGCCTCTAGGGACAAGAAAGCCGAAGAACACGGTCACGTGGGTTTTGATTTTGACAGCTTGTTTGAAGATTCTGGGACCGCACCCGCCTCTGTGGTGCCTGATCGCCCGGAGTGGCCCAGGAAGGAGCTCCTGGCGCTCGAGAGAGAGATGTTGGGTCTTTATGTCTCCGACCATCCTTTGGCTGGACTTGAGCGGGCAATAGGTTCAGAAGCGGAAGTGACCATTGCTGAGTTGCTGGTCCAAGACCGGGAAGACGGCGAGATTGTGACGATTGCCGGTTTGATTACCGGAGTGAATCACCGGGTGGCGCGCTCGAGTGGCAACCCGTATGCGCAGGTGACGATTGAAGACTTTGGTGGCGAACTGGCCGTGATGTTTTTGGGCAAGGCCTATAAGAATTATCAATCCGACTTGGTGGAAGACACGATTGTTGCCCTTCGCGGCCGAGTCTCGAACCGTGATGACGGGTTGGGTTTGCATGCCGTGGAGCTCATTCCCCTCGCTGTGGCGCCTTCGGAGGAAGATCAGCCACTCGTGCTGACCGTACCCGAGCACTTTGCCACCCATGAAAAATTGAGAGCCCTTGACGCCGCACTCTCGCGCCATGAAGGGAAATCTCTGGTCAGGTTGCGCTTGGTGAAATCCGGGATGGAGAGGGTTTTTGAACTTCCGCGCACCGTGACGGTGTCATTGGATTTGATCGGCGAAGTCAAAAGCGTGCTTGGCGCCGACTGCCTTAACGTCTAGAGCGGCACGGCCTTGCCATAGCCGCGCTGGTGATAAACCAGCGCTTCTTGATCTGGACCCAGCTCACCCGCCACGACCCGGACGGCCACCATGCCGGCAAACTCGACCTCGGTACGCTCCACCACGGTCGCTTGAACCCATGCGTTGACCCCTGAAAGAAGTGGGAGCCCGTCTGGACCTGGGCTCCAGTGCTCGCCCACGAATCTCTCGCTAGCCTCACCCGACATCTTCTGGGAGAGCTGGTGGGAGTCAGTGCCCAAAAAGTGGATGAGAACCTGGGCACCCTTTTTCATGGCGGACCAGGAGCTCGCCGTCTGGGACATGTTGAAACTCGCAAGAGGGGGAGAGGCGGCAAGAGAGGCAACCGAGGTGGCAGTAAAGCCAGTGGGGGAACCGTCCGATTTCAGCAAGGTAATCACGCACAATCCAGCACTGTGGCGGCGAAAAGCTTCGAGAAAGGCTTGGGAAGGGGAGAGGGGCTCGGTCGTGTTCACGTACTCCACCCTAAGGCTGGAACCTGGGGCAAGGTTACCGAGCCCGGCTACGATGGGGGAATCATGATTCGACTCGTTGACCTCCGCGGTCTCAACATCACGCCCGCCACCGTGAAGGGTTTTGTGCCGCGTGTTTCTCTAGGGGCAGCCGACACCGACGCGGTGGTTGACGAACTCATGGAGGCGGTGCGCACGGAGGGTTCACCCGCACTGATTGAGCAAGCTCAGCGGTTTGACGGTGTCAATGATCTCATCATTCCCGTGGATAAAAAAGAGCTTTTCCGGGCCGCTTCTGGCCTCGACAAGAAACTTAAGGCCGCCATCCAGGAATCCATTTTGCGAGTGCGGGCGGTATCTGAAGATTCGCTGCCCGAGGAAAAGACAACAGCTTTCCAGACCGGCGGCAGTGTGACCACGAGGTACGTCCCCATTGACCGCGCAGGCGTGTACGTCCCCGGGGGCAAGGCGGTGTATCCCTCAAGCGTGGTGATGAATGTGGTGGCCGCTCAAGCAGCCGGGGTAAAAGAGATTGTGCTCGTTTCGCCCCCTCAAGCAGACTTCGGCGGCCGGATTCATCCGACGATTCTCGCCACCGCGCATGTGTTGGGGGTCGCTGAGGTCTATGCCATGGGTGGAGCGGGAGCGATTGCGGCCCTGGCGTGGGGAGTACCAGACATCGGGCTTGCCCCGGTTGCCATGATTACCGGTCCAGGAAACCGTTTTGTCGCTGCGGCAAAGCGAGCGGTCAAAGGGATCGTGGGAATTGATTCAGAGGCGGGACCTTCGGAAATTGGCATCATCGCTGATGAGACGGCCCACCCCGAATTTATTGCGGCGGATTTGATATCGCAGGCGGAACACGATGAAAACGCTTCTGCTGTGTTGGTGACTCACTCGATGGAACTCGCCGAGCGGGTCGCGGTTGCACTTGAGCGGCGACTTCCAGCAACGGCAAACCGGGCGCGGGCGGAGCAAGCCCTGGGAGGTCAGCAGTCTGCTCTGATGGTGACGGATTCTCTCGAGCACAGCGTGTTGCTTTCGAATGCCATCGCCCCCGAGCATCTCGAGCTAATGCTGGAGAATCCCGACCTCATCCTGCCCCAGCTCATTCATGCTGGCGCCATCTTCGTGGGGGACTACACCCCGGTGAGCGCTGGCGACTATGCGGCGGGGTCAAACCATGTCCTGCCCACCCACGGGACGGCGGTGTTTAGCTCGGGGCTCTCACCGATGACTTTTCTCCGCACCCAACAAATCATCGAGTATGACAAAGAGGCTCTTTCGCACATTGCCGGGCATGTAGAGACGTTTGCGCGGGCAGAAGATTTGCCCGCACACGCAGATGCCATCGTGGAGCGTTTCAGAGAGCGCCCAGGCGCCGCCAGCACCGAATAGGCTTATCAACCATGTATTGCCCTTTTTGTCGTCACCCAGATTCCCGCGTGATTGACTCCCGCACCAGTGATGACGGTCTCTCTATTCGGCGCAGACGCCAATGTCCGGAGTGCACGAGACGTTTTTCAACACTTGAGACGGCGAGCTTGAGCGTCATAAAACGCAGTGGAGTAACGGAGCCCTTTTCGCGGGAGAAAATTGCTGCCGGAGTGAAAAAAGCCTGCCAGGGTCGCCCGGTCACCGATCAGGACCTCGCACAGCTTGCGCAGAAAGTCGAAGAGACGATTCGCCAGACTGGTTCGTCACAGGTGGACGCGAACGATATCGGCCTGTCCATCCTTGATCCGCTCCGGGAATTGGACGAGGTTGCCTACCTCCGGTTTGCTTCGGTCTATCAGGCCTTTGAAAACCTTGAAGATTTCGAAGAAGCGATTGGCTTGCTCCGAGAGAACACCCCTATTTCCGAGGATGGGTGATGTACGCGTTCGTCTTTTCGATACTGAAGCGCTGTGACCCAGAGAGTACCCACCACTGGGGAATCATCCTGATTCGGGCAGCCGGGTTGCCGTGGATTCGCAGGATGCTGCGTCAACGCTTCGCGCCTAACGCGTCCCTCGTGACCAAAGCATTGGGGCTCACGCTGGCGTCACCGCTGGGGCTTGCCGCCGGTTTTGATAAGGACGGCGTGGCCATTCGAGGGATGTATGCGCTGGGGTTTGACCATGTCGAGGTGGGCACGGTTACCGCTCTGGCTCAGCCAGGGAACCCTAAACCTCGACTCTTCCGCCTGCCCCGCGATCGGGCGCTCGTCAACCGCATGGGATTCAATAATGACGGTGCCGAAGTCGTTGCCACACGGTTGGCGGCCCTGCGCCACTGGGGTGGAGCGCTTCCCGTCATTGGTGTGAATATCGGTAAGAGCCGAGTGATAGATATTGCCGATGCCACCGCGGACTACGTGACAAGTGCACAGTTATTAGCCCCCCACGCCGACTATCTGGTGGTGAATGTCAGCTCACCCAACACCCCAGGTCTTCGGGGGCTCCAAGAAACAGCAACGCTGAGGCCACTGCTTCGCAAAGTCGCTCAGGCGTCAGGGTCGACACCGTTGCTGGTGAAAATTTCGCCCGACTGCGACGATCAGGCGGTCGCCGATATCGCCGCAGTCGTGATCGAGCTCGACTTGGCAGGGATCATTGCCACCAACACAACTACCTCCCGTGACGGTGTGATCACGAAAAAGGAAACGGTTGCCGCTATTGGAGAAGGAGGCCTTTCCGGAGCTCCGCTCGCCGATCAATCGTTGAGAATCCTTAAACTCCTGCGCCAAACTGTCCCAAGGGATAAATGCATCATCAGTGTCGGAGGTGTGTTTACCGGCGGTGACGTCAAGGCTCGATTGGACGCCGGAGCAACCCTGGTTCAGGGATACACCGGGTTTGTCTATCGGGGGCCACTTTTTGCCCACCTCATCAATACCGAGCTGGCGCAGCTGAGCTAGCGGGGTTTTTCGCCGCGCTTAACCTGCGCTTTCGGGAGCCGCAACCCTCGCATTTGCAGCGATCGCATGGCCGAATACCAGCGGACACCGTTTTCGGCCTTGTCCTGGCCAAATTTTTCCTGAAGGCCCTTGCGAACCTGGTAACCAGCGAACGAAGCGTCGATGATGGTGAGGGCAAAGAATGCCCACAGCACCACGATCGCGATGAATTGGGCCTGAATAGACGGCAAAAAGGTGGCGATGATGACCGCAAACATGATCGGAATCAAAAACTCGCCAAAGCTCCACCGGGAGTCGATGTAATCTCTGGCCCATTTGCGCTGAGGTCCCTTGTCGCGCACGGGTAGGTAGCGTTCTTCGCCCGCAGCAAGACCTAACCGGGCTCGATCGCGCTCCTTCGAGAGCCTGGCACGGGCTTCCTTACGGTCATTGGATACCAGTGGCCTGCGAGCAGCTGCTTCACGGTCTCGACGACGCGGTGTGGGGTGCCCTTTACCGATCTCTGCTTCATCGTCGGGGGAGGGGAATTCGCTCTTACTCACGGGATGCCCTTCTTTACGGTTGCTCCAGCGTACCGGGCTGGGGCCAGAGTGTTTCACGGCGTGGATGCTCAGCTTGGATACACCAAAGGGTTCTAGAATGGGTCCATGACCGACACTCTTTCCACCACTCATAACGTTTCCTTGACGGAGACCGCCGCTTCGAAGGTAAAAAACCTTCTCGAGCAGGAGGGGCGAGATGATTTGCGTTTGCGGGTTGCGGTCCAGCCCGGCGGCTGTTCTGGCCTGATTTACCAGCTCTTTTTCGATGAGCGCCTGATGGAGGATGACTACGTCCGCGACTTCGACGGTGTCGAAGTCGTCGTGGACAAAATGAGCTCTGCCTATGTGGATGGCGCATCGGTCGATTTTGAGGACACCATTCAGAAACAGGGCTTTACGATTGACAACCCCAATGCGCAGGGATCTTGCGCATGCGGAGACAGCTTTAGCTAGTCTTTGCGCGGCAATCCCCGGCTATCTGGGAGCGCCAATCGCATAGACTTACCCACAAATACAGTCCCAAAAGGCGGAAGGCACGCAGTGCGCCAAAGATTTACACGCGGTCTCAAAGGCGCGTCTTTTTTCACCCTCTTAGCCCTGGTTTTGGCCGGTTGCACGCAGCAATCAATGCTTGGCTGGATGCCCACTGAGCGGGGATTGACCAACCAGGTGGACCGTGTCATCGACCTGTGGGTGGTGTCATGGGTGGTGTTGCTCGTCATTGGCGTGATCACTTGGATTTTGATCATTTGGGCTGCTGTGGTGTATAGGCGTCGCAAGGGTCAAACGGGCATGCCCGCGCAGCTGCGGTACAACATGCCGATCGAAACTTTCTACACCGTCGTGCCGCTGATTTTGGTGTTGGGACTGTTTGCCTTCACCGCCCGCGATCAGATTGCGATTGAGACACCCCTGGCGGATCCCGATGTTTCCATCGAGGTCTATGGCAAGCGGTGGGCATGGGACTTCAACTATCTGAACGAAAACGTCTACTCAGCCGGTATCCAAGCGAGGGAACTTCCCGGTGGGAGCATCGATAACGAAGCTCTGCCAAAGCTGTATCTGCCCGTAGATCAAAAAGTCGAAATCAAAATTGAATCCCGCGATGTAATCCACTCGTTCTGGGTTATTGATTTCCTCTACAAGAAAGACATGATTCCGGCCCGAACCAACTACTGGTATTTCATCCCGCAAGAAGAGGGTGTGTTCCGTGGAAAGTGCGCGGAGCTCTGCGGTGAGTACCACTCGCTGATGTTGTTTGAGGTCCACGTCGTGTCTCAAGCCGAGTACAACAGACACATCTCTGGCCTCCGCGTCCAGGGCAACGTCGGTCGCCTTGGGCCCGAGCTCAACGTCCTCCAGAATTTGCCCGGAACAGCACCCGCAATCGAAAGGGAAGAGTAGATGACCCAGACGGCTCCCCGTCCCTACGTAGCGGAGGTGCCCCCAGGGCTCTCCAACCCCGGCGTAGCCCGTAAGGGCAATGTTTTCGTGGATTGGTTGACGACCACCGACCACAAGAAAATCGGCTACCTCTATCTCATTACCTCGTTCGCGTATTTTTTGATTGGCGGCGTGATGGCGCTGGTCATCCGGGCGCAGCTCTTTGCGCCAGGCCTCGAGGTCGTGGCGACGAAAGAGCAGTACAACCAGCTCTTTACGATGCACGGCACGATCATGCTTCTCATGTTTGCAACCCCGCTTTTTGCCGGTTTTGCGAACGTCCTCATGCCCCTGCAAATTGGTTCACCGGATGTTGCTTTCCCTCGCTTGAATGCTCTTGCCTACTGGTTCTTCAGCTTCGGTTCGCTCATCGCCGTCGCTGGATTCCTCACCCCGCAGGGCGCAGCTTCGTTTGGTTGGTTTGCCTACACGCCGCTTTCTAGCCAGACCTTTTCGCCGGGGCTGGGCGGCAACATGTGGGTGTTTGGTCTGGGTTTGAGTGGGTTTGGCACCATTTTGGGTGCCGTGAACTTCATCACCACCATCATCACCATGCGGGTGCCCGGAATGACGATGTGGCGGATGCCGATTTTTACCTGGAACACGCTGGTGACTTCGATTTTGGTGCTCCTCGCCTTCCCTGTTCTTGCAGCTGCCATTCTTGCTTTGGGAAGCGACCGGGTGTTTGGATCACACGTTTATGACGCGGCAAATGGAGGTGCGATCCTCTGGCAACACTTGTTCTGGTTCTTCGGACATCCGGAGGTATACATCATTGCCCTGCCGTTCTTTGGAATCGTGTCGGAAATTTTCCCTGTCTTTAGTAGAAAACCCATCTTCGGCTACAAGACTCTGGTCTATGCAACTATCGCGATTGGAGCGCTGTCAATGACGGTGTGGGCCCACCACATGTATGTCACGGGCTCTGTACTTTTGCCGTTCTTTGCGCTGATGACCATGCTCATCGCGGTGCCGACGGGTGTGAAAATATTTAACTGGATTGGCACGATGTGGCGAGGCTCCGTGACATTTGAAACGCCCATTGTTTTCGCACTGGGCTTCCTCATTTCCTTCGTTTTCGGTGGCCTCACAGGGGTGATTCTTGCTTCACCGCCGCTCGACTTCCACGTCTCGGATTCATATTTCGTGGTCGCTCACTTCCACTACGTGGTTTTTGGCACCGTCGTGTTTGCTATGTTCGCGGGCTTCTACTTCTGGTGGCCGAAGTTCACCGGAAAAATGCTCAATGAATCCCTCGGGCACATCCACTTCTGGATTCTTTTCATAGGGTTCCACATGACCTTCCTCATCCAGCACTGGCTGGGCGTGATGGGGATGCCTCGTCGTTACGCCACTTATCAGGCTGAGGATGGCTTCACCTGGATGAACCAGCTTTCTACCGTGGGATCCATTTTCTTGGCGCTGTCGATGATTCCGTTCCTGTTGAACGTGTATCTGACTGCTCGTAATGGAGAAAAGGTGACGGTGAATGATCCCTGGGGCTATGGCCGCTCGCTCGAGTGGGCGACAAGCTGTCCCCCTCCGCGGCACAACTTCACCTCCATTCCCCGCATTCGTTCCGAGTCGCCAGCCTTCGACCTCAATCACCCAGAGATTACTTTGCCTCCGGTTGAGGCGATCAAAGCCTCGACGCCAGCAGGGAAGTCCTAGTTCATGAAGACCAATATTGTTGTCCTTCTGGTACTGGCGGTCTATTTCTTCGCCGTAGCCACGATGTACACCGTGTGGTCGCTCATCGACCGCCAAAGCGTCGAATGGGCGGGAACCCTTGCTATCGGGCTCAGTGGTGTACTGACCGTGTTCATCGCTTTTTTTCTGCAAATTCAATTCAAGAACCAGGGTGGAGAACTGCCTGAGGACCGCCTGGACGCCGACATCGACGAAGGTGACCCTGAACTGGGGTTCTATAGTCCCTGGAGCTGGTGGCCGATCATTCTTGCGGCAGGAGCAGCAATCGCGATCTTGGGCTTCGCCGTAGGGATTTGGATTGCTTTCTATGCTGTTCCACTGGTGTTGATTGCTCTCGTGGGGTGGACCTACGAGTACTACCGGGGATACTTTGCCCGATAACATTCCTGTTGTTCGTCCCGCTGTCGCGGGGGACCAGGAACGCGTCCAGCAACTCGTGATCAGGCTCGGACACAGCGTTGTTGTGGACCCCGATGCCTTCAAGAAAAGCTTTGCCCAGGTATTGGAGGATTCGCCACGGACGATGCTCCATGTGGCGGAGTCTGGCGGGGAAGTGGCGGGGTACGCGCTTACCACCGTCAATACCCTGCTCTACACCAACGGCCCCTCCGCTCAGCTTCAAGAAATCGTGGTAGACGACAGTGTTCAAGCCTCGGGGGTGGGCACAGCCCTTGTGAGAGCCGTAGAGGCTGCGTGTGGAGCATTAGGCGTCATACAGCTTACGGTAGCCTCGCGGCGTGCAGGCGGGTTTTATGACCGGTTGGGGTACACCCAGCAGGCCGAATACATGCGCCGTTTGTTCTAGACGTTCTGCCAACGATTTCCGAAGCAGACCCTTGGGCCTGGGTCCTGCGCTGGGCATAAAAAAAGGGCGAGCCCCC
>JAFMDO010000003.1 GCA_017857245.1 Pontimonas sp.
TCCCCGAAATGTGGGCAAGAACCTTGTGACCGTTGGTCAACTCCACACGGAACATTGCATTGGGAAGGGCTTCGACTACCGAGCCTTCGATTTCAATGACGCCGTCTTTGTTGGCCATAGCCTCATGTCTTGTTGTAGCGAATGTGCACTGGTCATGCGTTGTGGGCAGAAAAACCGTAAAAGCCTTTTTGACACCAAAGTCCTATCCTAGACCCGCTTTTCTCCAGGCACAAGTCCCAGATCACGAAGTTAGGACGGGGTGATTCTCCGGGCCGTCAGCGCAGCCATAATCCGATGGGTGACCTCCGTGATGTCACCAATTCCATCAATCGGCGCGACCAGGCCCCGGCTTGTAAAAATATCAATCAGAGGCGCTGTCTGCTCTTGATACACCTGAAGGCGGTGGCGAACAACGCTTTCGTCATCATCGCTTCTGCCCTGATCGATGGCGCGTAAACGAAGACGCTCCACCACGACATCGGGGTCTGCGACCAGCTGGACGACGACATCCAACGCGGTGTCATGAGTGGCGAGAAAGTCGTCGAGGTGCCGAACCTGATCTGGTGTGCGGGGATAACCATCCAAGAGAAACCCACCCCCACAATCCGGGTCCGCTAAGCGGTCTGTGATCAAATCATTGGTGAGGGAGTCGGGGACATTGTCCCCGGCGTCCATAAACGCTTTGGCCTGAAGCCCCAGTGGTGTTTCATTCTTGACGTTGTGGCGGAAAATATCTCCGGTCGAAATCGCTGGGATGCCAAAAGCTCTCGAGAGCTCCAACGCCTGAGTCCCCTTCCCCGCGCCCGGTGGGCCAATCAAGAGAAGTCGGGTGCCGGAGGTCACTTGAGCAAGCCCTCATAGTGACGCTGTTGGAGCTGCGCATCGATTTGCTTCACCGTATCCAGCCCCACACCCACGATGATCAAAATACTTGCACCGCCGAAGGGGAAGTTTTGATTGGCGTTCACCGTGGCCAAGGCCACCAAAGGAATCAGCGCAACAAGACCGAGATAGAGCGAGCCAGGGAGCGTAATTCTGGTCAACACGTAATCGAGATACTCCGCCGTGGGGCGTCCCGCTCGGATACCAGGAATGAAGCCGCCGTAGCGCTTCATATTGTCGGCCACTTCTTCGGGGTTGAAGATGATAGCCACGTAGAAGTAGGTGAAGCCAACAATCAGAAGGAAGTAGACCGCCATATAGAGCGGGTTGTCACCGGAGGTGAGGTTGTTCTGAATCCAGACAACCCATGCCGAGGTTGTCCCATCAGCACTGGTGGTGTTGAACTGTGCCAACAAGGCAGGCAGATACAGCAGTGACGAGGCGAAGATAACGGGAATAACACCGGCCATGTTGACCTTGATGGGGATGTAGGTGTTCGTTCCGCCGTAGGTGCGGCGGCCCACCATGCGCTTGGCATATTGGACGGGCACCCGACGCTGCGACTGCTCGACAAAGACGACGAGGCCCATAATGACAATTCCCACAGCGATCACAATCACGAAGATGGTGGAACCGTTGGACTGGGCAATAGCCCACAAGGACGAGGGGAAAACAGCAGCGATGGACACGAAGATCAATAGCGACATCCCATTGCCCACACCGCGTTCGGTGATCATTTCGCCGAGCCACATAATGAGGCCCGTTCCAGCCGTCATGGTGATAACCATCAGGATGATGGCGTACCAGGCATCATTAGCCAAAAGTTGGTTACATGCGGGACCTCCGGAGTTACCGAACATCGCACCGCTTCGCGCCACAGTAATCAAGGTGGTCGACTGGAGAAGTGCCAACCCAATGGTGAGGTAGCGGGTGTACTGAGTGAGTTTGCTCTGGCCCGCCTGGCCTTCTTTATGGAGGGCTTCGAAGTGAGGAATCACAACGCGAAGCAGCTGGGTAATAATTGACGCCGTGATGTAGGGCATGATTCCCAGCGCAAAAATTGACAGCTGAAGAAGTGCGCCGCCGCTGAAGAGGTTAATCAGCTCATACAGGCCAGCAGTGTTACCCGTTCCGGCAAGACACTGTTGAACGTTGCGGTAATCCACAAACGGAGCGGGGATAAATGACCCCAGACGGAAAAGACCGATGATGGCCAACGTAAAGAGAACTTTTCGCCTCAGATCGGGAGTCTTAAAGATTCTCCCTATGGAACCGATCACATCATCCTCCTGCACCGTGCCTACTGGCACGTGGGTTTGAGCTTACTGCCTCAGCGGACCCGGTGGAAAAGCGCTAGGCGCTGCCCCACCGGGGGAAACGCTTACTCCTTGACGGAACCGCCGGCTTTAGCGATTTTCTCTGCGGCTTGCTTCGACACTTTGTCGACACTCACCGTGAGAGCAACGCTGAGGTCGCCATCCGCCAATACCTTGACTTTTTCGTTCTTGCGAACAGCCCCCTTGGCCACCAAATCATCAATCGTGACGTCTCCACCCTTGGGGTAGAGCTCACTCAGGCGCCCGACGTTCACGACCTGATACTCCACGCGGAAGGGGTTCGTGAAACCACGGAGCTTCGGTGTGCGCATGACGGAGGTCAACTGGCCACCTTCGAAACCAGGACGAACCTGGTAACGGGCCTGGGTGCCCTTTGTTCCACGACCAGCGGTCTTACCCTTGGACGCTTCACCACGACCCACGCGGGTTTTGGCTTTCTTGGCTCCAGGTGCGGGACGCAGGTGGTGGAGTTTCACCACACCAGGTCGCACAACTTTCTCAACAGGAGCCTTTTTTGCTGCGGGCTTCTTAGCCGTCGCCGCGGCAGGAGCCTTCTTTTCTGCAGCGGCAGCAGGCTTGGCGGCCGCTGTCTTTGCAGCAGGTGCCTTAGCAGCAGGTGCTTTGGCGACAGGCGCTTTAGCGGCAGGTGCCTTAGCAGCAGCTGGCTTCTTCGCAGCCGGTGCTTTCGCCGCGGGTGCTTTGGCAGCAGCCTTGGCAGCAGGCGCCTTTGTTGCAGGAGCTTTCGCAGCGCCAGCAACTGGCTTCTTCGCAGCCGGTGCTTGTGCTGCCGCAGGCTTTGCGGCGGGCTTCTTTGCAGCGGGCTTAGCCGCTGGCTTCTTCTCTTCGGCCATTAGTCAATCTCCTCGACCTTCACCAGGTGTGCGACGGTGCGCACATACCCGCGGTTGGCGGACGTGTCTTCACGGACGACGGAATCGCCGATCCTTCTCAATCCCAAGCTTCGAAGAGTGTCCCGCATGTTCTGCTTTTCACTGATCTTCGACTTGATCTGGGTGATTTTGAGTTGCTTAGCCATTACGCACCAGCCTTCACTGCTGCCGCTGCGTCTGCCTCGGCACGAACCAAATGGGCAGGGGCAACATCTTCGAATTCCGCACCCCGGCGGGCTGCAACGGCGCGAGGCTCTTCGAGCATCTTGAGTGCCGCCACAGTGGCGTGGACAATGTTGAGGGTGTTGGAAGAACCCAACGACTTGCTCAGCACGTCGTGAATCCCAGCACACTCAAGGACGGCGCGAACCGGTCCTCCAGCGATAACTCCAGTACCGGGGGTAGCGGGCCTCAACAACACGACACCGGCAGCCGCTTCACCTTGAACAGGGTGCGGGATGGTCTGGGCCACGCGAGGGACCTTGAAAAAGTTCTTCTTCGCGTCCTCGACACCCTTAGAGATGGCGGTGGGAACTTCGCGGGCTTTGCCGTAGCCAACCCCGACCATTCCGTTTCCATCCCCAACAACCACCAGAGCGGTAAAGCTGAAACGACGTCCACCCTTGACCACTTTGGAAACACGATTGATGGTCACCACGCGCTCGAGGAACTGGCTCTTCTCCGTGTCCCTAGCTCCGCGGTCCCTGGCTCCGGGTGCACGTTCACGGCTACCACGACGGGCCTCGCGAGGCTCTTTGGTGATGTCCGTCTCGGGCGCCGTGGTTGCAGGAGCTTCGCTCACAGCAGCATCCTTCACTTCTTCGCTCACAGTTCCAATCCACTCTCTCTGGCGCTGTCAGCGACAGCTGCTACTCGTCCGGCGTATCGGTTTCCACCGCGGTCAAAAACCACGGAGCCAACGCCAGCCTTCTTTGCGCGCTCGGCGATCAGCTTGCCAATCGACTTGGCTTTTTCGGTCTTGTCGGCCTTGGATGACCTGAAATCAGGCTCCATGGTCGAAGCGGAGGCCACGGTGTGTCCGATGGCGTCGTCCACAACCTGGACAAAGAGGTGACGTGCGGAACGCGTCACGACCAAGCGAGGCTTTGTCGCCGTGCCAACAATTTTCTTCCGAAGCCTGGTGTGGCGACGATCTCTGGCCGCAGAACGGCTCTTTCCTCTAACGAAAGCCATCTCTACTTACCAGCCTTTCCAGCCTTGCGACGAACGTGCTCACCCTCGTAGCGCACACCCTTGCCTTTATAAGGCTCTGGCTTACGCAACTTGCGGATGTTTGCAGCAACTTCACCGACAGCTTGCTTGTCAATGCCGCTCACAGTGATCTTGTCATTGCCCTCGATCGTGAAGGTGATTCCTGCGGGAGGATCTACCGAGACAGGGTGAGAAAAACCAAGCTGCAGTTCAACGCCCTGGCCCTTCGCCGCGATACGGTAACCCGTTCCGACAATCTCAAGTGACTTCTTATAACCCTCAGTCACACCAATGATCTGGTTGTTGATGAGGGTCCTGGTCAATCCGTGCAACGACCGCGATTCGCGCTCGTCATCGGGGCGGGTGACAAGAACCTGGTTTTCCGCCATGGTGGCGACGATGGGCTCCTTGACGCGCAAGGAAAGCTCCCCTTTGGGGCCTTTCACTGCAACATCTTGTCCCTGGATACTGACGGTGACGCCAGTTGGGATCTCAATGGGCATGCGACCAATACGTGACATCAGAGTTACCACACGTAGGCGAGGACTTCCCCACCCACGCCTTTCTTGGTCGCCTGACGGTCGGTCAAAAGCCCCGAGGATGTGGACAGAATTGCTACGCCCAATCCGCCGTGAACTTTCGGAATCTCAGAAGACTTTGCATAGACACGAAGGCCAGGCTTCGACACGCGCTTAATGCCCACGATGGAGCGTTCGCGGTTGGGCCCATATTTCAGATCCAACGTCAGTGTCTTGCCCACGCGGGCTTCTTCCAACTTCCAGCTGGCGATGTAACCCTGAGCTTTGAGAATCTCAGCGATGTTTATCTTCAGTTTGGAATTTGGCATCGACACTGTGTCGTGGTGCGCCTGATTCGCATTGCGCAGTCTGGTCAGCATGTCTGCGACCGGATCTGTCATTGTCATGGTGTTTCTCTTTTCTCAAACTGGTTTCGACTCGGGGACACCCTTGCCGACCTAGTTAGTTAGGGGCTTAGGAGCCCTCGGTTGGAGTCTTGCTCGCGAAGGGGAAACCTAGCGAGCGCAACAGGGCTCGACCTTCATCGTCAGTCTTTGCGGTGGTGACAATGGTGATGTCGAAGCCGCGAACGCGATCAATGTTGTCCTGGTTGATTTCGTGGAACACCGACTGCTCAGTGATACCAAAGGTGTAGTTACCGTTTCCATCGAACTGACGGTCGCTCATCCCGCGGAAGTCGCGGATACGAGGCAGTGCCAGGTTGATCAGACGGTCCAGGAACTCCCATGCGCGGTTACCGCGCATGGTGACGTGGGCCCCAATGGGCATCCCTTCACGCAGCTTGAACTGTGCGATAGAGACCTTGGCGTTGGTGACGACGGGCTTCTGACCGGTAATCGCGGTCAGATCCTTGATAGCGCCCTCAATGACCTTGGAGTCACGTGCTGCTTCACCAACACCGGTGTTGACAACAACCTTGACGATCCCTGGCACCTGGTGAGGGTTCGTGAAACCAAACTCTTCCTTCAGCGCCGGAACGATCTCGTTGCGATAAATCGCCTTCAGGCGAGGAACACTCGAAGTGCTCGGGGCAGTAGCTGTTGCCATTAGAGCTCTTCTCCTGACTTCTTGGCGATGCGCACGCGCACCTGCTTCGTGACACCGCGCTTCTCAACGGTGGTGGTCTTGTAGCCCACGCGAGTGGGCTTCTTGGTCTTGGGGTCAACCAAGGCGACGTTCGAAATATGGATGGGAGCCTCCATGGTTTCCTTGCCACCAGTCTTGCCGCCGCGCTGGCTTTGGCCTACCCGAGTGTGCTTGGTCACGTAGTTCACGCCTTCGACCAGGATGCGGTTGCGCTCGGCAATCACCTCGATAACCTCGCCCTGCTTGCCTTTGTCTCCACCGCGAGCTTCGCTCGCGCCAGTGATGACCTGAACCAGGTCACCCTTCTTAATTTTTGCCATGGTTAGATAACCTCCGGTGCCAACGAGATGATCTTCATGAAGCGCTTGTCGCGCAGTTCACGACCCACGGGCCCAAAAATACGGGTTCCGCGTGGCTCACCTTCTTTGCTCTTGATCAGGACCGCTGCGTTCTCATCGAACTTGATGTACGAACCATCTGCACGACGGGTCTCTTTCACGGTGCGCACGATGACGGCCTTGACGACCTCACCCTTCTTGACGTTGCCGCCAGGAATTGCGTCTTTGACGGTGGCGACAATGATGTCACCCAGGCCCGCATAGCGGCGCCCGGAGCCACCCAACACACGGATAGCCAAAAGTTCTTTGGCACCGGTGTTGTCAGCCACCTTGACTCGGGATTCTTGCTGAATCATGGGTTACTTCGCCTTCTCAACGATGTTGACTAGACGCCACCGCTTGGTGGCGGAGAGTGGACGGGTCTCGGTGATCACAACGAGGTCACCAATACCTGCGGAGTTGGTCTCATCGTGAGCCTTGACCTTGGAGGAGCGGCGCAGAACCTTGCCATACAGGGGGTGCTTCACGCGGTCTTCGACCTCAACAACAACGGTCTTATCCATCTTGTCGCTGGTGACGTATCCCCGGCGGACCTTGCGGTATCCACGGGCATCCGCGTCGCGAACATCGCGCTCAGAGGACTCGTGGCCCTTCTTCACATCGGCGGCCATCATGCACTCTCCTCAGTTGCTTCAGGCTCTGGAGCCTTCTCGCTCTTCTTGGTCGTCTTCTTCGCAGCCTTCTCCACGGGAGCAGGCGTAGCCCGAATCCCCAGTTCACGCTCGCGAATCACGGTGTAAATGCGGGCGATATCGCGCTTGATGGCGCGAAGTCGTCCATGGTTGTCGAGCTGCCCAGTCGCAGACTGGAAGCGCAGGTTGAAAAGCTCTTCTTTGGAGCGACGAAGTTCGTCCAAAAGACGCTCGTCTTCGAAGGTGTCCAGCTCAACGGGAGCCAATTCTTTCGATCCGATAGACATTACATGCCCTCCTCACGCTTGATGATGCGAGCTTTCAGGGGAAGCTTGTGAATAGCTCTGGTGAGCGCTTCCTTTGCCAACTCTTCAGAAACACCGGCGACCTCGAAAAGAACGCGGCCTGGCTTGACGTTGGCGATCCACCACTCGGGTGAACCCTTACCGCTACCCATGCGGGTTTCTGCAGGCTTCTTGGTCAAGGGGCGGTCAGGGTAGATGTTGATCCACACTTTTCCACCACGCTTGATGTGACGGGTCATCGCGACACGCGCTGACTCAATCTGACGGTTGGTGACATAGGCGCTGGTGATCGCCTGAATTCCGTACTCACCAAACGACACCGTGGTGCCGCCGGTTGCGTGCCCACCGCGCTTGGGATGGTGCTGCTTACGGAACTTTACTTTACGAGGAATCAACATTCTTACTCGGCTCCCCCTGCAGCAACGGGTGCTGCTTCAGTGGCTGGAGCACCAGCCGGTCCACGACGTGCTGGGCCACCGCGGTCAGGACGCTGCGAACGCTGTGATGCTTGCTCGCGCGCGAGTTCCTTGTTCGTGATGTCGCCCTTATAGATCCAGACCTTCACACCAATGCGGCCGAAGGTCGTGCGGGCCTCGTAGAAGCCGTAGTCAATGTTGGCGCGAAGCGTGTGCAGTGGCACACGACCCTCGCGATAGAACTCGGAACGGCTCATTTCAGCGCCACCGAGTCGACCAGAAACCTGGATACGAACACCCTTTGCACCAGCGCGCTGTGCGCCCTGGAGTCCCTTACGCATCGCGCGACGGAAAGCCACACGTCCTGCAAGCTGCTCGGCAATTCCCTGAGCAACCAATTGAGCTTCGCTCTCGGGGTTCTTCACCTCGAGGATGTTCAGCTGAATCTGCTTGCTGGTCATCGTTTCCAAGTCGGCACGGATGCGCTCTGCTTCGGCACCGCGGCGACCGATAACGATTCCGGGACGAGCGGAGTGGATGTCCACGCGCACGCGGTCACGGGTGCGCTCAATTTCGATACGAGCAATACCTGCACGGTCGAGCTCTTTCTTCAAGAACTCGCGAATGCGGATGTCTTCAGTCACAAAATCGGAGTAGCGCTGACCCTTCTTGGTGGAGTCAGAGAACCAACGCGACACGTGATCGGTGGTGATCCCCAAACGGAAGCCGTAAGGATGTACTTTCTGACCCATTACTTGCCAGCCTTCTGTGTCGTGCGGCTCGGATTAACCGAAGCCTCGTCGGGCGTAGCCAAGACCACGGTGATGTGGCTGGTGCGCTTGAGAATGCGGAACGCCCGACCTTGAGCGCGCGGACGGAACCGTTTCATGGTGATTCCCTCGTCCACGAAGGCTCGGGCGATGAACAGGTCTTGGTCGTCCAGGAAAACGCCATTCTTGTCAGCGGTAACGCGGGCGTTAGCCATGGCGGATGCGACAAGCTTGGCCACAGGCTCACTCGCTGCCTGGGGGGCAAACTTCAACACGGCAAGAGCTTCAGCAGCCTGCTTGCCTCGAATGACGTCGACAATACGACGTGCTTTCTGCGGGGTGACGCGAATGTTGCGCACCTTGGCGATGGATTCAACCATGTCTTTTCCTCCTCGTCACCGCGCTTAGCGGCGACGGCCTTTCCGGTCGTCTTTTTCGTGACCACGGAACGTGCGGGTCGGAGAAAACTCGCCGAGTTTGTGACCAACCATGGTTTCCGTGACAAAAACAGGGATGTGCTTGCGTCCATCGTGAACGGCAATGGTGTGACCAAGCATGGCGGGCACAATCATGGAGCGACGCGACCACGTCTTGATGACGTTCTTGGTACTGGCTTCGTTTTGGCGCACAACCTTTTGCATGAGGTGCTCGTCCACGAAGGGTCCCTTTTTCAGACTACGAGGCATGTCTAACTCTCCTACTAGCGCTTCTTGCCGACAGTGCGACGACGGACAATTTGTTTGTTGCTGGCTTTCTTACGTGAACGGGTTCGTCCTTCAGACTGGCCCCAGGGGCTGACGGGGTGACGACCACCAGAGGTCTTACCCTCACCACCACCGTGGGGGTGATCCACAGGGTTCATGGCAACACCACGGACAGTGGGGCGGACACCCTTCCAGCGCATACGCCCGGCTTTACCCCAGTTGATGTTTGCCTGTTCAGCATTTCCGACTTCACCGATGGTTGCGCGGCAGCGAGCGTCAACGTTGCGGATTTCACCAGAGGGCAAACGCAGCTGCGCGTTAGGGCCATCTTTAGCTACAAGACGAACAGCTGCTCCTGCGGAGCGGGCCATCTTGGCACCGCCGCCGGGACGCAGCTCAATGGCGTGAATAACCGTTCCCACGGGGATGTTGCGCAAAGGCAAGTTGTTTCCAGGCTTGATGTCGGCGCTGGGACCAGACTCGATGATGTCGCCCTGACGAAGCTTGTTGGGAGCGAGGATGTAACGCTTGGTTCCATCTACGAAGTGCAACAGGGCAATACGTGCGGTGCGGTTGGGGTCGTACTCAATGTGAGCAACCTTGGCGTTCACGCCATCTTTGTCATTACGGCGGAAATCGATGATGCGGTACTGGCGCTTATGGCCACCACCGATGTGGCGGGTGGTGATTCGACCCTGGTTGTTACGTCCACCAGTCTTAGGCAGGGGACGAAGCAAAGACTTCTCGGGGGTGCTGCGGGTGATTTCCTGGAAATCAGCAACCGAAGAACCACGACGACCGGGGGTCGTCGGCTTGTATTTACGAATAGCCATGTTCTACTTCCTACCTAGCCGACAGCCGTGAAGATATCGATGGACCCAGAGGACAGGGTGACAATCGCACGCTTGGTGTCTTTGCGCTTTCCTGTTCCGAACTTGGTGCGACGGGTCTTGCCCGTCTTGTTGAGGGTGTTGACTCCGGAAACCTTGACCTTGAAGATCTTCTCGATAGCGAGCTTGATTTCGGTCTTGGTCGCGCGGGGGTCAACCTCAAAGGTGTACTTGCCCTGATCAATCAGGGTGTAACTCTTCTCGCTCACGACGGGGCGGAAGACGACGTCCCGGGGGTCTTTATTCCAGGCTGCTTGGTGAATCGTCATTACTTGCCTCCCTTAGCTTCTGACTTCTCAGCAACAAAGGACGCGAAGGCCTCTGCGGTGAAGACAATGTCATCCGAGTTCAACACGTCATACGCGTTGAGCTGATCGGGGTGAACATAGTGAATGCCGGGTATGTTGCGAACGCTCTTCTGGCCATTGACGTCATCGCGACCGATCACAACGAGAACGTTGAAACCAGGTGCGGTCTGAGCCAACAAGGAAGAGGCGACCTTCGTCGAAGGAGCCTTTTCTGTTCCCAAGCCCTGGACCACATGGATGCGGTCGGCGCGGGCCCGGTCAGACAACGCCGAGAGCAAAGCCTTGGCCACCATCTTCTTAGGCGTGCGCTGGGAATAATCACGGGGGACGGGGCCGTGAACGACGCCACCACCACGGTGCTGAGGGGCGCGAATCGAACCCTGACGGGCACGACCGGTTCCCTTCTGCTTGAAGGGCTTGCGACCCGATCCTGAAACCTCACCGCGGTGCTTGACCTTGTGAGTTCCTTGACGGGCAGCAGCGAGCTGAGCAACGACGACCTGGTGCATGAGTGGGATGTTCGTCACCACATCAAACACGTCGGCGGGAAGCTCGACAGAGCCAGACTTCTTGCCTGTCTGATCCAATACGTCAATGGAGGTAGCCATGATTAGGAACCCTTCCGTGCGTTACGAACAAACACCAGACGACCCTTGGCGCCGGGAACGGCGCCCTTGACCAACAGCACTCCGTGCTCGGCGTTCACAGAGTGAACAGCGAGGTTCATGACGGTAACGCGGTCGCCACCCATACGTCCGGCCATCCGCATACCCTTGAACACGCGCGAAGGCGTGGAAGAGGCACCGATGGAGCCAGGCTTGCGGTGGTTACGGTGCGAACCGTGCGAAGCGGAGACACCCTTGAAGTTGTGGCGCTTCATGACACCTGCGAAACCTTTACCTTTGCTGGTGCCGACGACGTCGACCAGCTGGCCGGCTTCGAAGACCTCAGCAGTGAGCTCCTGGCCCACGGTGTAGTTCGCGGTGTCGCTGGTGCGAATCTCAGTCACGTGACGGCGAGGCGTGACGCCTGCCTTCTCGAAGTGGCCCTTCAGCGGCTGGGTCACCTTGCGAGGATCAATTCCACCAGAGGCAATCTGAATAGCTTCATAGCCATCGATTTCGTGGGTGCGAATCTGGGTCACCACGTTTGGGGAAACCTGAATAACGGTGACAGGAATCAACAAGTTGTTGTCGTCCCACACCTGAGTCATGCCGAGCTTGATGCCCAACACCCCTCTTGTTGCAGTCACAGTAGACATGTCTTACTTCCTTAAAGCTTAATTTCGATGTTGACGTCAGCGGGAAGGTCGAGGCGCATCAGGGAATCCACTGCCTTGGGAGTGGGATCAATGATGTCGATCAGACGCTTGTGGGTGCGCTTTTCGAAGTGCTCGCGAGAGTCTTTGTACTTGTGCGGCGAGCGGATAACAGCAATCACGTTCTTCTCCGTAGGGAGCGGAACAGGACCAACAACGGTCGCACCTGCGCGGGTGACCGTGTCAACAATCTTCTTGGCTGAAATGTCGAGACCTGCGTGGTCATACGACTTCAGTCGGATGCGGATTTTTTGTCCCGCCATGATTATCTCTTTCTCTTACTCGCACAAGACTCTCGTTTTGCGCTTCAAGGGCAATCAGGCACTTTCGTACCTTTTTGCACACACCACTATTTTTCTGTCAACACACTTCGATGCGCCAGGGGCGCACTCCGCTCCAAAGGATCTCTCCGAGGGAGGGGATATATCGATGACGTTGTGTTCTGCTGCCTGCGGCCTAGGGGAATTCGCGAGAGCGAACCTATGCACAACCTGGCAGTGAGCCAAACACAAGTGTTTGACGTGTTGAACCTTGGAAACTATCCCACAGGCTGAGCATTCGCGCAACCCGGGCGTGTCGGATTTTTTCGCGGATTACCGAGGTTTCCTGAGGAAAGTTTTCGACCAGGCCGTGAGCAGCCTTTCCATGGGCCCCTGACTAAATCGGGAGAGCACAACCCTCGCAAACAGCGCGAGAAGCACCGTGACGCCAGCGCTGATCAACACAGCCACCCAATACGGCGTTTGCTGGTACAAACCCAGTCCCCACGGGCTGAAAACGAAGCTCAACAGTACTGATTGCGACAGATACACCGTCAGTGACATCCGCCCCATCGCGCCAAGCCACGAAAACAATGTGGGGCGGCGTCTGATCAACCACAGAAGGGTGCCCACGTAACCGGCGCTCAGCAGCGGTGCGGTGAGGAAACTCCCAAAAACCCCCACCAACTCGGGAGTCGCCGCCGGGGACTCAGACAGCGCGTTGCCGATCCACAGCCCACCGAAAAGGAGCTGGAGTCCTAGCCCCAGACCCCAACCCCAGATAATGAGCTGGCGGAGTGCGGCCGTTGAGATTCCTCCTGCGGAGAGTGCTTGTGCTCGGGAGGCCAGGACTCCGGCTAAAAACGCGACGAATGTCAGTGCTCCCTGGAAGAACACCAGGAAGATCGCTTCGCTGGTCCAGAAGCCCCAGCGAGCAGAAATGGCGTCGACAAAACCGCCCGCCATCATTGCTTCGTTGTATGCCTGGCCGGCAACGGTCGGTCCGACGTTGTCGGCGAAGCCCCGACTCTCTCCCAGCCAAGTTAGGGCAACAAGCGCCACCAATACGGTGGCGAAGACGCCATAAATCCAGGCCATCCACCCAACTATAGTTTTGCGGTTGCACCCGTAAAAGGCTAGGAGAAGAAGCCCCAAGAGTCCGTAGAGAAACAGAATGTCGCCGACAAACAACAGGCTGGCATGCGCCAGGCCCAAGACCACGAGCCCGAGGGAACGCGTTACCCAGCGAGTTTTCCCTGTTTGCTCGTTGCCCAACACGTAGTCCGCACTGTAACCAAACAAGAAGGAAAAGATCAGGTAAAACTTCCCCTGGGCGAGCACAAAGACGAGGAAGGCTGCGAGCGCATCACCGGTTCCCGCGAGGGCTTCCGCGGTGACACCTGAATAAACCGAGGTAGAAAAGTAGGCAACATTCACGAGAATGATTCCCCAGAGCGCAAAACCGCGCAGTACGTCGGGGGCAATATCGCGGACTGAATTACTCAAAGTTGTACCTTATTGCAGGAAAGTTAGAGAACAAAGGACCCGGAGTCTCCTCCGGGCCCTTTGCTGAAAGGAACTACTTGACGATTTTGGTCACCGTTCCGGCGCCCACAGTGCGGCCACCCTCACGGATGGCGAAGCTGAGGCCCTCTTCCATGGCGATGGGCTGAATCAGCGCAACGGTCATGTCAGTGGTGTCGCCGGGCATCACCATTTCGGTGCCCTCGGGCAACGAAATAACACCGGTCACGTCAGTTGTACGGAAGTAGAACTGAGGACGGTAGTTGGTGTAGAACGGGTTGTGACGTCCGCCCTCATCCTTACCCAGGATGTAGGCGGTGCCTTCGAAGTCAGTGTGAGGAGTCACGGAACCGGGGGCAACAACCACCTGTCCACGCTCGACATCTTCACGCTTGGTGCCACGAAGCAAAAGACCACAGTTCTCGCCGGCCCATGCTTCATCCAACTGCTTGTGGAACATCTCGATACCGGTGACGGTGGTCTTCTGTGTGTCACGAATACCCACGATTTCCACGTCAGAGTTGATCTTCAGAGTTCCACGCTCGGCGCGACCGGTAACAACCGTTCCACGACCAGTGATGGTGAAGACGTCCTCAACGGGCATCAAGAACGGCTTGTCCTTGTCGCGCACGGGGTCAGGAACGTTGTTGTCAACGGCATCCATGAGCTCCATGATCTTGTCGCCCCAGGCTGCGTCACCCTCGAGGGCTTTCAGACCGGAAACGCGGATCACGGGGGCGTTGTCGCCATCGAAACCCTGAGCAGAGAGCAATTCGCGAACCTCGATTTCGACGAGTTCAAGGATCTCCTCGTCATCAACCATGTCGGACTTGTTCAGCGCGACCAAGAGGTAAGGAACACCCACCTGCTTGGCAAGAAGAACGTGCTCGCGAGTCTGAGCCATCGGGCCATCGGTAGCGGCAACCACGAGGATTGCGCCGTCCATCTGTGCAGCACCGGTGATCATGTTCTTGATGTAGTCGGCGTGGCCGGGGGCATCGACGTGTGCGTAGTGACGCTTGTCGGTTTCATACTCCACGTGGGAGATGTTGATGGTGATACCGCGTTGACGCTCTTCAGGAGCAGAGTCAATGGATGCGAAGTCACGCATCACGTTGACAGCTGAAGGGTGGCGATCTGCGAGCACCTTGGAAATAGCAGCGGTAAGAGTGGTCTTGCCGTGGTCGACGTGACCGATCGTACCGATGTTGACGTGCGGTTTGGTCCGCTCGAACTTGGCCTTAGCCACTATGGTCCTCCTCGGGACTGTTGCTCTGAACTTTGTGGGATCAGAGGTTGGGTACTTGTCTTGTTTGTTTCGTAGGCCACACGAGCCTATTCTTCGGGCTTAGTCGCCCTTGCCCTTCTGAATAATCTCGTCGGCCACAGCCTTCGGGACTTCAGCGTACGTCTCGAAAGTCATCGAATACATTGCGCGACCGGAAGTCTTCGACCTCAAGTCACCTACATATCCAAACATCTCCGAGAGTGGCACGAGTGCGCTAATGACTTTTACGCCCGTTGCGTCCTCCATGCTCTGTATTTGCCCGCGCCTAGAGTTTAGGTCACCGATGACGTCCCCCATGTATTCCTCGGGGGTACGCACCTCGACGGCCATCAACGGCTCGAGCAAGACAGGTTGTGCTTTTCTCGCGGCCTCTTTAAAGACCATCGATCCAGCGATTTTGAACGCCATCTCCGAAGAGTCGACGTCGTGGAACTGCCCATCCAGGAGTGTCGCTTTGACACCCACGGTTGGGTAGCCCGCCAGAACGCCCACCTGCATGGCGTCCTGAATTCCTGCATCCACGGAAGGAATGTATTCCCTAGGGATACGTCCACCGGTAACTTTGTTATCAAATTCGTACATGGTTTCACCCGTCACCTCAAGAGGCTCGAGCGAAATCTGTACCTTGGCGAACTGTCCGCTTCCACCCGTTTGCTTCTTGTGGGTGTAATCAATCTTGTCGATTGTCTTACGGATCGTCTCGCGGTAGGCAACCTGAGGCTTACCCACGTTGGCTTCCACATTGAATTCACGCTTCATCCGGTCGACCAAGATGTCGAGGTGAAGCTCACCCATGCCCTTGATCACGGTCTGGCCTGTTTCCACGTTCTGCTCAGTGCGGAAAGTGGGGTCTTCTTCAGCCAGCTTCTGGATGGCCAAGGAGAGCTTCTCCTGGTCAGCCTTGGTCTTGGGCTCAATCGCGACCTCGATAACAGGCTCTGGGAAGGTCATAGATTCCAGAACCACGGGGCTACCGGGATCACACAGGGTGTCACCGGTAGTGGTGTCCTTCAAACCAATCACGGCGTAAATGTGCCCTGCGGACACCTTTTCGACCGGGTTTTCCTTGTTGGCGTGCATCTGGAAGATCTTTCCGATGCGCTCCTTCTTGTCCTTGGTGGAGTTAATCACCTGTGCACCAGAGTCGATACCACCGGAGTAGACGCGAATGTAGGTGAGGCGACCAAAGAAGGGGTGAACCGCAACCTTGAACGCTAGTGCCGAGAAGGGCTCGCCAGATTCTGGCTTGCGAAGAACAATCTTCTCTGCATCCCGCACATCATGCCCTTCCACTGCTGGAACATCCAGAGGCGAAGGAAGGTAGTCAACAACGGCGTCGAGCATGGGCTGCACGCCACGGTTCTTGAAGGACGAGCCACACAACACGGGGTACGCGTCGCCAGCGATGGTCATCGAACGAATTCCTGCTTTGAGCTCGGGAATCGAAATCTCTTCACCCGCGAGGAACTTCTCCAGAAGTTCATCACTGGATTCAGCGACGGCTTCAACCAGCGCTGCGCGGTACTCTTCGGCTTTTGCTTGCAAGTCCGCGGGGATGGGCTGGGTTTCGTACTCAGCACCCAAGGTCACATCACCCTTGGAGTCACCAGGCCACACCATGGAGTTCATCTCGATGAGGTCAACGACGCCAGTGAAAGTGCTTTCGAAACCAATGGGCAACTGAATGACCAAAGGCTTCGCACCAAGGCGCTTGATGATCGTGTCAATCGTGTAGTAAAAATCTGCACCGAGCTTGTCCATCTTGTTCACAAAGCAAATGCGAGGAACGTTGTACTTGTCAGCCTGACGCCACACTGTTTCCGACTGTGGCTCCACACCCTCTTTACCGTCAAACACCGCAACGGCACCATCGAGAACGCGAAGGCTGCGCTCCACCTCGACGGTGAAGTCCACGTGGCCTGGGGTATCGATGATGTTGATCTGGTGGTTATCCCAGAAACACGTCGTCGCCGCAGAGGTGATGGTGATGCCGCGCTCTTGCTCTTGTGCCATCCAGTCCATTGTGGCTGCGCCATCGTGGACTTCACCGATTTTGTGGGAAATACCCGTGTAAAACAGAATGCGCTCTGTCGTCGTGGTCTTTCCCGCATCGATGTGGGCCATGATGCCGATGTTGCGGACCTTGTTCAGGTCAGTTAGCACGTCCTGTGCCACAGTGTTCCTCCGAGTTTGGGGGTTAGGGGATGTTTTGGTCTACCAGCGGTAGTGAGCGAAAGCCTTGTTGGCTTCTGCCATCTTGTGGGTGTCTTCACGGCGCTTCACCGCGGCACCGAGGCCGTTGGAAGCATCCAAGATTTCATTCGTCAAACGCTCGGTCATCGTCTTTTCACGACGGTCCTTCGCGTAGCTGGAAAGCCAACGCAAAGCGAGAGTGTTAGCACGGTGAGGCTTGACCTCAACGGGCACCTGGTAGGTGGAACCACCCACGCGACGTGACCGAACTTCCAAGGTGGGACGCACGTTGTCCAGAGCCTTTTTCAGGGCGACAACGGGGTCTTGGCCACTTTTGGTGTTTACGCCTTCGAGCGCGCCATACACGATGCGCTCGGCGAGACCCTTTTTGCCGCCCACAAGAATCTTGTTGACCAGCTGGGACACGACGGGAGATCCGTATACGGGATCGGCGACGACGGGGCGCTTAGGAGCGGGACCTTTACGTGGCATTACTTCTTCTCCATCTTTGCGCCGTAGAGGCTACGAGCCTGCTTACGGTTCTTGACGGCCTGAGTATCCAGTGCGCCGCGGACAATTTTGTATCGAACACCGGGGAGGTCTTTCACACGACCACCACGAACCAGCACCATGGAGTGCTCCTGGAGGTTGTGGCCCTCGCCGGGGATGTAGGCGGTAACTTCCGAACCATTGGAAAGCTTCACACGAGCAACCTTCCGCAAAGCCGAGTTCGGCTTCTTGGGTGTCGTGGTGTACACACGCGTGCAGACGCCGCGCTGTTGGGGATTGGCCTTCAGGGCAGGCGTCTTGGTCTTAGAAACCTTAGGCTTGCGTCCCTTACGGACCAACTGTTGAATCGTTGGCACAGTTCACTCCTTATTGGTGCTGCACGGTGACAGCTCATTGATGGTGGTTACTAGGTGGTGGTTTTTGTCCAACACCTAGCGACATCTTCACCAAGATGCGCCAGGCGACTAACACTTGGTATGCCGTGGGGGTTGGTGGTGCTGTGTTGCCACTGCACTCACCTCTGGACCCAATGTTGTGGAGTTGATGACCCGTGTCTTGTCCGCCCGGAACCGGGCGCAAAAAACGGACGTGCCATCGCGCACACAAACTCCAACAGTAATGGCGTTTGGGCCTGCGGTCAAATGATTTTTAGACTTTCTGCAGCCGCGATGGTGACAAAAGCCGCCGCCACCATGAAAGGTCCAAAGGCTACGCCCTCATCCGCACGAATCTTCCCCCGCACGAGTAGCCATCCAGCCCCCATTCCGCCCAAAACAAAGGCAAGAGATGCCTGAATGAGGCCTCCCCCTGGGAACACCAATGAGGTGTAGAACCCGAGGCTTGCCTGAAGCTTCACATCTCCCCAGCCCAGCGGTTTGGCGGGGAGGACAGCGCACAGCGCGTAGGCCGCAGTGGTGAGCGCTGAATCCTGAAACGCTTCCATAAGCAACGGTCTCTCACCCCACACCACAGCCCACACGACGAGAACAATGGCGAGGGACCCGGTCAAACGATCGGGCAGCCGGTGATAGGCGGCATCAATTGCAGCGAGTCGAATCCCCCAGGCAGCAACGATGACGTGAAGGGCCAGGAGCGCGAGCAAGGGCATCACCCCAGGCTAGAAAGCTTCAGATTTCTCGGGGAAAGTTGTCCCCAGAATGACGAAAGGGCCAGCAATGCCGGCCCTTTCGTGGTGTGAAATGTCTACTCTGCGTCAGCACCCTTTTTTGCATCGTCAGGTTCGGCGAAGGACTCGAAGTCCACGAAAGACAAGTCGTCCTCAGAGCCAAAATCCTGGTCGCTGGCATACAGGCGTGCGGGGTAGTGCTCGGCGCGTGCCTCTTCGGTGGGCTCGACGGTGACGTCGCGGTAGGTCGCAAGACCGGTACCTGCGGGGATGAGCTTTCCGATGATGACGTTCTCTTTGAGACCGACAAGTGGATCGCTCTTTCCTTGCATGGCAGCTTCGGTCAACACCCGAGTGGTCTCCTGGAAGGAGGCCGCCGAGAGCCAGGACTCTGTCGCCAGTGATGCCTTGGTGATACCCATGACTTCCTGACGCGCGGAGGCCGTCTTACGGCCTTCCCCGAGTGCTTCGCGGTTGATCGAGTTATACCGGGTACGGTCAACGAGTTCACCAGGCAACAAAGTGGTTTCTGCGTGGTCAACCACGGTCACCTTGCGCATCATCTGGCGCACGATAACCTCGATGTGCTTGTCGTGGATGGGCACACCCTGTGAGCCATACACGCCCTGCACACCATCGACCAAGTGTTCCTGGACCGCACGCACACCCTTGACGCGAAGCACTTCCTTCGGATCAAGCGGGCCTTCGTGGTACTGCTGGCCCAGCTGAATGCTTTGACCATCTTCCACGAGCATGCTCATGCGCTTGGACACGGTGTGGAGAACAGGCTCATCACCGTTATCCGGAGTCATCGTGATCTTGTACTGAGTGTCCGTTTCCTCAATCGAGATGCGACCGTTAGCTTCCGCAATGGGGCTAGAACCCTTGGGGTTACGAGCCTCGAAGAGCTCGGTGACCCGGGGTAGACCCTGGGTGATGTCATCTGCCGAAGCAGATCCACCCGTGTGGAAGGTGCGCATTGTCAGCTGGGTACCGGGTTCACCAATCGACTGAGCGGCGATAATTCCCACTGCTTCCCCGAGGTCGACGGCGATACCCGAGGCAAGTGAGCGACCGTAACAGGCAGCACACACACCGCGGAGTGACTCACACACCAGGACCGAGCGAACCGTGATTTCACGCACACCTCCGGCAACCAGGGCGTTGATCAAGACGTCACCAACATCGGATCCTGCTTCCGCAACAACCTTGCCTTTTTCGGTGGTCGCATCAGTGGCCAAGTTACGGGCATACACCTCGTTCTCGACGTTTTCGGCGCGAACCCATTCACCCTCGGCGTTCTTGGTCGCGATGGGGAAAATGATTCCCTTGCTGGTGCCACAGTTGTCTTCACGGATGATGACGTCCTGTGCCACATCGACGAGACGACGGGTGAGGTATCCCGAGTCAGCGGTGCGAAGGGCCGTGTCAGCCAAACCTTTACGCGCACCGTGGGTGGCGATGAAGTATTCGGCTACCGAGAGGCCTTCGCGGTAGCTGGAGATAATCGGGCGGGCGATAACTTCACCGCGGGGGTTGGAGACCAATCCACGCATACCGGCGATGTTTCCGACCTGCAACCAGTTACCACGGGCACCGGAGGTGACCATGCGGTTGATGGTGTTGTCCTCCGGGAAGGCAGCGCGCATTTCGTCGTTGACTTCCTTCGTGGCGGCACTCCACACCTCGACAAGCTCACGGCGACGCTCGACGTCAGAAATTAGTCCCTTTTCGAACTGGGACTGAATCTTGGCGGCTAACTTCTCGTACTTGGCGATGATGGCTTTCTTGCCCTTGGGGGTCAAGACATCACTCAGCGCCACGGTCACACCCGAGCGCGTAGCCCAGTAGAAACCTGCGTCCTTGACGCGGTCCAGGGTTTCCGCAACGGCAACCTTGGGGTAGCGCTCAGCCAAGTCATTGACCAGGGAAGAAATCAAACCCTTGTCTGCAACTCCGGACACCCAGGGGTAATCCGCAGGCAACGCCTCATTGAAGAGAGCGCTACCGAGAGTGGTGTCATGAATGGCAGTGCTGCCCTGAACAAAGCCCTTGGGGGCATCAGGCAAGTGAAGGCCCGTAATGCGAATCTTCACCTTGGCGTTCAGGCTCAACGTGTGCTGATCCATGGCCATGATGGCTTCCGAAACCGAGCTAAACGCGCGGCCTTCGCCTTCCGCGCCAGCCTTCACCGTGGTGAGGTGGTGCAGGCCGATAATCATGTCCTGTGTGGGGACGGTGACCGGGCGGCCATCAGAGGGCTTCAAGATGTTGTTCGAAGCCAGCATCAAAATGCGGGCTTCGGCCTGCGCCTCGACGGAGAGAGGAACGTGAACGGCCATCTGGTCGCCATCGAAATCCGCGTTGAAGGCAGCACAGACGAGAGGGTGAAGCTGAATCGCTTTACCTTCCACCAGTTGTGGCTCAAAGGCCTGGATTCCCAAACGGTGAAGCGTCGGTGCGCGGTTGAGCAACACCGGGCGCTCGCGAATGATTTCTTCCAGCACATCCCACACCTCGGGGCGTGAACGCTCGACCATACGCTTCGCGTTCTTGATGTTGCTGGAGTGACCCAGATCCATCAGGCGCTTGATCACGAAAGGCTTGAAGAGCTCGAGTGCCATGATCTTGGGCAGACCACACTGGTGCAGTCTCAGCTGAGGACCAACCACGATAACGGAACGTCCGGAGTAGTCCACACGCTTGCCGAGCAGGTTCTGACGGAAACGACCCTGCTTACCCTTGAGCATGTCGGAGAGGCTCTTGAGCGGACGGTTTCCCGTTCCCGTAACCGGACGTCCACGACGGCCGTTATCAAAGAGCGCATCCACAGCTTCCTGGAGCATCCGCTTTTCGTTGTTGACAATGATCTCTGGTGCACCGAGATCCAACAGACGGCGCAGACGGTTGTTTCGGTTGATCACGCGACGGTAAAGGTCGTTCAGGTCAGAGGTCGCAAAGCGCCCACCATCCAACTGAACCATGGGGCGGAGCTCCGGCGGAATTACCGGGACAACCTCCAACACCATCGATGCAGGTGAGCCACCGGTCTGCAAGAAGGCATTGACAACCTTCAAACGCTTGATGGCACGAATCTTGCGCTGGCCTTTGCCATTGGCGATTTCATCGTGAAGGCTTTCTGCTTCTCCTGCGAGATCAAAAGCTTCCAAACGCTGGCGAATTGCTTCCGCACCCATGTGGGCGGTGAAGAACATGCCATAACGATCTTGAAGATCCTGGAAGACAGCGTCCTCAGCGCGCAGGTCGCCAACCTTCAACGAACGGAAGTCATCCCACACGCGCTCAAGGTGAGCAATGCTGTCGTCGAAGTTCTTGCGAATGGCGCCAAGTTCTTTCTTACCGGCGTCATCAGTCTTACGCTTTTGGTCAGCCTTGGCATTCGCAGCCTCGAGCTCTGCCAAAGCATTCTCGAGTTCCTTCATGCGGTCGGCGAGGAGCGCGTCGCGCTCCTTCTCCAGCTGCTTGATTTCTTGACGGAGTTCTTTTTCCAACTCGGGCATTTCGCGGTGGCGAGCATCCTCATCCACCGTAATGATCATGTAGGCCGCGAAGTAGATGACCTTTTCGAGGTCCTTGGGTGCCATGTCCAGGAGGTAACCCAGACGGGAAGGGACGCCCTTGAAGTACCAAATGTGAGTAACGGGAGCCGCCAGCTCGATGTGACCCATGCGCTCGCGGCGCACCGAGGACTTGGTGACCTCAACGCCACAACGCTCGCAGACGATTCCCTTGAAGCGAACGCGCTTGTATTTTCCACACGCGCACTCCCAGTCACGGCTGGGTCCAAAGATCTGCTCACCGAAGAGGCCATCCTTCTCAGGCTTGAGCGTGCGGTAGTTGATGGTCTCTGGCTTCTTGACCTCACCGTGGGACCAACCACGGATGTTGTCTGAAGTGGCCAGGCCGATGCGCAGGGCGTCAAATGTTGTTGCTTCCAGCACGATTAATCTCTCTCGTTAGTTTCTGTCGTCGAATTCTTAGATTTCGTCCACGGACGAAGACTCGAAGCGGGTCGAAAGGTTGATGCCGAGTTCTTCCGCTGCGCGGTAGAGCTCGTCATCAGAATCCTTCAGCGAGACGACTTGGCCGTCTGCCGAGAGAACCTCGACATTGAGACACAGGGACTGCATCTCTTTCATCAGCACCTTGAAGCTTTCGGGAATACCGGGCTCCTGGATGTTTTCACCCTTGACGATGGCTTCGTAGACCTTCACGCGGCCGAGGATGTCATCGGACTTGATGGTCAGCAGTTCCTGCAGCGCGTAGGAAGCGCCGTAAGCCTCCAGTGCCCACACTTCCATTTCACCAAAGCGCTGGCCACCAAACTGTGCTTTACCCCCGAGAGGCTGCTGCGTGATCATCGAGTAGGGACCTGTGGAGCGTGCGTGGATCTTGTCATCGATGAGGTGGTGAAGCTTCAAGATGTACATGTAGCCCACCGACACAGGTGCGGGGAAGGGTTCGCCAGAGCGACCATCGAAGAGGTTCGCTTTACCTGAGGATCCAACCATTCGGTTTCCGTCACGGTTCACCAGGGTCGAGTCCAAAAGCCCCGCGATTTCTTCTTCGCTCGCACCATCAAACACCGGGGTCGCAACCTTGGTGCCAGGAAGGGCTTCCTTAGCTGCCGTCGCCAAACGCTTGGCCCATGCGGGGTCTCCGCTGACTTTCCAACCCTGCTTGGCAGCCCACCCGAGGTGGATTTCCAAAACCTGACCGAAGTTCATTCGTCCGGGGACACCCAAGGGGTTCAAGATGATATCGACGGGAGAGCCGTCTTCCAGGAAAGGCATGTCTTCGACGGGAAGAATCCTGGCGATAACACCCTTGTTCCCGTGACGACCGGCAAGCTTGTCACCCTCAGAAATTTTGCGCTTCTGTGCGATGTAGACAACCACGCGCTGGTTCACACCAGAGCCCAGTTCATCATCACCATCGACCGCGTCAAAGACCTTGACACCAATGATGGTGCCTTGCTCGCCGTGGGGAACCTTCAGAGAAGTGTCGCGAACCTCGCGGCTCTTCTCGTTGAAGATGGCTCGGAGCAAACGCTCTTCCGCACTGAGTTCCGTCTCGCCCTTGGGAGTGACCTTACCCACGAGGATGTCGCCGGGGCGAACCTCGGCACCAATACGAATGATGCCTCGCTCGTCCAAGTTCGCAAGCATTTCCGGTCCCACATTGGGGAGATCGCGGGTGATCTCTTCCTTGCCAAGCTTGGTGTCGCGGGCGTCAACTTCATACTCTTCGATATGAATCGAAGAGAGGGTGTCGTCCTTGACCAGGTTCTGGGAAAGGATAATCGCGTCTTCGAAGTTGTAGCCCTCCCATGACATGAATGCCACGAGCAGATTCTTGCCCAATGCCAATTCGCCGTCTTCGGTGGCGGGGCCATCAGCAATAACCGAGCCTTCGACAACCTTGTCGCCCACGTTCACGCGGACCTGGTGGTTGTAGTTGGTGCCCTGGTTGGAGCGATCGAACTTCCGCAAGATGTAGGTCTTCGTTCCACCCTTGTCCTGCTTGACTACAGCGAAGTCAGCAGACACCTCGGTGACAACACCGGGTGCCAAGGCCGTAATCACGTCGCCAGCGTCAACCGCCGCGAAGGACTCCATGCCGGTTCCCACCAACGGGGACTCGGAGCGCAACAGGGGCACTGCTTGACGCTGCATGTTCGCACCCATGAGGGCACGGTTCGCATCGTCGTGCTCGAGGAACGGAATCAGCGAGGTAGCAACAGAGACCATCTGACGGGGCGAAACATCTACGTAGTCGACCGTTTCTGGGCCAACCAGTTCAACCTCTCCACCCTTCTTACGGACCAGAACGCGGTCCACCGCGAAGGTTCCGTCAGCATTCAACGGGGTACCGGCCTGAGCCACAACGAATTCGTCCTCGTCGTTGGCGGTCAAGTAGTCAATTGCCTTACCGACCTTGCCCTTGGACACGCGTCGATACGGAGTCTCAATGAACCCAAACGCGTTGATACGCGCAAACGACGCGAGGGAACCAATCAGACCAATGTTCGGGCCTTCGGGGGTTTCGATGGGACACATGCGGCCGTAGTGCGAAGGGTGAACGTCACGGACCTCAACGCCGGCACGCTCACGGCTCAGACCGCCGGGGCCCAGTGCCGAGAGACGACGCTTGTGAGTCAGACCTGAAAGAGGGTTGTTCTGGTCCATGAACTGCGAGAGCTGGCTTGTGCCAAAGAACTCCTTGATCGCAGCAACGACGGGACGAACGTTGATCAGGGTCTGCGGCGTGATTGCCTCGATGTCCTGAGTCGTCATGCGCTCGCGAACCACGCGCTCCATCCGGGAAAGCCCCGTGCGGACCTGGTTCTGAATGAGCTCGCCCACGGCACGAATGCGACGGTTACCGAAGTGGTCAATGTCATCAACATCAATACGGATGTCGACCTTTTTGCCCGCGCGGGTTCCTTCGATGTGGGTGCGTCCATCGTGAAGGGCCACCAAATACTTGATGGTCGCAATAATGTCCTCAACCGTCAGAACAGAGTTCTTCAAGGGCTGCTCAAGACCCAGCTTGCGGTTGATCTTGTAACGACCGACCTTGGCCAGGTCATAACGCTTGGGGTTGAAGTAGAAGTTATCGAGCAACAGACGTGCTGCTTCAGCAGCTACCTGCTCGCCCGGACGCAGCTTGCGGTAGATGTCTTTGAGAGCTTCTTCCTTGGTAAGGATGGTGTCCTTCTCCAGGGCTTCCAAGATCGAGGTGAACCCAGCGAAATGCTTCGCGATGTCTTCGGAGGTCAGACCCAATGCCTTCAGGAAGACGGTGACGGACTGCTTGCGCTTGCGGTCAATTCGCACGCCGACCTGGTCGCGCTTGTCGACCTCAAACTCCAACCATGCACCGCGGCTAGGAATCACGCGGACAGAGTGAATTTCTTTGTCGCTCACCTTGTCGAGCGAGGTGTCGAAATAAACACCAGGGCTTCGCACCAGCTGAGACACCACAACACGCTCGGTGCCGTTGATGATGAAGGTTCCCTTTTCGGTCATCAGGGGAAAGTCACCCATGAAGACGGTCTGGGTTTTGATTTCACCGGTCAAGTGGTTCATGAACTCAGCTTCGACATACAGCGGTGCTGCGTAAGTCTTGCCGCGCTCTTTACACTCATCCAGCGAATACTTCTCTTCTTCGAGGTAGGGGTTTTGGAACGACAGTTGCATCGTCTCGCCCGAATCCTCGATGGGAGAAATCTCTTCGAAGATTTCTGTTAGGCCACTGCGCTCGGTGACAACGGTCTCGCCGGCAGCTTTCGTTGCCTTGACCCTTGCCTTCCATGCGGGGGCGCCGACGAGCCACTCGAAGCTCTCGGTCTGCAAGGCAAGCAGATCGGGCACGTCGACGGTGTCGGAGATTTTGGCAAACGTGAGTCGCTGGGCGACTCGGCCGTTCGTGGGAGTGGTGGTTGCGGGACGCGCAGCAGCCAAGAGCAATTACCTCCAGGGCTCACAAAAGAGCCTCATTGTGGGTGACCAAACCGGATAGAAGCAACGCCTGGAACTCAGCACAATGAGTTCACCCCGCCGTTATACTCGGGGCTCTCTTATCGACCGCAATATGAAGATAAGGGAAGTCAGGGAAGCAATCTCTAACGATATACCGTGTGAAGGCTGTTTGTCCACCCAACTTTTTGATTTTTCCGGGGGTGGGGATAACGAGCTCCCTCGAGGTTCGCCCCTGACTAACCTGGAGCGATGTCGGAATTGAAATGGGTTGAGAACAGGGCGGAATCCCTCCTGGCAACCCATGGATTGCTTTCTGAGTGGCGATTCGAATGGGATCGCGCCACCACCCGGTTTGGTCAGTGTGACCACAGGACCAAACGCATCACGCTGTCTCGGCACCTCAGCGACAAGGCCAGCGATGACGATGTGGAGCAGGTAATTCTGCACGAAATCGCTCACGCGCTCGCGGGGTCTCGCGAAGGGCACGGAACAAAATGGCGCAGCATCGCCGCACGCATCGGCTACACCGGAGGTCGCACCCACCATCAAGCACCCGCCACTGATCGAGCGAAGTGGCTTGGTCGGTGCCCCAGTGGCCACGAGATAATTCGTTTCAGAAAACCAGGAAAACCTACCTCCTGCGCACAGTGCAATCCCCGCTTTGATAAAACCCACCTGATTGTGTGGTCGGTTCGAGCGACCTACTCGACTGAGACGTCCTTCCAGAAACAGACGTAGCCGGCAAAATCGTGTCCCACCCGTTCGACAGCACCGGGTCGGAGATTCCGATACGCAAAGGTCCGGTCCTGGAACGCAGCGCCGTTCACCGTGATCGTGAAATAGGTAGAGTCCCCCTTCCACGGGCAGTGATATGCGGTGGGGCTTTCTTCCAAGAAAGGAAAGTTGACCGAGGCAGGTGGGAAATACCAGTTTCCTTCGATCTTCACCAGATCGGCCTCTGGTGCATCGGCAAGGACAAGCCCGTCGAGGACAGCTTTCATGAAATCAGGCTAGCTTTCCAAGCTGAAGATTAGGCGGGGTAGGGCAAGCTGGGAGATATGAAAATCTGTCTCACCACAACGCTTGGCTGCTCCGTTAGTGAGGCATGGAACGCCCTCAATAACCCCGAGGTCTTTCAGCAGGTCTCTCGGCCTTTTCTTTCTTTCCGCCCCGTCAGACCTGGGGTCTTTCCTGCAGCCTGGGTCAGCGGTGAAAGCTACCTTGTGAAAGCTCTCGCCCTGGGATTTCTCCCTATGGGGACCCAGGAAATTAACCCTCGGACCAGCGAAGAGGCAATGACGAAAACCTTTCGGGATGAGGGTCGTGGGATCAGCGGCGCCCTCGGAGCGGTGAACTCTTTCCACCACACCATGACGGTGTCCCCCACGGGGGTGGGGCCCACACAGCTCACTGACGAGCTTGAATTTCGTGCCGGAGCTCTCACGCCCCTTCTCTGGGTCGGTTTTCGATTGTTCTGGTGGTGGCGCCACCGCACCATGCGAAAGCTCGCTGCGTCCTGGCGATCAGAATCCGGGGCGTCATGGGATGCGCGGTATCGCACGACGAAGATGTGGAGCGGCAAGGTGAACCAAGCTCTCGAGGCAATCGCCTCGGATCTCACCCCTGGGAGGGCTCTGGATGTGGGGGCAGGAGAAGGTGGTGACGCCCTCTGGCTCGCAGGGCGGGGCTGGGCTGTGACGGCGACGGATATTTCGGTCGAAGGCTTGGTGCGCGGCGAGAGCAGGAGGCAAGAAACCGTGACCCAGGATCACCTCCCACGAAGTATCCGCTGGATTGCTCTCGATGCGGCACGCGAAGAGTTGCCATCCCCTTCAGAAAAATATGACCTCGTCCTCAGCTTTTTTGGTCACTTCCTAGCGCCCGAACGCCACGCGCTCTGGAGCGCGATGGCAGCAGCCGTAGCTCCGGGTGGCCAACTTGTCATTGTCGGTCACAGCATCCTGGATCTCCACGCCGGGCTTCGCCGGCCCCCCGAGGATCGATTGTTCCACGAAGCGGAACTGCGAAGAGTCCTCTCGCCTCACCTGGCCGAACTCTCCGTGGAGAACTGGCCCCGCCAGCAGACTGGCCGCGACGGACTATCGGTCGAGGTAATTGACATCGTCGCCATCGGAAAACGCTAGGGCAGCGCTCCCACACTGGCTAGCGCTGCTTTCACCAGGGACCCGCGACCACCCTCCATTTCGGAGAGGACCTCGGAGGCGGTTGCCTCAGCCGGGGTCATCCAAGTCATATCGAGTGCGTCTTGACGCGGTTCACACGTCCCCGTGACGGGGACCACAAACACTAACGACACTGCGTGCTGGCGAGAGTCCTGATACTTGGAACCGGGGAAAGGGAAATACTCGGCAATGTGCGCGGGCGTTGGCGAGGGTGGCAACTGAGGGAAGGCCATGGGGCCTAAATCTTTTTCCAGATGGCGATAGAGCGCATCCCGCAAAGTTTCGCCAAACATCACTCGACCCGACACAAGTGCACGGGTGATAGCGCCCTCGTTAGAGACACGCAAGAGCAAACCAACTTCGGTAACCTCACCCATTCCATCCAGTCGAACCGGGACTGCCTCGACATAGAGCAGGGGCAATCTGTGCCTTATCTCGGCTAACTCTTCATCGGAGAGCCAACCGGGAGTGGGGTCTGGGGTTCTCGTCGAGGACATAACTACAGTTCTACCCCTAATCCTGAGCTAACAGAAGACCCCCAGCGCGCAGCACCGCTTCGCGGAGGGCTTCGTACTGAACGTGCCAGTGACAATGTTCGACCGAGTCAATCAAGACCACCGGAACTTTGTCCGAATACAGCTCGAGCCAGCCTGGCTGATCCTCCACCTTCGCCTTCGCGAGGCTGACATTGGAAAAGGCTGCAACAACTTCCTCGACAATGGGCAACGCTTCATCACAGAGATGACAAGCATCTCTTCCAATCACGGTGATGGCGACCTGGTTCATGTACTCAGCCTATGCTGAGTGTCCAATGGCTCAGGAGAAAAAACTTCCCACAAGCACAGAAACTCCTGTGCTTGTTTTTGTCGACGTTGATAACACTTTGATCAGAGGCGCAACAATTTTCATGTTTGCCATCGAAGCCTGGAAATCCGGCTACATCAAGTGGCGCCACGTCATCCCCGCGCTGTTTCATCAGCGGGCGTTCATCAAAAAAGGGGAAAGCCCCGCGCGCATAACATCCACAAGAGAACGTTCTCAGGCGTTAGTCGCAGGACATTCGGTGGCGGAATTCGATCGCATCGCAGAGGTCGCCTGGCGCCGGTCTATCGCGCCGAAAATTTTCCCCAAAGTCCTCCAACAACTCCGCGACCACCAGGACCGGGGTCACCAAGTCTGGCTTCTCACCGCGAGCCCCCAGGGTCTCGCGTCCGTCATGGCGCGGGACTTGCGCCTGGCAGGTGCGTTCGGCACCACGTTGATCGAAAGCGACGGAAAGTTCACCGGAGAAATTGACGGCGAACTACTCCATGGCCCGCTGAAAGAAGAAAAAGCTGTCGCCTTCGCCACGAAGCTCGGGGCAGACCTTAACGAGTGTTACGCCTACTCGGATTCCGTCGCGGATCTTCCTCTGCTGGGCCTCGTCGGGCACCCGGTTGCCGTCAATCCCGACGCGGGCCTTTTGAAACATGCCACCGACAATGCCTGGCCCATTGTGTGGCCGGAAGGGTCTAAAAGATACCAGGCCTCACGGACCAAGAGGGCAGAGAAAAGCGCTGGTCACGACTAGCGGGACCAGCGCATTCGCTCAGCGAGCTACTTCTTGTTGCGACGCTGGTGGCGGGTTTTGCGAAGCAACTTGCGGTGCTTCTTCTTCGCCATACGCTTGCGACGCTTTTTGATAACGGAGCCCATTAAGTTTCCTTATAAAGCTTGGGAATAGGTCGTTGTCCGTCTGGACAACTTCCCCACTCTAGCGCAGAGGCTGGGCGCTATCCGACCTGGTCGAATTTGTCTGACACCACAGACTCCTGCGCCATCTCAAGCACCACCGATTCAGGGATGCGGAAGGAGCGTCCAAAACGAATTGCTGGAATGTCACCCGAGTGGACCATCCGATAGACGGTCATCGTTGACACGCGCATCATCTGAGCTACCTCACCGACGGTGAGAAAGCGGATCTCTGCAAATGTCTGATTCATCCGGCCGATGATGTTAGGGAGGTGTGGCCAGGTGGCCACCTTCCCACACTAAATGCCGGTCCGTAGCTTGTAAAGGGTTATCCCTGCAGCTTTCCCCACACTGCAGACAGCCGATCGCTGGCGTCACGAAGAATGCCCCCCAGTGCTCGACCTGCAAAAGTGAGATCCACATAGGGGGAAACCCGAGGCTGTGACGGTCGCTGGCCAACCTCGCTCATCCACATGCTCAGATCTGCCAACGCACCTGCCTCAAACCGGTAGTAGCGGTGCTGACCGTCTTCGCGAACTCCGACAAGCCCCGCTTCTCGCAGAACCTTGAGGTGCTTGGAAACGGTGGGCTGGGTGATACCCAAAGCCTCCACCAACTCACCCACACTCATTTCGCCAGAACCTGGGTGGTCATGAAGCAACCGCACAATGTCGCGCCTAGTCGGGTCTGCCACCACATCAAATACGTCTGCCATGGTTTCAATCGTACTTCGCCCCGGGGAGGAGTACCATGGCTGGCGGTTGTCCTCCTGGCAGCCAGGAAGCGAGTAGGCGAAGGTGTCCTCGTGGCTTACCAACCTCAAGCGTCGCGTCAAGCGGTCTCGAAGCGAACGCTTGATGGGTATCCCGGGACTTGCCCCTTACTCCGTTCCCAACGGCATCCGAGGCATTGCGTATCGCCTCCAGGCTCTTCTCGGCGGTCAGGCAGCAACGACAACGGTCGCCATTTTCATTTTTCTCGTCGGCGTTACGACCGGTTTGCTGATGATGCCCTTTGCCTCCGCGAGCGGAGAGGCAACGCCTCTCGCTGACGCGCTCTTCACCGCCACCTCCGCGATTTGTGTAACCGGGCTGACCACCGTGGACATGGCAACCCACTGGTCTGGCGTGGGTCACACCATTGTTTTTGTTGCCCTGCAGGTCGGCGGAATCGGCGTCATGACACTTGCCACCCTCCTCGCCGTGATTGCCTCCAAGCGCCTGGGCCTCTCGGTGCGCAAGATGATGGCCGGCGATGTCGACCCCTCTCGCCTCCATGAACGCGAAACTTCAGAGGGATATGGCATGCGCCTAGGCGATGTGAAGGGCCTGCTAAAGACAGTGTTCATCAGTGTGATCGCGATCGAGCTCGCTCTTGCGGCCATCATTATTCCCCGACTAATTGCTTGGGGCCTTGACCCTGTCACTGCCGCATGGCAGGGCGGTTACCTCGCGGCATCTGCCTTCACCAACACGGGTTTTGTTCCTCTCGTCGACGGGCTTACACCCTTCGTACAGGACCCCCTCATGATCTTCACCATCGGGGTGGGAGTCTTCCTAGGGAGCATAGGTTTCCCGGTAATTTATGCAATTTCTCGCGCCATCCGAACGGCGCGCATGCGCCGTCAGCGGCGCACGTGGGATCACGCACGCCTGGGAATGCACGCCCGTTTGACCCTGGTTACGACCACTGTGCTGCTGGTTGTCGGAGCCCTGGCAATCGGTGCGTTGGAATGGTCAAACCAGGACACCCTCGGTTCACAGCCCGCCGGCACGCGAGGCATGACGGCCCTCTTTAGCTCGATGATGGCCCGCTCTGGCGGATTCTCCACCGTCGATACCTCCGAATTCGGTAGCGCCACCTTGTTGGTGTTGGACATGTTGATGTTCGTGGGAGGTGGGTCCGCCTCGACCGCAGGAGGCATCAAAGTGACCACCCTGGCTATTCTTTTTCTCGCCGCTTTCGCAGAATCTCGCGGCAACCAGGACATCGTTGTGTATGAGCGTCGCATTCCCTCCGACACCGTTCGTCTGGCTGTCAGCGTGGTGTTGTGGGGGGCAAGCATCGTGGCGATTTCGACCATCGCCCTGCTGCGCGTGACCGATGCGCCCCTAGATCGGGTGCTCTTTGATGTGATTTCCGCCTTTGCCACCTGCGGTTTGACGGCGGGATTCACCACCTCAGATTTGCCCGAATCCGCAAAGTTCATCCTCTCGGCCACCATGCTGTTGGGTCGTGTTGGTACAGTGACGCTGGCTACTGCTTTGAGTGGAACCCACCGGCAGACGATTTATCGCCGGGCAAAAGAAAGGCCAATCGTTGGTTGAGAAAATTCCCCATGATGCACCAGTCCTCGTTATTGGACTAGGCCGCTTTGGCGCTGCCACCGCGGGCGAACTCGACAAACTCGGCAGAGACGTGCTTGCCGTCGACGAAGACCCCGCCCTCGTCCAGAAATGGTCCGAGCGCGTGCGGCACACCGCCGTGCTGGATGCTCGAAATATGAGTGCCCTGCAGCAAATTGGTGCGGCCGATTTTCCTGTGGCTGTTGTCGCCACCGGATCTTCCATCGAGGCAAGTGTCCTCATCACCACGAACCTGGTGGATCTCAAAGTGCCACAGATTTGGGCCAAAGCCATTAGCGAGTCCCATGGAAAGATCCTGACCCGCATTGGTGCCCACCGCGTGATTTACCCCGAGCGTGAGGCCGGAGAGCGAGTTGCTCACCTCGTGTCGGGGCGAATGATCGACTTCATTCGATTCGATGACAACTTTGCGTTGGTCAAGATGTATCCGCCCAAGCCCATTCGAGGACTGTCACTCGAGGATTCCAAAGTTCGCTCCAAACACCACATCACCGTGGTGGGAGTCAAATCACCGGGCAAGCCTTTTACGTATGCAACCGAAAAAACAGTCGTCACCAATCACGACTTGATTATCGTGTCGGGTACCAACGAAGACATCGAAGCCTTTGCGGCCCTAGAAAAATAGCTACTCGCTCGCCATTTCGTCCGACCGTGTGATGGCCGCCTGCGTAGCTTTGCGGATAATGGCTCCGATATCAGCTTCCTCAAAAACCCTGAGTGCTTCGTAGGTGGAACCTTTCGGGCTGGTGACTTCTTCACGGAGCTGACCGGGATCTTTCTGCGTCGCTTCGAGAAGGTCCAGCGCCCCGGCAAAGGTGCCCGTAACCATGGTGCGAGCCTGAGCCGGCGTGAAACCGTACTCGTGGGCGATGTCCATAAAGCGCTCCATGAAGAAATACACATAGGCAGGGCCCGAGCCTGACAGGGAGCTCAGTGCGTTAAGAGAGGACTCATCAATCGTGATGACGTCGCCGACGGTGGCAAAAAGAGCTTCAACATCAGCGACTTGATCATCACTCACCCGACTCCCTCGGCTCACCCCGGCAACACCCTTGCCCACCTGCGAGGGTGTGTTGGGCATACACCTCACCACGGCGCCTGGCCAGCGCTCTTCCATCGATGCGATGGTGATTCCACCGGCAACGCTCACAATGGTCGCTCCCGCCTTTGCCCGGCCGGCAATCTCGGTTAGCACCTCGAGAATTTGGTAAGGCTTGACGCCCAGAACGATCATGTCGGCCTCCGCTACCGCCCAGAGATTGGCGTTGGGGTCTGCTTCAAGGGCTTTGGCATCAATCCCGTGGGCCCCTAACGCCCGGGCAGACGCGGCGGTTCGCGTGGTGGCACGGATGCCTGCCGCGTGCTGTTCGCCGCCGACAAGCCCCGAGACTATGGCGCCACCCATGTTTCCGGCACCAATGAACGCAATGTGAGGAAGTGATCGGGTCATAGTGCCAGTGTAGATTGGAGATGTTGCCAGCGAAGATGCGTGATGACAGGAGCCACGGTGGGCAAGAAAATTTCTCACGAACCGCTTCCCGAGCGAGAGCCTATTCTTGGCGCCCTCATGGAGGGCCCTGATGCACAGGCGGTGCTTCGCCTCTCGGTGACCAGCGAGCCCGATGGTCACCCGGTGATTGCCGCCACCGTTCAAATGAGCGATTCGCTCCCCGTCTATGTCCTCTCGAAAGCCCTCGACGACACCAAAAGACGGGTGCGGGAGATTGTCGGTGACACGGTGGAAATCTATATCGAGCCTGAACTTGCGAGGGATCCTTCCCGAGAAGATCCCGCCACCGACGTTATTGTTATTAGAGCGTCCGACTAACTAAGGATTCCCGTGGAATTGGCCCGCAGCCTCACCCTGATCGCTCACTTCTTGGGGTTAGCCATGATTCTTGGACCATTCTTTATCCAGATGCGCGCCCGCACGAACTACGCCTTTGGCTGGGTGCTGACCGGAGCTACCGTTCAACTGTTGACCGGAATCGCCCTGACCGGCGTGGCCGAAATGCGCCTCGCAGACGACGAAATGTCCCTTAATTACCTGAAAATTGGGGTGAAACTCGTCGCGACCTTGGCCATCTTTGTTGTTGCTCTGAAGGCCCGAGTACGCCAACGTGGAGTGTCCCCCACCGGCAACCAGCGGGCCCTGCTGCCTCTTCTCCACGTCTCCGGCGCGTTAGCACTGGCAAACGTAGCTATTGCTGTGCTGTGGTGAGGCGCCGCCTAGCTCTTCCTGATGGAAAAGAAATCCGTCAATAATCTCGAGCACTGTTCTTCCAGGACGCCCCCGATGACTTCCTCTACGCGGTGCGGCAAAGTTCGATCGCGCACTAAATCGTGCTTGCTCCCCGCAGCACCTGCTTTGTCATCCCACGCCCCAAAAACCAGTTGACTAATCCGAGCCTGGGTAATCGCACCGGCACACATTACGCAGGGCTCCAGGGTCACCATGAGCGTGTGGCCCTGGAGATTCGCCAGCCCTAAGGCCTTGCCTGCTGCGCGAAGTGCGAGAATTTCAGCATGAGCGGTCGGATCGCTGTCGCGTTCTTTGGTATTAGTGGCGGTGGCAATGACAAAGCCCTCGGGGTCCATCACCGCGGCCGCCACCGGCACGTCGCCCGTCTCCAGCGCGTGCTGAGCCACCTGAATTAGGCGCTCCATCGCCTCTTCATGCTCAGCCATGGCCTAACCCTAGCTCGGCTAGGGTTAGGCCATGCAGGTTCATATCGCCGATCATCCGCTCATTTCCCACAAGCTCAGCCTGCTTCGAGACAAGAGCACGCCCTCTCCAATCTTCCGCGCTTTGACCTCCGAGCTCGTGGCGTTGTTGGCGTATGAGGCCACCAGAAACATCAGGGTGTCTGAACAGGAGATTCACACACCCGTCACCACCATGCTCGGCACCAAGCTTGCGGAACCGCGACCTGTTGTGGTTCCTATTCTTCGAGCTGGTTTGGGAATGCTGGAGGGTATGGTCCAACTTCTTCCCAGCGCTGAGGTGGGATTCCTTGGAATGGTCCGCAATGAGGAAACCCTGCAGCCCAGTGTGTACGCGGAACGCCTGCCCGAAGACCTTGCCGACCGTCAGTGCTTCATCCTGGACCCTATGTTGGCCACCGGTGGCTCACTGTTGCAGGCCATTAATTTCATCTTCGACAAGGGCGCAACCGAGGTCACTGCGGTGTGCCTACTGGGGGCCCCTGAGGGTCTCGCGGCAATTGAGAAAGCGACCCAAGGTCGCGACGTGACCATTGTTCTTGGGGCACTGGACGAAAAACTTAACGAAAAAGGTTTTATTGTTCCAGGGCTTGGCGATGCAGGCGACCGACTCTATGGCACCGTCGGCTAACTTCGTTACTTGACCAGGAATCAATACCTTCGCCATAATCAAGTCATGGACCTGGCCCGCGCTTCCCTGGTGAAAACCTCTGCGCCCTCCAGCTGTCGCTGTCGAATGTGTCGCTGATCCTTCCCATTCCCCTTTTCCGGGCTTGTGCCCCTCAAAGAATCGACAGTTATGACTCCCTCTTCTTCGAGTGAACCCCGAGGGTTCGCTCTTTATGTCGGCATCAGTGAAACGGATGCCTTGGCCGCCGGCCAGAGCCTTCAACAAATTGTGACGAACCTGAAAGCCTCGGTAGAAAATTTCGTCCCTGGATCCGAAACTCATGCGGCCATCGCGCTGGCTCCGCGCGGTGCAGGCGGCAAGGATCTCGACATCGTTCGGATGGCGCTGCATGACCCGGTCGCACTGGCTAAGCTCCAGCCGCCTACCCCCGCCAAAGCGGCCGGGGTGAAAATCGATATTTCCCGCAAGCGCGTCATCCTCGATGGCGAGATTGCCCCTCTCACGTTTAAAGAGTTCGAGATGCTGCAATTCTTGGTCCTGCGTGAAGGACAAACCGTGAAGCGGGAGGTAATTATCGAGGCGCTCTGGGTCGAGGGCGAGGAAGAAACCCCCAGCGCGAGAACGATTGATGTTCACGTGCGACGTTTGCGGGGCAAACTTGCTCGTTTCGAAGACATCGTTCGCACGGTGAGGGGTGTGGGATACCGCTTTGATCGCCATGCAGACGTCGCCATCGAATACGGCGTCGCTCCTTCGCCGGACATGATTTAGCGATTTCTCGACGCCGTTACCATTTTGTTATATAGTGGGAGAATCGTTGGTGACGCTGCGACAGCTCTCGAACATGTGATTGCAGAACCTCTCTTGGTGAAGATTAGGGCCGGCTACTCGCCTCAGTAGCCGGCCCTAATCTTCTGCCTCGGAACTATCAGCTAGCCGCTCTAGGCTGGGCCCATGAACTCGGGTCCCAGCATTGTGTGGTTGCGCAATGACCTGAGGCTTGCCGATAATCCTGCGCTTGTGGCGGCTACCGAGCGTGGCGAACCGCTCCTCGTCGTTTACATTCACGACGAGGTATCGCCAGGAATCAGGCCCCTAGGCTCCGCTACGCGATGGTGGCTCCACCATTCACTCCAGGCCTTGGCCACGGAGATTACAAGCCTCGGCGGCCACCTCGTCCTGCGCAAAGGCGAGGGCACAGCAATTATTCGCGAGCTGGTGGAAGAACATGACGCCGGGGCGGTGTTCTGGAACCGCCGCTATGGGCACGCTCGCGAGGGAGATGCCACTCTCAAAGAAGACCTAAAGTCCCAGGGCCTTATCTGCGAAAGCTTTGCCGGGAACCTGATGTTTGAACCCTGGACCGTGACAACGGGGGAAGGAAAACCTTTCCGTGTGTTCAGCCCTTTTTGGCGGGCCTGTCTCGCTTCCACTCCCCCTCGAAGCCCCCTCGAAGCCCCCGAAAAGTTGGTAGCTGTTGAAGGCATCACCAGCGATGATCTGGACACCTGGGATCTGCGCCCAACGAGTCCCGACTGGTCTGCAGGATGGGCGGAATTATGGACGCCAGGCGAAGCGGGTGCTCTCAATAGGCTGGAAGACTTCGTTGCCAACACCCTTTCCCACTATCACCGGCGCGATGAGCCAGGCATTGAATCCACCTCGAGGCTCAGCCCACATTTGAGGTTCGGGGAAATCAGCCCCCACTTGATTTGGCACACCGTGCAGGATGGCGTCCCTGCCGGGAGCGAGAAAAACAGCACCAAGTTTCTCTCCGAGATTGGCTGGCGAGAATTTTCGTACAACATTTTGTTCCACCAGCCCGATATCGCCCAGAAGAACTTCCGGCCCGAATTTGACCTGTTTCCCTGGGGGACAGCTGACCCACCCACCATGAAGGCGTGGCAGAAGGGCCTCACAGGGGTGCCGCTCGTTGACGCGGGAATGCGGGAGCTCTGGAACACGGGCTACATGCACAACCGCGTGCGCATGGTGACCGCCTCCTTCCTGATTAAGAACTTGCTCGTGGACTGGCGCCTGGGCGAAGCGTGGTTTTGGGACACGCTGGTGGACGCTGATGAAGCAAACAATCCGGCGAGCTGGCAATGGGTTGCCGGCAGCGGCGCAGACGCTGCCCCCTACTTCCGGGTGTTTAATCCTCTCCTGCAGGCCGACAAGTTTGATGCGGACGGGGTGTACCAAAACCGGTGGCTAGGGGCGGATCGAAGCGACTACCCCGCCGAACCCATCATTGATATGAAAGCGAGCAGAGAGCGAGCACTCCAGGCTTTTTCAGACCTTAAGGCCTTGCGCCAAGCCGAGTAACGCACTCCGCAGCGAGCTGCGCAGCCAGGGGTGTGGAATCCAAAATGCCGAGGCCCCGCGAAAGGCCCGCAAGTATTCCCGCATTGAAAGCGTCTCCAGCGCCAGTCGGGTCAAGAATCTTCGCGACAGCCATTGCGGTGACGTGGTGGGGGGCGCCGTCTTCCCAGACCAGGGAACCCCGGGGACCCTGGGTGACGATGACGCGGTCGAACCGCTCACCCAAGCTCTGAAGGGCTCTCTCGGCCGTGTTCTCGCCACTGAGCAAATGTGCTTCTTCTTCGTTACACCGCAAAACGGTGGCCTGGGAAACGAGCCCCAGGAACACTTCTGGGCCCATGTCGGAGAGGAACCCGGTGGACGAAGCATCCACCATTACCCCCAGCCCGCGCGAACGGGCCCGCGTCAGCAAATCACTCACGGCAGCAGGTCTGGTGTGATGGAAGAAGCCATAACCGGTGAGATGAAGCCAGGAGGCTGAATCAAGTACTTCTTCGTCAATCACCTCAGGTTCGAAAGCGACATTCGCTCCGCGGTCACTGAGCATGGAACGGTCTTCGCCATGGGCGATGATCACGATGGTCCCTGTTTCCAAGTTGTGGTCCCCGGCGAGGTGGGCCGTCACCCCCGCCGCTGAGAACTCCCACTGACAGCGCGCAACATCCCCAAGACCCACGCGACCAAAGAAATCTACCGCGCACTCTTGCTGCGCAAGCCACACCGCTGTGTTTGCCGCCGAACCACCGAGCGTCCGCTTTATCTGCGCGGGAGTGTCGGTATTGATTCGAATCTCGTCCTGAACCACCGCGATGACGTCGTCGATGACATCACCGGCAACAATCACCCGCGAGGTGGTGGTCATGCCCGGCGCTGGGACCAGGCGATGGCGATCTCCGAGGCCAAGGCGACATTGTTGGTGACCAAGTCAAGGTTGACCCGCAAACTCTCCCCTTGGGATTTCTCCAAAACATAGGCGAGCAAGAACGGCGTCACGTCATTGCCGCGAATCCCCTGATCGTGCGCCGCGGTCAGGGCTGAAGCCAGAATCTCGTCGTGAATAGAAGGATCCCACTGCTGGTGCTGGGGCACAGGGTTCGCTACCAAGATCCCGCCCTGCTGGCCAAGGTCATCGCGTGCGCCCATGATGGCGGCGATCTCGCTCGCTTCTTCCACCCGCCATTCGAGGGAAAAAGCGCTTTCGCGAAGCCAGAAGGCAGGGAAGGTGTTGGTGCGATATCCCACGACGGCGACGCTCAATGTTTCCAGGCGCTCCAGTGTTGCTCCAATGTCAAGGATCGATTTCACTCCGGCAGAAACCACCGTGATCGGCGTGGTGGAGAGGATGGGGAGGTCTGCTGATTCGTCGAAGCTTTCTTGTGCCCCGCGGTGGACACCGCCAAGGCCGCCAGTGGCAAAAACCCTCACACCCGCGAGGTGGGCCAAATACGCCGTGGAGGCAACGGTTGTCGCTCCGGAGCTTCCCACACCCATCACTACGGGAAGGTCCCTCACACTCGCTTTGGGGATGTCTTCGCTGGCAATTCGCTCGAGTTCCTTAGCGCTGAGTCCCACCTTCGGGACGCCGTCGATGACGGCCACAGTTGCCGGCGTTGCTCCCGCATCGAGGACCTGGTTTTCCCACGCCCTTGCTGCTTCGAGGTTCTGGCCCCGAGGCAAGCCGTGGGAAATAATGGTCGATTCCAAGGCAACAACGGGTTTCCCCGCTTCGAGCGCGGAGCGGACAGCGGGAGAGAGATCGGGTATTTTCACTTCTCTAGCGTAGGGGGAGGGCTCCGCTGATGTTTCTCAAAACCCCTTGTGGTGTTTCGGTGGGATGTGTGAATACACGCCACTCAGCAGAAAGTCGCTTTGTACCTCGCTCCTAAAGCTTGCTTCTCATCTCCCACAGGTCTGGGAACACAGGGTTAAACAGGGTGGCCGCAAGATAACCAACACCGGCGGAACCGCCAGATCCGATTTTCTTACCTAGCGTTCGCTCCACCATCTTCACGTGGCGGTATCTCCACTCGCCCAACCCCTCATCAAAGTCCACCAGCGCTTCGCACACCATGGAGGATTCGGGGTCATTGCGGTGGAGGGCAATCAGCACCTCTTGCACATCCTCTCGGGCTTCCCAGGGAAGGCTCACATCGTATTCGAGGGCTTCCTGGGGCATGGGATGTCCCCGCTTGTGGCAATAGCGAAGGGCCGAGTGCCAGACGCTTGCTCGCCCCATGGCCGCCTCGACGCGCAACCGCGCGGGAGAACCGGGAACAAGGTGTTCCGCCATCTTCATGCCCGAGCCTTCCTTGGCCCCAGCGCCCGCATGGTCCCGTCGCCCCAGTACCGCTTCGAGTTCCCGGAACTGTGCTGACTGGAAGCCACTGGCCGAAGAGAGGCGGGCTCGGAAGGAGGCGAACTGGAGTGGAGTCATCGTTTCCAACACATCGATTTGCGCCACGCAGGTTTTCATTATGGTGCGGGCACGAGAAAGAAGCGCCAAGCTCCGGTGGGTGTCCCCCGCCTCGAGGGCTGGCTGGAGCGCTGCCAACTCGTGAAGGATTTGTTGGAACCACAATTCATACACCTGGTGGATGGTGATGAAAAGCAGTTCATCGTGTTCGGGACCATCCGAGAGAGGAACCTGAAGCGAGAGCAATTCATCCACCTTGAGATAGGTGGTGTAGGTCACTGCTTTATCATGCTCGACCATTAGGTCACTCTGCTTTCGCTGGGCTTGAGGGTCCTGTATTCCCCAGTTTCCATCAGGCGCCGCAACCGATCAAACCCGTCCCACACCTCCGCAAAAGAGGTGGGCAAGGGAGAAATGGCTAGGCGAATGGCATCGGGTTCGCGGTAGTCAGGAATTACATTGGAGATTTCCCGGAGTCCGTGGGCGATGGCGGCGGCCTCAGGGTGATGAATGATGATGTGGCCTCCACGATGGCTCGCCTCGCGCGGAGTGCCCAAGCTCGCGCCCAGCGGGGTCAGCCACGCATCCACCAGAGCAATCATGAGTTCCGTCCCCAGAGAGGCCTTATGTTCAATGGCCTTGATTCCCGCTTCTTCAATCATCGAATAGCTGGTTTCCACACCACGAATTCCGATGATGGAGGGGCTAGCAATCTGGAAGGCTCTCATGTCCGTGGCCTTCTCGAATTCAGGACCCATCACAAACTGGTCGCGTTGAGCAAACCACCCCTGGATGGGAACGTTGAGTTCCTCCTGGAGCTCTTTCCTCACAAACAACCACGCGGGTGAACCTGGGCCGGAATTTCCATACTTATAGGTGCACCCCACGGCCAGGTCAATCCCCGCAGCGTCGAAATCCAGGGCAATCGCTCCGCCGGCATGGGAGCAATCCCAAAGCATTAAAGCGCCCACGTCTTTCACGGCTTGTGAAATGGCCGCCAACTCTGGCCGGGAACCTGCGCGATAGTTGATGGCTTGAAGGGTCACCAGCGCCACGTCATCGCTCAAGAAAGGGGCGAGAGCGTCGGCGGTCACCCGTTCGTGCTCAACACCAATCGGGAGGGAACCTGGAGCCCCACTGTCATCGGTGTCGAGGGTAATGAGGGTAAGTCCCAGGCGCTCGCAGATTCCTTGGATGATGTAGCGATCGGTGGGAAAGTTTGCCGAATCCATGATGACCGTCTTGCGCCCTGGTCGCGCCGTCACCGCAGCGACAGCAAGCTGGTAGAAATTCACCGACGTCGTGTCGCACACCAGTGTCTGACCAGGTCCTGTGCCCAAGATGGCACGAGCTAAGAGGTCTCCCGCGGTTTGGGCTTGATCAATCCACTGCGACCACCCACCCACCAACAACGTTCCCCATTCTTGCGTGAGAAAGCCGGAGACGGCATCGATCGTAGCAAGGGGCAACTTTCCCAAGGAGTTGCCATCGAGGTAGCACTGATCGGGGTCGGCGTGAAAGAAGCGCTCTCGAAAAGAGGCGAGAGGATCTTCTCGATCCATCGCCTCCGCTGTGGACCGGAGAGTGGGGTCGCCCGGAAAAGTCTGAGAAGCCATCGCGCTAGCTTAGGCCGGAAAGCAGATTCCCTCTAGCGAATTGCTAACCGAATTTTCCCGACACGTAGTCTTCGGTGGCTTTGATCGAAGGGTTAGAGAAGATTTTTGCCGTGTCATCAAATTCGATGAGCTTGCCGGGCATGCCTGTTCCCGCAATGTTGAAGAACGCGGTGCGATCACTCACGCGGCTGGCCTGCTGCATGTTGTGGGTGACAATGACGATGGTGTATTTCTCTTTGAGCTCTTCGATGAGATCCTCGATGGCCAGGGTTGAAATCGGATCGAGAGCGGAACAGGGCTCATCCATCAGGATGATTTCTGGTTCCACCGCAATAGTGCGAGCGATACACAACCGCTGTTGTTGTCCACCAGAAATTCCTGAGCCAGGCTTATCCAGGCGGTCTTTAACCTCTTCCCACAGGTTCGCCCCGCGCAGGGATTTCTCGACCAAATCGTCGGCGTCAGACTTTGAAATGCGACGATTATTGAGCTTGACCCCAGCAATCACATTGTCTCTAATCGACATGGTGGGGAAGGGGTTGGGGCGCTGGAACACCATGCCGATTTGGCGTCTGACCATCACCGGGTCCACTCCGGGTGCATAAAGGTCATCGCCATCGATCAGTACTTCGCCCTCCACATAGGCACCGGGGATCACCTCGTGCATGCGGTTGAGTGTGCGGATAAGAGTCGACTTACCGCAGCCAGAGGGCCCGATAAAAGCGGTCACGCTGCGCGGCTCAATTTCCATGCTGACGTCTTCCACCGCCCGAAACTTGCTGTAGTAGCAGTTGAGGTCTTTGATTTCAATTCGCTTTGACATTGTCTTCCTCAGTGTTTCTAGCGGCCTAGTTTGGGGGCAAAGGTTCGGGCAATGAGTCTGGCTCCCAGGTTGAGAACCATCACAATCAGGATGAGAGTGAGCGCTCCCGCCCAGGCTCGGTTGAGATAGGCCTCGGGAACAGACCCCTGGGCGATGTAGGAGTAATACACGAAGTTGGGAAGGCTTTGCATCCGGTCTTCGAAAATGTTGAAGTTGAAGTCGTTGCTGAAACCTGCTGCAACCAGGAGCGGGGCTGTCTCTCCCATCACACGCGCAATCGCAAGCATGATTCCCGTGGTGATTCCCGCAATGGACGTGGGAAGAACGACCTTAAGGATGGTGAGCCACTTGGGGACCCCCAGTGCATAGGCAGCCTCACGAAGTTCATTGGGGACCAAACGCAACATCTCTTCGCTCGAGCGCACCACGATCGGAATCATCAACACTGCAAGCGCGGCAGAGCCGGATATACCAACCCTGGTTCCCGGCCCCAGCAAAATCTCAAACAGTGCGTAGGCGAACAAGCCGGCAACAATCGACGGTATGCCTGTCATGACATCAACGAAGAAGGTAATCCATTTCGTCAGTCGCTTTCCGGTGCCGTATTCGACGATGTAAATCGAGGTCAGGAGGCCGATGGGTACGGAGATAATGCTCGCCGCCAGGGTCATTATGAGGGTGCCAATGATGGCGTGGGCCGCTCCACCGCCCTCCCCCACGACATTTCGCATGGAGAGGGTGAAGAAGTCCACATCAAATCGAACTGCACCTTTGCTCACGACGGTAATGATGAGCGAAATCAGCGGCGTGAGGGCAATGAAGAAGGCAAGAGTTACCAAAATCGTGGCGAGTCGGTCAACCGCTCTTCTTCTGCCCTCAACCCGAGCTGCAAGGCCGAAAAGTCCGAGCGTGAAGAAGATGATTCCCACCACAGCCACCACGATGAGGTTGATTTCATAGTCGGTGTCATTGGGCGCAAACACGGCAAAGAGTGTCCATGAAAGAACGAGCCCCCCCACCAACAAAAGACTCGGAACAGAAGACCCAAGCTTTCCTCTAGCAAAAGCGTTCGAGTTCTGATCCCTTCGCGGGCTACTAAGGCTCATCTAGTTTGCCCCCGAGAATTCGGAGCGTCGGTTGACAATCCAGCGGGCAACAGAGTTCACCACGAGGGTGATGGCAAAGAGAATCAGTCCCGAAGCGATGAGGACATTAACGTTGAGCCCGTAGGCCTCTGGGAAGCTCAGCGCGACGTTTGCCGCGATGGTCGAGGGATTCACAGAGCTAATGAGGTTGAGTGAGATAACTCCCGTTGCGGAGAGCACCATCGCTACCGCGAGGGTCTCTCCGAGTGCGCGGCCAAGCCCCAGCATCGCGGCAGAAATGATCCCTCCTCGCCCCACCGGCAACACGACGGTCCGAATCATTTCCCACCGTGTTGCTCCCAGTGCCAGCGCTGCTTCTTCATAGAGGACCGGTGTTTGGAGGAAAACCTCTCGCGAGACAGCCGTAATGATCGGAAGGACCATCACCGCCAGCACAAGCGAAGCGGTCAAGATCGTGCGACCGGTGCCCGAGGCAGGGCCAGCGAAGAATGGAATAAAGCCGAGGTTCTCTTCCAGCCACACGTAGAGCGGTTGCAAGGCAGGGGCAAGAATCACTGCTCCCCACAATCCGTACACCACGGATGGCACCGCAGCCAAAAGGTCCACCAAATAACCCAAGGTTGTTGCGATCCGGCGCGGCGCGTAGTGGGAAATAAAGAGGGCAATCCCAATGGCGAGGGGGAATGCCACCAAAAGTCCCAGCGCTGATGCCCAGAATGTTCCAAAAACCAGGGGCCCGACCCACAGCCAGAATGACTGCCCACTCAGCAGAGAAATGTCCTCTGGGTCTGCCACAATCGCAGGAAATCCCTCGAGAAGAAGAAACCCCGATACCGCTGCCAGCATCGCCAAGATGAAGATTCCGGCGCCACGGGCTGAGCCAGAAAAAACTCGATCTCCGACGCGGACAACCACTTTTGGCCGGGCAGGCGGGGTTTTGGCTGAAGCGCCACCCATCTCCTGCGTCATCGTCACGACCTTCACAATTTCAAGCAAGCTTTGCGTGGGGGTGGGGCTCTAAAGAACTCTAGCGGGAGTAAAGATGGTGGGGGTCTCACACATATCTGAGGCCCCCACCATCACACCGTGTTACTGAATTGTTGCGAGGATTGCCTCAGCTTGCGCGCGGGTGTTTGCCGAGACGGGGGCATTTCCAGCGTTTGCTTGAGCAGCCAGCTGGCCCTCTTCGCTCATCACGTAGGAGACGTAACCCTTCACGAGGTCCACCACACTGTCATCGTTGTAGTCGTTGCACCCAATGAGGTAACTCACCAGAACAATCGGGTAGGTACCACTGGCTTCGGTCGCCCGGTCCAGTTCGATGGCGAGGTCATTTTCCCCGCGCTCACCAGGGTTGGCTGCGGGAGAAGCATCGACGATGGCCGCTGCCGCTTCTGCGCTGTAGGGAACGTATTCCGCACCCACCTTTACCGAGACAACACCCAGCGAGCCTGCGCGAGATGCGTCCGCATAACCGATGGTGCCAACACCATTGGTCACAGCATCAACGACACCGGAGGTCTGAGGAGCTCCCTCGCCACCCCACTCGGCTGGCCATGACTCGAAAGACCCTGCATTTTCTCCACCAAGGAGCCAGTGGTCAGGGGAGGCCTTTGACATGTAGTCCGTGAAGTTCGCCGTGGTTCCCGAGTCATCGGATCGGTGAACTGCGGTGATGTTTTGATCAGGAAACTCAAGGCCAGGGTTCTGGTCAGTGATTGCCGAATCAGTCCAGTTGGCGATTTCTCCAGTGAAAATCTTCGCCACGGTGTCTGCATCCAAGTTCATTGTGGCAACGCCATCGAGGTTGAAGATAATCGCAATCGGAGAAATGTAGGCAGGAATTTCCCAGATCCCAGCATCAACGACACACGAGCCGAAGTTACCTTCAGCAATTTCGTCGACTTTGAATGCGCGGTCAGAACCAGCGAACGAAGACGCTCCGCTTTGGAAGGTCTCGCGTCCACCACCGGAACCGATGGGATCGTAGGTGACGGTTACTTCTTCATTTGCTGTCTGGAATCCAGCAACCCACGCTTCTTGCGCTGCACCCTGTGAGGATGCACCTGCGCCGACGAGGGTTCCACTGAGGCCAGACCCATCTCCTGCAGAGCTGCCCTCTGAGGTTGAACAACCTGCGAGCACGAAGGCTGCAGACGCGAGGAGAGCTACCCCCGCAAGAGTTTTGGAACGAGTGATCATGTTGTGAACCCATCCTTGGTAAGTAGAGAGTGCGGACCGACACTGATGTGTCCCCCATACTGTCGCCGTCGCAAGTGACACTGAAGATGCGTGATGGTGAACACGGGGTGAACAATTCAGGCCCGAAAGGCTATGGAAGAGTAGTGCTTGTGAGTAAGAATTTTCAGGTCATTACTGTGACACCGGCGCCCGCCATCGATCGGACCTATCTGGTGTCATCGCTGGATCTTGGCGGGGTCCACCGCGCCACTCGTTCGGGCGCGGAGTTCGCCGGCAAAGGAGTGAACGTCACCCAGGCTCTGGTTCTCGGCGGCGTTCCCTCACAAGCCATCGCCCCGCTCACCGCAACCGACCTAGCACAGTGGTCTGGAGCATCTTTTCTTCTTGGGTCCCCCTCATCACAGAGTGTGCGCAACAACATCACCATTCTCGAACCTGACGGGCGCACGACCAAGATCAACGAAGCTGCACCGGCCCTGTCGGAATCTGAGTGGGACGCCCTTCAGTCGCTGGCTGTGGCTGAGGTTAAGCTCAACAACGCCGCCTGGCTTTTGGTTGCAGGAACAATTCCCACCGCCTCCTCGGGCACGCCCCACGCGCTGTCTTCGCTCTTGAAAGAAGCTTCCGGGGTGGGTTGCCAGGTTGCCTTAGACACCTCCGGCCCGGCTCTTCTTGAATCCGCTCGGGCAGGCATTCCCGACTTCATCAAGCCCAATGCCAGCGAGCTTGCCGAATGTGTGTCTCGCCCAATGACAACGCTGGGCGATGTCATTGACGCGGGTCAAGAAATTGCCAGCTGGGGAGTCGACATGGTGGTTGTGAGCTTGGGCCCCGACGGGATTGTTGGGATGAGCGCCACCGGTGCTGTCCATGCGTGGACCGAACCCCTCGAGGTGCTGAACACTATTGGGGCCGGGGACGCCAGCGTTGCGGGATTCCTCGCCCACCAGGTGTCCCACCCCGGTGATCTCGCTGGCGCAGTTTCGCAAGCCGTTGCCTGGGGAGCCCAGAAAGTTCAACAAGCCGGATCTCAGTTGGAGAACCTCACTTCCCTTCCCGCTGTGCACTCAACACATTCACCAGACCGGTCGTGGAAGCTGGCGGAGCCCGGTCGCCTCTAGCCCTTCGAGTACGGCATTATGGTTTTCTGTGGGTTTGGATGTTGCTTTCTGTGGGTTTGTGGTAGTTTTCTGTCAGGTATTTCATAGAAACCTGGAAGGCAACAACGATGTTGGCAGAAGAGCGGCGACTTCTCATCACTGAATGGACGCTTGAAGCGGGCCGTCTCGACGCTACTCAAGCTGCCACCAAACTTCAGGTAGCAACAGAAACTGTTCGCCGCGACCTCGATAGCCTCCAGCGCCGCGGTGTCGTGCGCAGGGTCCATGGCGGCGCCATTGCAATGGAACGCTTTGCCCACGAATTCACAATTCCTGAGCGCCAAAACCTGAATCCCGAAGCCAAACGAAGGATCGGCGAAGCGGCGGCGCAATATGTTCCTCACGAAGGCTGCATTTTTGTTGATGGCGGAACCACGACAGAGTTTCTGGCGCCTGCTTTGCGCAACCGCCCAGACCTCCTAGTGGTCACCAACAGTGTGAACCTGGCCGCTCGCATTGCCGATAGCTCCACAAAGACCTACATGCTCCCCGGTCGCATACGTCCCACAACCCTCAGTGCACTCGGCTCCCGCACCGTGGAAGACCTCGGTCGGCTCAACGCCGTAGTGGCCTTCATGGGAACGAACGGGATCTCTTCGGATTTGAAGCTCACTGCTTTTGACACCGATGAGGCAGCCGTCAAGAAAATAATGCTCTCGAACGCCGCGGAAACAATTCTGCTGGCGGATAACAAGAAGTTTGGCTCCACTTACCCCGCAACGTTTGGGGCCCCTGGTGACTTTGATCGGCTCGTGACCGATTTGGATACCCAGCAAAGCTTTATTGACAAGTTCACCCACTACGGGGTGGAGGTGGTCGTCGCATGATGGCCACGACACTAGGTTTCGTTTCCAACTCTGGGAACGGAAACGCCCGAGAAGCCGGGGAAGGGAGCTCATTCTCCCTGAGCCCACTTCCCCAGCGACTCGAGCAAAAATAATACAACCTCTCGAAGGAAGGTAGTACCAATGAGTGAATTTATTCCCTCCGGCGCTGGTGGCCAAACAGGCTTCCGTGCCGGAATTCAGAAAGTGGGAGGAAACCTCGCAGGAATGGTGATTCCGAACATCGGAGCATTCATCGCCTGGGGTCTCCTCACCGCCCTCTTCATTCCCACCGGATGGTTGCCAAACGAGAACTTCTCGTCAATGGTCGGTCCGATGATTTTGAACCTGTTGCCGATCCTGATCGGTTACACCGGTGGTCGCATTGTTCACGGTCAGCGCGGTGCGGTGATTGGTTCGATTGCCACTGTTGGTGTGATTGTCGGAACCGACATCCCCATGTTCCTCGGCGCCATGATTATTGGACCGCTAATGGCATGGATCCTCAAGTACATCGACAAGGTACTTGACCCCATCACCCCTCCCGGCTTCGAAATGCTTATTGGCAACTTCTCGCTGGGTATCGCCGGAATGCTCGGAGCCATGCTGGGTTACCTCGGCATTGGCCCCATCGTTTCCGGGATCACCACTTTCCTCGGAAATGGCGTGGGATGGCTCGTCGATAACTCCTTGCTACCACTCGCATCGTTGTTGATCGAGCCAGCAAAGATCCTCTTCATGAACAACGCCATCAACTTCGGTGTTCTCGCTCCTCTGGGAGTCGTGGACGCAGAAGCGACCGGTCAATCCATCATGTTCATGCTGGAAACAAACCCTGGTCCAGGACTTGGGTTGTTGGTGGCCTTCTGGCTCGCCGGTCCGAAACTGCTCCGCGGTTCCGCACCCGGTGCAATCGTTATCCAGTTCCTTGGTGGAATCCACGAAATCTACTTCCCCTACGTTCTCCTCAAGCCTCAGGTTGTCCTGGGTGTCATTGTTGGTGGCATGGTGGGAGTAACTACCTTCATGATCACCGGAGTAGGGCTTGTTTCCACACCTTCCCCCGGATCGATCTTCGCGTACATGGCAGTGACCCCCGCAGGTAACCACCTGGGTGTCTTGCTGGGTATTGTGTTGTCGGCCGCAGCGTCGTTCGTGGTGACCTGGTTCATTCTCAAGCTCTCGAAGGTTGACTCCACCGAGGCTGAGTTCGAAGCAGCACAGGACCGCAGCAAAGAAATGAAGGCTGGTAAGTAACCATGGCCTCCGTATCGGCTAGTGATATCAAGCAAATTGTTGTTGCCTGCGAAGCAGGCATGGGGTCTTCCGTCATGGTCGCCCGGCAACTTGCGAAGCAACTGAAGGCACAGGGGATTGCGGTCACGCATTCTCCCGTCAACCAGCTCGCAGAAACACCGCACGAGATTGTGCTTGTCCACCGGGGGCTTAGTACCCGCGCGAAGCAAGCGGTTCCCGATTCGGTGGTGATCGTCTTCGACATGTTCTTAGGTGATCTCAACATCGCGAAGTTGGTTGGAGCTATTCAGAACGGTGACGTCATCTCCGATGGCTAATCTGCTTCAACTGGCCGGTATCGCCTTAGACGCTACGGCCTCCTCGCGAGAGGAGGCCGTAGCGCTCTGCGGTGCAAAGCTCGTGGAGCTGGGGGCCGTTTCCCCCGAATACGCCGACGCTATGTGGGAGCGGGAGAAAATTTTCCCCTCCGAAATGGGCGAGGGGTTCGCTATCCCCCACGGAACCGATGAGTCACGCACATACGTGAACTTCGACCAACTTGTTTTCATCCGACTCAAGGAAGAAATCACCTGGGTCAACGAACCCGTTACCGTGTGTGTAGGCATTGCCTCCGCTGGAGATGGCCATGTAGAGATCCTCGGTAATTTGGCAGACGTCCTGATGGACGACGATGCTGCAACTATTCTTCGAACCTCCCAGAATCCACAAGCAATTCTCGATCTCATCTTGAAAGGCGTTTAATCCGTGAGAGCCGCGCTGTTTACTAGTCCAGGAAACCTCGACGTCGTCGACGTCGAGACCCCGCAAGCAACTGCAGACGAGCTCAAGATACGGGTCGAATCCTGCGCCACGTGTGGCACCGACGCCAAAATTTTTCACCACGGACACCCTCGACTTGACCCACCCCAGATCATCGGCCACGAAATTGCTGGCGAAATCATCGACGTGGGCGCAAACACGACCGGCTTCGCCCCCGGCGACCGCGTCCAGGTCATCGCGGCGGTCCCCTGCGAAGAGTGCTGGGCCTGCAAGGCAGGAAAGCAAGGAATTTGCATCAACCAAACCTCCATGGGTTACCAATTTGCCGGCGGTTTTGCCGAAGAAATGGTGATCCCCGCCGCCGTGCTCAAAGCTAACGGCGTGAACAAAATCCCCGGTGATCTCAGCTTCGATGAAGCCTCCGTCACCGAACCCCTGGCCTGCGTGCTGAACGCTCAGCGCCTCGTCCATGTGGGCGAAGGCGACACCGTATTGGTGATGGGTGCCGGACCGATTGGTTGCCTGCACGTTCGTTTGGCGAGGGCCCTGGGCGCCAAGCACGTCATGCTCGCCGACATCAACGGCGACCGTCTGGCGCTCTCAGCCAACGCGGTCAGGCCCGATCGTGCCATTGACATGTCCTCGGAGGACCTCGCAGCCATTGTGTTGGAAGAAACCCACGGCGTGGGCCCGAGCGTGATTATCACTGCGGCTCCCGCTGGAGCAGCCCAGGAACAAGCCATCGCCATGGCAGCGCCTGGGGGTCGGGTCAGTTTCTTTGGTGGCTTACCCAAAGACAAGCCGATGATCGCGGTCGATTCCAACGTTGTGCACTACAGGGAGCTCATTCTCGCCGGCGCTAACGGCTCTTCCCCCGCGCAAAATGCGGAAGCCCTGGCATTGATTGCCTCGGGCAAAGTGCCCGTGGCTGACCTAATCACCCACAGGATGTCGCTGGAGAACGTGAAGGGCGCCATCGACGCTGTGACCTCAGGTGACGCCATCAAGGTTGTCATCAAACCTCAAGGAGTCTCGGCGTGACCATCAACCACACCTTCACCGTGACGGACCCCATCGGTCTTCACGCCCGCCCCGTGGGTCAAATCGTTACCCTGGTGCGCGAGAGCGGAGCAACCGTAACCCTCCGCAACAGCGAAGGCAAGGAAGCGTCTGCTGCCTCCGCTCTCAAAATGCTCGCGATGAAGGTCAAGAGTGCCGAATCGTTGGAACTCGTCATCGACGCCGAAGATGATGCGGCAGGGCATGCGCTCGCCGAGGCGATTGAAGCCCTCGTCAACGAAGGGTAATACTGGGGTAGTGAGCGCCACAGAGTTAACCGGAATTGGGGTCGGTTCCCGCGCCGCCGTTGGCGAAGTGTTCCTGCTGGAAACTTCTGACGCTGTCTACGAACACCAATCGACGAAACACAGTCCTGCTGAGGAAGCCAGCGTCTTAGCCACAGCAATCGCCACCACAGCAGCAGGAATTAGAGACGAATCCGCGACCAGCGATCCCACTGCTCGCGAAATCCTTGAGGCGCTGCTGATTATTCTGGAAGACCCTGAGCTCCAAGAAATGGCGAAGCCCTACCTCTCAGAAGGCGACGATGCCCCCACAGCATTATTCAAAGCTCTGGATGAATTTGCCGAACTCATGGGTGATGATGAAGAATTCCTGTCCCGGGTGGCAGACCTCCGGGGTATTGCGGCGCGCATTTCTGGATGGGTGCGCGGTATCGCCGCTGGCCCCAGTATCCCGACCGAGGGAACCTGGATCATCGTTGCCGAAGACCTCACCCCACTGGAGACCTCCCAGTTTGGCGACTCCGTCGTGGGGGTTGTGACGGAACTCGGGGGCCCCACCTCCCACACCGCGATTATTTGTCGTGCACTCTCGCTCCCTGCCGTTGTTAGCGCCAAAGGAGCCATGACACTCACCCCAGGCGAGTCAGTCCTGGTGGACCCGGAAGGAAACAGAGTTGTCAGCGGCGGCACCCTGAGCGACGCAACCCAAGCGCTCACCTTCATTCCTCAATCGGATGCGCCGCTGATCACGGTCAGGGCCAACATTGGCGGTCTCGAAGATGCCACACACGCCGCAAAGACCTCTGCCCGCGGCGTGGGTCTGTTCCGCACCGAAGTCCTCTATCTCTCCGCATCCCGGGAGCCCACCCTGGATGAACAGGTCGCCAGCTATGTCGAGGTGCTAAAAGCCGCACCGGCAGGAAAAATCATCATCCGCACCATCGATGCCGGAAGCGACAAACCCGTTCCCTTCCTAGCGCTGGGTCATGAAGAGAACCCTGCCCTTGGTGTTCGCGGCTTCCGTCTTGCCCATGATTTCGGGGATTTCCAAAAGTCCCAGCTCGCTGCACTCGCGGCCGCCATCGACGCAACTGGCCGGGACGTGGGTGTGATGGCCCCGATGGTGTCGACGGTGGAAGAGGTGAAATCCTTCCATGCCCTGTGTCATGAGGCAGGAATCACTCAAGTGGGAATCATGATCGAAACTCCCGCCATCATCCAGGTGTTGCCCGACCTCAAAGGCATTCTTTCGTTCCTCAGCATCGGCACCAATGACCTTTCCCAGTACCTTTTTGCCGCCGACCGAATGCACCCGCAGCTGGGTGCCTTGAATAACCCCTGGCAGCCAGGTCTGCTGCGCAGTGTCAAACAGGTCGTTGAGAAAGCACAGGACTTGGACATCCCCGTGGGTGTGTGCGGGGAGAGTGCAGCCAACCCCTTACTCTCCATCGTTTTTGCTGGTTTTGGAATTTCCTCCGTCAGCGTTGCGCCAAGCGCTGTCGAAGCGGTGAGCACCGCTCTGGCCTCGGTGTCCCAGAAGCAAGCGAAACAGGCCTCCCTGCTCGCCCTCGCAGCCAGCACTCCGGCCGAGGCGGAAGCAACTGTCCGCGCCATGTTTGGGTAGTGTCTCCTCAGACTTGGTGTCCCTCGAGCGGAAAGTGCGCACATGAAAGCAATAGTTGTTTCGCAGTCTGGTGGCCCCGAGGTATTGGAGTACCAGGACTGGCCAGAGCCCGCGCCGCTCCCTGATGAGCTGCTGATTGATGTCGCTGGTATCGGGGTCAATTTCATTGACACCTATCACCGCTCGGGCATCTACTCCCTGCCCCATCCCTTCGTCCCAGGGTTAGAGGGGGCCGGGGTAGTAACCAGTGTGGGGGCTGAGGTAGGAGAGTTTGCGGTGGGCGATCGGGTTGCCTGGACCGGGCACATGGGAAGCTACGCCCCACGGATTGCCCTCCCCGCGGACAAAGCCGTCAGGGTTCCCCAGCCTCTCAGCCTTCACGAGGCTGCCGGCATCATGCTTCAAGGCCTCACCGCGCACTACCTGGTGACCAGCGTGTATGCCGTGAAAGCTGGTGACACCGCCCTCGTCCACGCAGCAGCAGGTGGGGTGGGGCTTTTGTTGTGTCAGCTGCTCAAAAACCGGGGAGTCACGGTGGTCGGCACCGTCTCCACTGCCGAAAAGGCCCAAGCCGCATCAGCTGCAGGAGCGACCCACATCATTCGATATGACCGGGACGACCTTGTCGAGGCAGTGATGGCAGCAACGGAGGGACACGGCGTCGATGTGGTCTATGACGGTGTGGGCAGGACAACTTTTGAAGCGGGCTTAAAGTGCCTGAAGGTGCGAGGAATGATGGCCATTTTTGGTCAAGCCAGCGGTCCGGTGGGAAGTTTTGATCCCCAACTCTTGAATGATGGGGGTTCGCTGGTGGTAACGAGGCCTAGCCTGACCCACTTCACAAGGACCCTTGAAGAGCTCCGGTGGCGATCTTCCGAGGTCTTCGGAGATCTCGTATCAGGGAAACTCTCCCTCACGATTCACGATTCCTACCCTCTTGCAGAGGCAGCGCGAGCCCACCTCGACCTCGAAAGCCGTTCCACGTCGGGCAAGCTTCTTCTTCTGCCTCCCCAGAGCTAGTCGCCCCTCATCGGGTCCTAAAGCCATCGATAGCGCCTGGACCGCAGAACACTTTCAAGTCCATGGCGCGTTCGGGCAAACTGCTCTTGCCCCAGGCCTTGCGCTGGAGGTGTTGGCAACGGGTGTGTGGTCTGGTTCGGGGGTTTTAGGCCCCGGGTCCTTTGCCGCGAAAACCTTTTTGGACCTGATGTCCCAACCAGAAGCCGAGGGCGGGTACGGCCAAGACTGGGGCTTAGAAGAGCGCTAGGAGGGGCTAAAGCGCAGACTCAGGCAGGAGAGGCCGCCATCAATCTTCTGACATTCGGAATTATTTAGCTCGACAACCTCAAACCCACCATCCCGAACCGCCTGGGAAGTGTGAGGGAAGCCTTCGGGCATGAACACGACGTCGTTGACGCGAATACTGTTTGCCGCCGGTTCTTCCCCTTCTGCCACATCAATCACGGTGTAGCCGTCAAAGCAGCCACTGGCTGAAAGGCGTCTGGTCGAAAGAACAGTGGTTTCATCGAGCAAAGAGCAATCGGACTTGAAGTGCAAGACACCAGCAGGTGTGGTGACCTCCCGCACCTGATACCCCCAGGGCGACACAACCCCGGCAAGTGCAGCGATCCCTTCAGAGGTGCTCCGGTCCGAGACGCCGATAAGGATTTCGTTCTCCATCGCGAGAATGTCTCCCCCCTCCAGTGTTCCCTCACCGGGAAGCTCAACGGCAGTGGGGTAAAACTGTTTCACCGCCTCAGCCATCGCCATCGCTTCGCCACGGCGTGTGGGTGCACCCGGACGCAGGATCACTGCTCCCAGCGGCAAACACAGGGCAGTGTCCTCGACAAAGAGCGAATCAGGGAACTCTTCTAGACCCGGTAACACGGTGATCTGCACTCCCGCAGCTTCCAGAGCAGAGACATACGCAGTGTGGTGCTGCTTCAAGCCCACAACATCGGGATTACCGACGTCGTTGGCCCTCAAGCCCGACACCGCGCTCGAGGGCGGTGTGCGCACAATGGCATGGGTAAAGCGATACGAAGAACCCACGATTATCCGAACTTGCTGGCTGTCATCTGTTTCCTAGGCCACCAGAACTTATCCCCAGCGATGAAGGCGGTAGCGGGAACAACGACGGTTCTCACCAACAGGGTGTCAATCAAGACCCCAATACCCACGATGATCCCCACCTGGAAGAGCGCGATCAAAGGCAAGACGCCAAGCACGGCAAAGACCGCTGCCAGCAGGACGCCGGCGCTGGTGATGACCCCTCCGGTGGCGCCCAATGCCTTCACCATGGCTTGCCTGGTGGGCTGTCCCACTGTGCCCGCCAGGTTGGCGGCTTCTTCCCGCGCCCTGGACACCAGGAAGATGTTGTAATCCACACCCAACGCCACGAGGAAGAGGAAGGAATAGAGGAAGACGCTGAAGTCCAGGCCCGACATGCCGAACACGTTTTCAAACAGTAGCCAAGCAGCCCCGATTGCGGAGAAGAAGGACAGCACCACACTCGAAAGCAGGAGAATCGGTGCGAGCAAAGCACGCAACAGAATCACCAACACAAGAAAGACCAAAATGAGAATCAGCGGAATAACCAGCAATTGGTCCCGCTCATAGGTTTCTTTGACCGCCAAACGGGTGGCGTCATCGCCTCCCACCAACGCCCCAGCACCCGCGACACTTTGGACGGCCTCTCTCAAATCGACAATCGCAACATAGGCCTCGTCGCTTCCGCCTTCCGCGTCAAGGACGACATCAATACGCGAGACGGTGTCGTTGAAGTTGACCACCTCGGCAGAAGCCACAACGTCGAGAGTGAGGGCGGCTTCGACGACATCGTCAGCAAAATCGTTGTTTGCGACAACCTGAGTAGGCGAGCTTTCTCCGGCGGGGAATGCTTTACCCAACACTTCAATCCCCAAAACGGCCTCAGGCTTGACCCGAAACTGCTCGGTCTCGGGAATGCCGATAGTTACTCCTGCAGAACCAAAGGAGAGACCGCCCAAAATGGCGACGCCAACAATGGCCACGGTGACGGGCCGCTTGCTAACACCCGTGCCCAGTTTCGCCCACCAGCCAGTCTCAGACTTGTTGACCCCACCAAAGCGAGGAACGAAAGGCCAGAAGAGTCCGCGCCCAAAGACAACGATTGCGGCGGGCAACACACCCAGGGCAGAAATCATGGCAACAACAATTCCCGTGGCACACACCACGCCCAGCGCTCGTGTGACACCCAGCTCAGCAAACGCCAGGGTCAGTAGCGCCAACACGACGGTTCCGCCCGAGGCCAAAATTGCTGGCGCCACGCCCTTCAGGGCTTTTGCCATCGCTTCGTGCCGGTCTTCAAATTTCAAAAGCTCTTCCCGGTACCGGGCAATTAACAGCAGGGCATAGTTGGTCCCCGCACCAAACACCAAGACCGACAAAATGCCGGTCACCGAACCATCTGCCGCAAGACCAAAGAAGTCCGCAACATTCCGACCAATTTGACCAGCCATAAGGTCTGCGGTTCCCACTACCAGCAGCGGAACAATCCACAAGGTGGGGCTGCGGTAGGTGATGAGCAAGAGCAAGATAACGATGATGACGGTGGATCCCAGCAGAACGAAGTCAGCACCTTCAAAAACCCCAGCTAGGTCAACCTGAAATCCCTCTGGTCCTGTGACGTAGGTGGTAATTCCCGAAGGGGCCGAGTCAGCGGAGAGAGCGCGAATTTCTGCAATGCGCTCGCCACGAGGTTCGACATCGTCAATCTCATCCAAGGGCACCGTAATCACCGCGGTGGTGTTGTCCTTGGAAACAGTCGCCGGGGGAACAAACGCTTCTCCCATGATTTCGACGTTGGTGAAGTCCAGAAAGAGCTCGTTGGCGCCTCCTGAGGGCATTTGGATCATTGGGTCAAATTCACCCTGCAACCATGCGAGGTCTTCCTCCGTGAACTCACCGGAATCCTTTGCGAACACGATCACCGCGGCGGTCCCCTCAGAATTCGGCATCGCCGCTAAAGCGTTATCAACCAAGACAACTTCCGAGTCATCGGGCAGGCCGTTTGTGGGGGCAACGTCGCTTTCGTCAGCGGCGAAGGCTGTAAAGGATAAAACTGCGAAAACCAGCCCGATAAGCAGGGTGACCCAGGAGGTTTTCGGACCGGTAATAAAGCGCAAGATGGCATTCACCCCCCCAGGTTAGCCCGTTGCTCCCTGATTCACGAACGACGCTCAGGTTAGGAAGGCAAGCTAACTAAAAGGAGGAAAGTCCGTGGAAACGATGCGCAGGCTAGCCTGGATTGCTGCGATCTCTGCTGTGCTCTCCGGCTGCGCACTCCCTGCCCCCCGCCTTTCCGAACCAGATAACTCCTGTGGCGCTGTGGTCGAAGAGGGTATTGCTCAGACGATTACGGCCCAAATCGACGCCCTCGAAAAGGGCGACTTTGACGCCGCCTACGCCATGGCTTCCCAGCAATTCCAGAGCCAATTTAGTGAAGAGGCTTTTCAAGGCGTTATTTCTGGTGGTTTTGCCTTCTTGATGGAGCCCGTCAGCGTTGTGTTCTCGGACTGCATCTTCGACTCCGAAACAACGAGTGCGCAAACACGGGTTACGGTGACCACCGTTTCTGGTGAAGGATGGACGCTCATGTACCAACTTGCCAAGAGCGAAGAAGGGTGGCGCATTGAAGGCGCGGCCCTCACAGGTTCGGCTGCGGCCAACACCTAGTCGTTAGCCTGGGCTGATGGACTTCTCAGAAATCGACACTCCCTTCACCGTTATCGACTACGAGCGCCTGGTGAGCAACCTGGAGCGCCACCTTCTCCGGACACAGCAGCAAGGCATTGCGTCGAGACCCCATGCTAAGACTCACAAAATTCCAGAGATGGCAAAGCTACAGCTGGAGTATGGCGCCCGTGGGATAACGCTCGCCACGATCGGTGAAGCAGAAGTATTCGTCGAGGCGGGAATCGACGATATTTTTCTCGCCTACCCTCTCTGGCTGACGCCGCGCAAGGCTGCCCGCCTCCAAGCGCTCGCTCCTCGGGCAAGGGTGGGCATGGGGGTTGATTCTGTTGCTGGAATACAACAAGCTGCTAAAACACTCGGAACCACCACGATCGAGTTCATGATCGAAGTCGATAGCGGACACCACAGAAGTGGAATCGACCCGCATCAGGTCGTCCCCCTAGCGCAGGCGCTCGCCGATCACGATCTGGCGCTTCGCGGTGTATTCACCTATCCCGGACACAGCTACCAACCCGATACCAAAGACGATGCCTCCCAAGACGAAGTGACTGCTCTCACCATTGCGACCAGCGCGTTGGAATCTGCTGGATTCGAGGTGTTGGAGCGAAGCGGTGGCTCGACCCCCTCACTTCACAGCACTCAGAGTTTCCTGACGGAGACTCGCGCAGGAGTGTATGCCTTAGGAGACGCCCAACAACTTGAGCTCGGGGGCATGGACATGGATGATGTCGCTCTCTCGGTGGTGACCACGGTCGTCAGCGCCCGAGGCCAAACCGTAGTGGTCGATGCGGGCAGCAAAATTATGGGAGCGGACAAAGCGTCCTGGGCCAGCGGCCATGGTCGGGTACTGGGTCATTCGGATGCCCGGATTGTGGCAATGTCGGAACACCACGCGACCGTGGTTTTTTCTGATTCAGAACCAGCGCCACGCTGTGGGGACATCATCCAGGTCATCCCCAACCATGTCTGTAACGCCGTGAACCTGGTTGACTCGGTGCTTGTGAAGAGAGCAAGAAAACCCGCACAAGTCTGGCCCGTGGCCGCACGAGGAAAAAACTCCTAACTCCCGCATTCTGATTCCAGATACCGCTCGCGGGGGTTGGCTAGCCCCTTGCGTCTTTGCCATTAAAGCAATTTTTGCCACGCTGAGGGTCGGCACATACTGGCTCAGCCTGGCTAGGGTTGGTGCATGAGCGTCCCCCACGGTGTTGAACCGCACTCACTCACTTTGGCTCCCCGCCTCAATTGGCTTCGCGCAGGCGTTTTAGGAGCAAACGACGGAATTGTTTCCATTGCCGCCTTGGTGGTGGGTGTTGCCGCAGCAACTAACGAGACCCTCCCTGTGGTTATTGCAGGAACAGCGGGAATCATCGCCGGCTCCCTTTCCATGGCGCTGGGAGAGTACGTTTCCGTGTCTTCCCAGCGCGATAGCGAGGCCGCTCTGATTGAGCGTGAGCGACAAGAATTGAAAGATTTTCCTGAAGCCGAACTCCAAGAACTTGCCGAACTGTATGAAGCAAAAGGGTTAAGTCCTGCAACGGCAATGACGGTTGCCACAGAGCTCACCAGCAACGATGCCCTCGCCGCCCATCTCGAGGCAGAACTGGGAATCGATGAGCTCCAGCTCACCAACCCCTGGCATGCAGCAGTGTCTTCAGCCCTCTCTTTTCTTGCCGGTGCAGCGCTTCCCATGCTGGCGATCACCCTTGCCGAGGAATCCATCAGAATCCCCCTCACCTTCGCTGCATCCCTCGTTGCGCTGGGACTCACCGGTGGAATAGGGGCCTATTTGGGCCACAGCCCCCTGCTTCGCCCCGTCATCCGGGTGATGACTGGAGGGGCGCTCGCCCTGGCTGTGACGTGGGGAATTGGTCTACTCCTGGGTGGAGAGGTAGCGCTGTAGGGAAAGTCTCAGGTGTGTTGAATGAGTTATACCCTTGTCCCACTCCACAAAGAGAGATCCCATCACCATGGCTGATAAAGAAAAGTCCAGTTCTGTCTTTTCCGATCAGGAACGCGAGGCAATGCGGGAGCGTGCACGGGAACAACGTGAGTTCAAGAAGCTCCCCGGCGAAGAACAGGTGCAACGCAAAATTGCCGAGATGGCGGGCAACGACAAAAAACTCGCCCTCGGTATTCATGCCTTGGTGATGGGGATCTCACCGGAGATTACGACCAAGACCTGGTACGGAATGCCGGCCTACTACCTGGGTGACACAGTGATCTGCTTTTACCAAGCCGGCAGTAAATTTGACTCTCGCTATTCAACGTTCGGCTTCCAAGAAGCGGCCCGGCTTGACGATGGGTCCTTCTGGCCCACGTCCTACGCCATTACTGAGCTCACCAACGAAGTGGCGAAGAAAATCACTGGGCTGGTGAAGAAGGCCATCGCGTAGCTGCAAAAGTTGGCTGTACCGGTGGGAGGAGAGCCCGCCGGTGACCCCCCAACCGCTGGCCTGTTGACGAACAAGCCCTGTTTTTCGCTGCCTACCTCACCCGATAGCGGTGAAGGCGCCAACCTCACGAACGGTGGCTTGGACTAAACGCCTTCCATTGTGCCGAGCACAATGACCCATCCAAGGATCGACTTTGATATGAGGCTCAACACAATGTAGGCCCTCTCGCCGAAGGCGTACACCTTCCATTTTCCGATTTTTTTGTACTGCAAGAACATGTTGAGGGCGAAAGTGTTGAAGAAAATAAAGGTAAGGAGGAATCCGAACTGGGCATATACCGGGATGGCATCGGCAATGTTGTTCGTGGACACCACGAAGTAAATCCCTCCCATAATCCATGGAACGATTCCCGCCAGCACACCAACGTTGAAAGAGAACCAGCTGGTTTTCTGGGTGAGCTGATTGTGCATCTCCATCATCAGACCCATCATGTTCATGATGAAATTCAGGGTGAAAATAAACACGATCGCGGAAATCTCGATGAGTCCACCAAGCATGAGCAGGACAACCAGCATCAGGGAGGAGCTGATGGCATATTCCCACCAGCGGGCACGGTTGATGCCCTTTTCGATGTCGGTCTCATAGCGACGGACATACCAAGGGGAGGAGATGAAGAGGTGTGCAGCAGCAGAGAGCAATAAGAATATGGGGGCGATGAGGGCTACCGGAAACTCGAAAAGGATGTCGCTTTCTGGTCGAATACCCTCCGGGGTGTCCGTAAAGAAGCGGGTGATTACGGGTATTCTCGTTTCATTATTAAGAATAAAAAATAGCGCGGCCCCTTGGACCAAATGGAAAACTCCTGCAATCCTGTTGAATTTCTGCAGTTGCTTTCCCAATGCCTTTTCTGGTTTCATGACGGGTCCTCTCGATAGCCCAAAGCACAAACCTATCGGAGGAGCCCCTGCGGATTGGCTGAGTGAATGCCTGGCGCAAATCCCTCCGGAGGCTCAAAGTAAGCTAGTGGCGTGACCGACGCCGTCTACCAGGACGCTTCCTGGCCCAGGGCCGGAGATTACCCTGCTCACCAGGATCATGCGGATGTTGTTCTCATCGGTGTTCCCACGCATGAGACCTCACTCTCCCCCACGCGCGCAGACACTACGCCGCGAGCAATTCGAGAGTCGCTCAGGCGCTACTCACACACGTTTTACCACGGAGATGGTGGCACCCGCAGCCTGGAAGGTCTCACCATCACCGATGCAGGCGATATCGAGAATCCCGATGGTGACCGCGCGGGCGCCATAGAGCACCTGCGAAAGGTAGCCTCCCAGAGCTCACTGGTCATCGCCCTGGGAGGCGACAACTCTGCGACAGTTCCCGTGGCCACCGCGAGTCTCGATAGTGATTGGGACAGTGCCGGGCTCATCACGCTCGATGCCCACTTCGACGTGCGAGCGGGCAAGAGCAATGGGTCCCCAGTGCGGGAGCTGCTCGAACTTGGGCTTCCGGGCCCCCACGTAGCACAGGTAGGGATCGCGGACTTTGCGAACTCAAAAGCATATTCAGAATTTGTCGCTCACCAAGGAATCACTGTTATTCCCCGCAGAGACATCACCGCCTCGAATGTGGAAAAAATCGCCGAGCAGGCCTGCAGAACTGCGGGAAGCGGGGGAGGAAATATCCACGTTGACATCGATGTCGACGTGTGCGATCGGGCAGTCGTTCCCGCCTGCCCCGCGTCTGCCCCCGGGGGAATTAGTGCATATGAATTAAGGGCACTGGTGCGCCGACTGGCCGCACACCCCCAAGTTGTGTCTTTTGACATCACAGAAATTGACGCGACACAGGACTCTGCTGATGGGCGCACCATCCGACTGGCCGCCCTTTTAGTATTGGAAATTCTGGCAGGCTTTAACGAACGTCCCTAGCTTTTTCTACAACCATGTCGCCGTTGAGAAATACCCGTCGCACCACATCTACGCCCGGGCGATAGGCCACATACGCGTAATCCGGTGCCTGGAGCTGAATCAGGTCAGCTCGGGCGCCCACTCGAATCTGTCCCCTGTCAATCAGGCGCAACGCGGCCGCTCCACCGGCAGTCGCGGACCACACCGCATCCGCCGGGGACATCTTCATCTCTCGCACAGCAAGAGCAATCATGAACGACAGGGAGGAGCTAAAGCTTGACCCCGGGTTGCAGTTGCTGGCCAGGGATACCGTAATGCCGGCATCATGCAAAGGTCGAACATCAAGGTACGCTCCTGCGGTGGAAAAATCGGTGCCAGGAAGTGCTGTCACGACAACCCCACTTCCCCGCAGTAGTTGGATATCTGATGTGGTGAGGTGATTTCCGTGAGACAGTGAGGCGGCACCCACCTCGAGAGCGATTTTTGCGCCCTCTCCTGGTCCTAATTGGCTGGCGTGGAGAGTGGGGATTAACCCGTGAGCCAGGCCTGCCTGGAGTACCCGTCGTGCCTGGCGGGCATCAAACGCCCCGGCTTCAAGAAAGACATCGATAAAGCGCGCGTACGGGGCGCATGCCTCCAACATGGGGCCGCAGACCTCCTCGACATACCTCTCAGGGTCGTTCGCGTGCTCGCCCGGGACCAGGTGCGCCCCTAAAAAAGTTGTCTGGTCGGTAATGCCCTGGGCGACCTCAAGAATTCTCTTTTCATGCTCCACGGTGAGTCCGTAGCCAGACTTGATTTCCACGGTCGTTGAGCCAGACGCGAGCATTTCTTCCCGAAGCGCTCCCGCATTAGTCGCTAGGGCTTGGGTGGTGGCTTCCCGGGTGGCAGAGACCGTGTTGCCGATTCCGCCTGCGAGGTAGGGCGCACCAGACATCCGCGCCTTAAACTCCGCGACTCGATCTCCGCCAAAAACGATATGGCTGTGGGAGTCAACAAAGCCGGGCATAAGCACCTGGTCGTCCATCGACAGCGTGTTGACTCCCGCTGCGAGAGCGGCCTTCACGGCACTATCGTCGTGGCCTATCCCCGCAATGAGTCCCTCCTGGATAAGCACGGACGTAGCAACAGAAATCGCCAGGGAGGCCTCGCCGGCGCCTGGTGTTCCTGTGCAGGTCACTAACTGGCCTATGTCAGTGAGTAACAGTGGCTCACTCACTCGAGACCCATCGGGATCTTCAGGCCACGTTCGCGGGCGACATCCTTCGCCCGGTCATAGCCCGCATCAACGTGGCGCATAACCCCGGTTCCGGGGTCGTTAATCAACACACGCTCGATTTTTTGTGCCGAAAGCTCGCTTCCATCCGCGACAATAACCTGCCCGGCGTGGAGGGAGCGTCCGATTCCTACCCCGCCCCCATGGTGCAAGGAAACCCAGGACGCGCCCGAGGCGGTATTGAGCAACGCATTGAGCATCGGCCAGTCCGCGATGGCGTCTGATCCATCCGCCATGGCTTCTGTCTCGCGATACGGCGAAGCCACGCTTCCCGAATCAAGGTGGTCTCTGCCAATGACTATCGGTGCGGACAGCTCCCCGCTGGCCACCATTTCGTTGAAGCGAAGACCCGCAAGGTGGCGTTCTTTGTATCCCAGCCAACAGATACGCGCCGGCAAACCCTCAAATCGAATCTTCTGTCCTGCTCGCTCAATCCAGCGCGCCAGGTGGACATCATCCGGGAAGAGCTCAAGTATGGCCTTGTCCGTCTTGCGGATGTCTTCCGGGTCACCCGAGAGAGCCACCCAGCGAAATGGCCCCTTCCCCTCGGCAAATAATGGCCTGATGTAGGCGGGAACAAATCCGGGGAAATCGAAGGCCCTCTCATAGCCGCCTAGCTTCGCCTCGGCGCGAATCGAGTTTCCATAATCAAACACAATCGCTCCGGCATCCATGAAATCCACCATCGCTTCAACCTGCGTTGCCATAGCCTTACGGGACTGGGCAGTAAAGCCTTCGGGGTCCTTATCCCGGGCTTCTTCCCACTGCTCCACTGGCGTTCCTGCGGGGAGATAGGCCAGAGGGTCGTGCGCGCTGGTCTGGTCTGTGACAATGTCGATGGGAATTTCTCGCCGTCGCATTTCAGGGAAGACTTCTGCCGCATTTCCTACAAGGCCAACCGAGTAGGCGCGTGCTTCTTGTTTTGCCCCGAGCGCTAGATCAATAGCCTCATCGATGTCGGAGGTCATGAAATCGAGGTAGCCATGCTCGACTCGTCGCTTCAGTCGAGACTCGTCGACATCGACAATCAGGACTACTCCCTCGTTGAGCGTGACAGCGAGGGGTTGGGCCCCGCCCATTCCGCCACATCCACCGGTGAGGGTGAGGGTCCCCGCCAGTGTGCCACCAAAATGTTGACGGGCGACGGCCCCGAAAGTTTCATAGGTCCCTTGAAGGATCCCTTGGGTGCCGATATAAATCCAGGACCCCGCCGTCATCTGGCCGTACATCGTCAACCCGAGTGCTTCTAACCGGCGAAATTCTGGCCAGGTGGCCCAGTCGCCCACGAGGTTTGAGTTAGCAATCAACACCCTCGGCGACCACTCATGAGTGCGAAATATTCCCACAGGTTTCCCCGACTGGACAAGTAACGTCTCGTCTGGTTCCAGGTTCTTGAGCGCCTCGACAATCGCATCGAAGGACTCCCAGTTTCTTGCCGCTTTGCCGGTTCCCCCGTACACGATGAGATCCTCCGGGTGTTCAGCGACCTCAGGATCAAGGTTGTTCATCAGCATTCTCATGGCACCCTCTGCTTGCCACGTCTTTGCGGTCTTCTCCCCCCCTCGTGGAGCTCGAACAGTTCTTTTCATCAGTCCATCCCTTCGACTATTTCGGCAATCTTTTTCTCGCGTACAAGCCGGTAGACACCCTCAATCACGGGGGCAAGGAACTTATCTTGTCCCACAGGTCCCGCCACCGTCATCACCTTCGCTGCGATTGCACCGGTGAGGGTACCCGGCATCAAAGGGGCCCTCAGTGACTGTCCCCACGAGGCCGTCAACAGTTCAATGGCCAACACGCGGGAGAGTCCGTCAAGCGAGCTGCGGAGCTTCATGGCCGAATGCCAGCCCATGGACACGTGATCTTCCTGAAGCGCCGAGGAAGGAATCGAATCTACCGAAGCAGGGTAAGCAAGACGCTTCAGGTCGCTCACAATGGCTGCCGCGGTGTAGTGGGCGATCATCAGGCCGGAGTCAACACCCACTTCGTAGGCGAGAAAGGGCGGTAATCCTTGGTTTCTTGAAACATCCAGGAATCTGTCGGTGCGACGCTCACTGATACTGGCAACATCGGCCACCACAATCGCGAGAAAATCCAAAACATACCCTAGGGGCGCTCCGTGGAAGTTCCCATTGGACTGCAGGAGTCCCTCATCGGTCAGGACCGGGTTATCGATGGCGCTGGCCAATTCCACCTCAGCAACCGCGGTCGCATGGGTCAGAGTGGCTCGAGCCGCACCATGGACCTGGGGAGAGCACCGCAACGAGTATGCATCTTGGACTCGACCATCCTCGGGTCCTTGATGGGAGGCCACGATCGGGGAATCACGCAGCAGCCGCGCCATTCGGCGAGCGCTCTCGAGTTGGCCAGGATGCGGACGCAAGCGCTGAACATCATCCTGGAATACCCGGTCTGTTCCCATCAAAGATTCGACGCTCATGGCCGCAGCTGCATCCGCTGTCACCAGCAAAGACGTGGCATCGTGGATTGCTAGCGCCAGGCATCCAAGCATGCCTTCGGTTCCGTTAATGAGGGCTAAGCCTTCCTTCTCCTGCAATTCCAGGGGCACAAGATTCGCCGCCGCCAGGGCCTCCGCACCTGGGGTAATGGGCCCCCCATCCACTCTCGCTTCTCCTTCGCCGATGGCGACGAGAGCCACGTGGGCCAACGGGGCCAAATCACCGGAGCAACCGAGCGAGCCAAACTCGTGCACGACCGGGGTAACACGATGGTTCAGCATCGCAGCGTACAGGTCACACACTTCTGGCCGCACTCCCGTATGGCCGGTCATCAGCGTGCGGAGCCTCAAGAGCATTAACGCGCGCACAACTTCCGTGTCGACCTCTGCACCTGTTCCCGCCGCATGGGAACGTATGAGGCTCAACTGGAGCTGGCGTCGACGATCGGTGCTGATGAATGTGGTGGCCAGCGCCCCAAATCCGGTCGAGACCCCATAGTGAGCCTGCGGATCCGCAGCCTTGCTGTCAATGATGTCGCGGCGACGCGCGACATGTTCACGCGCTCCTGGGTCGAGAGTTACTTTCTCGTATTCGCGGGCGACCTTCACCACCTCTGCCACGGAGAGTGCCCCACCGGTCACGCTAATTCCCGACATTTTGCTCATGACTTGATTCCACACCCGATGGGTTTCCCTACACTGGGTCTCAGTAAAGAATATGTCCGGTATATCAGACAGGAAGTTGCGTGATGTCGAGCGGATCTCCGGCCGCAGAGCACGTTTTGGCCGTCCTTGATTTTCTTTCCCACGGGAAAGGCCCAGTCCCCGCCGCCACCATCTCTCGAACACTCGGGATTCCCCGTTCCACCACCTATCAGCTGCTCGAAGCCCTGTCTGCTCGGGGATTCGCCACACACTTTCCCGATGACAGAACATGGGGGTTAGGGGTAAGGGCCTTTGAGATTGGGAGCGGCTATGCGAAACAGCAACCCTTAGTTCTCATGTCGGCGCAATTGCTGCGTCAACTGGCCCACGACCTCCAGGTAGGAACCCACTTAGCGGTCCTTCATGGCCTCGACGTCATCTACCTGGTAGAGGAACGGTCGACCCATGGGCCCTGGTTGGTCAGTGAGGTCGGTGTCCGACTGCCCGCTCACCTCACCGCAACAGGGCGCGCAATCCTCGCCCACTTGCCCAAGAATCAAATGCGGGCCCTTTACCCTCACGGATCAACGCTTCTGCCCGTGCGCCAAAATCGCGGACCTAAAAGTGTCCGGGATCTGCGTGACCTTCTGCAACAAACCAGACAACGCGGGTGGTCCATTGAGAACGAAGAGATCACACCGGGCTTCTTCTCTGTTGCCACCGTCATTCGGGATTACACAGGATGGCCCGCTGCGGCAATTGCCCTCACCGGAGATAAAGAAAAAGTGGAGAACGATATCCCCGGGCTCGCCCAGCGCTTAATGCAGGTCGCCACGACCATCGAAACACGACTCGGCGGTACCGGTGGGATTTGAACCCCCAACCAACTGACCCGTAGTTACCTACGAGAGCTGAAACTCACGGTGTTTCCGCCATTTTAACAGTGTTTAAGGTGTCAGCAAGTGTCAGGAAATGCCAGGGAAACCAGCCGAATAGCCGACATATCGACTGACATCAAGGGAATGGCCTCCATGCCTGTCAGAGGTCACGCATAGATTGTGTGTGTTGCAGAAAAGGAGCAAATAATGATGTTGGAACTAGTGACAGAAATATTTTCACCGGAAGCCCAATTGAGCCCCGAGGATGCTGAACTTGGGAGATGGGCGTCGGCGGTCAGGGACGATGATTGGGTTCGTTTGCACCAAATGGGGCACGATCTTCAACTAGAACCGGAAACCCTCTTCGCCAATATCGCTGAAGGGTATTGTCATGTTCTGGCCGCTGGTGTGGAACCAAAGGATGACGCCTGGGAAGCTTTCCGGAAAACGCTGGCGAATTTACGTTACCCATTGTTAGGGCAGGCCATCGCTTACC
>JAFMDO010000050.1 GCA_017857245.1 Pontimonas sp.
TTCTTCGCCGGCATCGCGACAGGTCCGGCTGCCGAGACAGGACGGGCCTTGCTCGAGAGCCACTGAGGACGCTCGGGCAACTTCTTCACTTTCTCAAAAATTACCGCGAGCTGTTTGTGATCCAGTGTTTCTTTTTCCAAAAGCTCCGTCGCAAGGCGGTCCAGAATGGCGCGGTTTTGGTTCAAAACTTTCCAGGCTTCGGTGTGGGCGTGATCGATAAGATTTCGCACCTGAACATCCACCATCTCGGCCACCGATTCGGAGTAGTCCCGCTGATGGCCCATATCGCGTCCCAAGAACACTTCCCCACTGGATTGGCCCAGTTTCACCGCTCCCACGGTCGCGCTCATGCCATATTCGGTCACCATTCGGCGAGCGATAGACGTGGCCTTGTCGATGTCGTTGGAAGCCCCCGTGGTGGGGTCGTGGAAGACAAGCTCTTCAGCAACCCGGCCACCCATGGCATACGTGAGCTGGTCGAGCAGCTCGTTGCGGGTTATGGAGTACTTATCACCCAGGGGCATCACCATCGTGTATCCCAAGGCGCGGCCTCGGGGAAGAATGGTCACTTTGGTCACAGGGTCGGTGTTGCGCATCGCTGCGGCTGCCAACGCGTGTCCGCCCTCGTGATACGCCGTGATTTGCCGCTCTTTGTCGCTCATCATGCGGGTCCGTCGTTGCGGCCCCGCCATCACGCGATCCACGGCCTCATCCAGCGTGACATCGGTGATTTTCTTCCCATTTTCGCGGGCGGTCAAGAGGGCAGCCTCGTTTAAGACGTTCGCCAAATCAGCACCGGTGAAACCCGGGGTTTTCCGGGCCAATACCGCTAAATCAACGCCCTTCGCCATGGGTTTGCCTTTAGCGTGAACTTCCAGAATCTTCTGGCGGCCTTTCATATCTGGAGCATCGACTTGAATCTGGCGGTCAAAGCGGCCCGGGCGCAAAAGGGCAGGGTCCAAAATGTCGGGCCGGTTGGTGGCGGCAATCATGATGACGTTGGTCTTAGGGTCAAACCCGTCCATTTCGACCAGGAGCTGATTCAGGGTCTGCTCCCGCTCGTCGTGACCCCCACCCATGCCGGCGCCGCGGTGGCGGCCTACAGCATCGATTTCGTCCACGAAAATAATGGCGGGTGAATTTTCTTTGGCTTCTTTGAAGAGGTCTCGAACTCTCGAGGCGCCCACACCAACAAACATTTCCACGAAGTCTGAACCAGAAATGGCATAGAAAGGAACGTCAGCCTCGCCCGCAACAGCACGAGCGAGAAGAGTTTTTCCGGTTCCGGGTGGGCCATAGAGCAGCACACCCTTCGGGATTCGTGCGCCTAGTTTTTGGAACTTCTCGGCGTCTTGCAGAAATTCCTTGATTTCATGGAGCTCTTCGATAGCTTCGTCCGCGCCGGCAACATCATCGAAGGTGACGGTGGAGGTTTCCTTCGAAACCAATTTGGCTTTGGATTTGCCAAACTGCATCACTCGGGAACCACCGCCCTGCATGCTGCTGAGGAGGAACCAGAAAATGATGCCGATGAGCAAGAAGGGAATGACGAAACCCAAGAGCGACACAAACCAGTTGGTTTGGGGGACCTCGTCGGTAAATTCGGTCACATCAGAGTTGTTCACGGCTGCGACGATTTCATCGCCCCGAGGAGAGACGTAATAAAACTGAACCTGGGTGCCCTCACCCTGGAAACTTTGACGCAACTCGAGGTCAACGCGTTGTTCGCCATCGATAATGGTGGCTTTTTGCACCTGGTTATCTTGCAGAAGCTCGAGCCCCTCTTGGGTGGACACGGGCCTAAAGCCTCCCGCAGTAAGGAGCGAGATACCCAAAACGACCACACCCACCCCGACCAGAATGTAGGGAAGCGGGCCCTTAAGCAGAGCTTTCAAAGTTGGTCGTTTCGTGGCCATTGTGGCTCAAGGGACCTTTCCAGGACAGGGTTGCGCGAAGCCACAAGGCTAGCGCGTGTCACGCACGCGCGCCGAAATGTTCGCCCCGGGCAAAGGGCGCTACGCTCCGTCGCTATAGACGCTGGGGTTGAGGACACCGACGCCCTTGAGGTTTCGATACCTCTCAGCAAAATCAAGCCCGTATCCCACCACAAACTCGTTGGGAATATCAAAGCCCAGGTAGTCAATGGGCACATCGACCGACATGGCGTCAGGCTTGCGCAACAGGCTGGCCACCCTGATGGATGCAGCCCCCCTCGAAGCAAAGTTTTCCAACAGCCAGCTCAGCGTGACACCCGAATCCACAATGTCTTCGACGATGAGGACGTGTCGGCCCTCCAAAGAGGAGTCCAAGTCTTTCAAGATTCTCACTACGCCACTGGATTTGGTGGAGCGGCCATAACTGGACACCGCCATCCAGTCCATTTCCACGTCGATAGTGAGCTCTCTCGCGAGATCGGCCATCACCATGACAGCGCCCTTGAGCACCCCCACCATCAAAGGCCTCTTGCCGGAGAGGTCTGCCTCGATTTCGCGAGCCATCCTCGCGAGACCTTCTGCAATCTGTTCGGCCGTTACGACGACGGAAACAATGTCAGAGCCTGCATCCTCAAAGTCCACGACGGATCCCTTTCACAGCCTTAGGTATTCGCGCTTTCACAACAATGCGCCCTTCCACTCTCTCAAGGGTAGCGCCGGAGAGGTCGATGGCGGACTGTCCTCGCCACTGGGTGAGCAAACCGTGGATCTGGCTCATCTGGGCAAAGCTGGGTGGGCCACCCCCCACCGCCATCACCATGCTCCGGAGCACGCGGGAGGAGATAGCAGAATTGTTCTCCAGCAAAATCTCTACCCTAACGCTGCGCTGACCCACTGTTTCGGCATCGACATGTTCGGAGATACAAGCTTGGGCAAACCCATCCAGCGCTTCGGAGTCTTGTCGAAAGAGCGATGCTGTTCGAGCCAGAGAATCGGCTACCCCTGGGCCCAACTCTTGTTCCAAGAGGGGGAGAACGTGGGTTCGCACGCGCGAGCGTGCGAACCGGTCATCATCGTTGTGGGGGTCATCCCACCATTCCACCCCCGCATCACGCAGTGCTTGTCGAAGGGTTTCGCGTGACAACTCCAGCAGTGGTCGATGAACCATTCCCTCGCGAACCGCCATGCCTTTGAGACCCGAAGGCCCACTGCCCCGGGCAAGGCCCAGCAGGACCGTCTCCGCCTGATCATCTTTCGTGTGAGCGAGGAGGGCCCCTTTGGCACCCGTTTCTTTCAGGGCCTCTGAAAACGCCTGATAACGGGCCTTTCTGGCAGCTTCTTCAGGTCCGCCCGCGTCCCCCACCGTGACTGTCTTGATGATGACGGGAGATAGCCCCCACCCCGTTGCCAGCTCTGCGGCGATTGTTGCCCGCTCGGCGGAGCCCGCTTGGAGCTGATGGTCAACAATGACCGCCCCCACCGGCAGCGCAAGACCGGGAGCCTCCTCAGAGAGGGCCCAGGCAAGCGCTAGAGAGTCACCACCACCACTGAGGGCCACCAAGTAGCCGCCGGTAGTGGCGTCCACAAGACCGGCCCACTCGCGAACCGCACGACGAACATCTGCCATCGCAGGGCTCAATCGTGGGCGTCTGTGCCCTGATTCTCGCCTCGGTGCCACCCGGTAAGGTTACTTCACGAAGCTTTCCCCAAAGGAGTAAAACCCATGGCCGAATACCCCGCCGTCATTGAAATCCCTCGCGGGAGCCGCAACAAGTATGAAATTGACCACGAAACGGGTCGGATTTTCCTTGACCGCGTGCTCTACACAAACTTTGTTTACCCCGCCGACTACGGGTTTTTTGAACATACCCTGGGTTTGGATGGCGACCCCGTCGATGTCCTTGTTTTGACCGAGTACCCGCTCTTTCCCGGTGTCGGGCTTGCGGCCAGGCCAGTCGGGGTGTTTAACATGACCGACGACGGCGGCAGTGATGCCAAGGTCGTTGCCGTCCCAGCCGGTGACCCACGATGGAATCACATTCAGGATGTTAATGACATTCCCGAATACACCCGCAAAGCCATCGAGCATTTCTTCGAGCATTACAAAGACTTAGAGCCTGGCAAATGGGTCAAGACCGAAGGGTGGGGCTCGTGCGCGGACGCAGAAGCCGTCATCGAAGCGGGGATTAAGGCGTTCCCGGGCCACTAGCCCAGGCGAATACCCCGGCTGATGAAGAACGGGTAGGGATCTTGGGAAACCATGTTGCGCCGAGTCTCTAGGTGCAAGTGGCAACCGGTGGATCCACCGGTGTTACCGATCCGCGCGATCAACTGACCGGTCACTACCGATTCCCCCAGTCTGACGTAGAGGGAACCACTTTGAAGGTGGGCGTAGCCAGTGGTGTAGCCGTCACTGTGGGTTACCCGAATGAAATTTCCCGAGGTCCCTAGCCAACCCGAATAACTCACTCGCCCCGAATTTGCCGCATACACCGGGTTCCCGCAGGAGGTTGCTAAATCGGTTCCGGCATGAAGCCTGGCAATGCCATAAATGGGGTGAATCCGGGGCCCATAATGGCTAGAAATATAACCGCCAGAGGGCCTCGCCCAGCCAGAGCTACTGATTTGACCCGGGTCAATCATTCCCGCAATTTCAGACTGTGCACGAGCCACGACGCCTTTTTGGTAGTCCACTTCGGTGGCTTCGCGTTGTTCGACAAGAACCTCAAGCTGGGCTTCGAGGCGCGCGCTGTTTTCGTATTGCGCCTCGACCGCCGCATACGCTCGCATCGCCGCAGCGTTAGCGGCTTCATAGGCGCCCTCGGCAATGACTTGAAGTTCCTCACGAATTTCTCGAGCCACTTCGGCTTGATCGCTGAGGGATTGGGCCGCATTCATTTCAGCGAGGGCTTTCGCATAAATCCCATCGGTCTGCTCGGCAATTTTGGCGGCATAGCCAATACGCGAGAGCAGCTGTGTCGCGTCATCACCGCTCACAAAAAGGGTTGCTGTCAGGTCTGCTCCCCCCACGCGAGCAAGCTCTGCAACGAACTGTCCCGCCTGGAGTCGAGACTCCTCAGCGAGAGTCGAGGCGGTATCGGCCTGGCTTTGAAGCTGAGCCTGCTTAAAGGTTGCCTCGTCTAACTCAAAGAGCGCTTCATAATAGATTTCGCCCAATCTGGCGGCTTCTTGCTCCGCTTCAGCAGAGGCTTGTTCGAGTCCGGCCAGTAGTTCCTGGATCTCTTTGACCTTTGCCTGGGCTTTAGCAACATCTTTACGTGCTTCTTGGACTTCTTCCCAGGTGGGGAATTCATCGGCAAACGCGGGGCTAGCCGGAGCAAGCGACAACCCTGCCACCAACGCAAGTGAAGCGAGAACGGCCGCCACCGCATAGCGCCGGCGCAGGAAGAAGGGGCTCACAACAGCCAACGATAGCTACCTTGCCCCGAGAGCGGTGGGTTTGATTCGGTGTGGCGAAGGGTGACGTTTGCATTCCCGGGCGCCCAACCCTAGACTCAATCCCTGTTGCTATGCTTTGGCAGTAGCTTCGGCCCCATCGTTTAGTGGCCTAGGACGCCGCCCTTTCACGGCGGTAGCACGGGT